>CAZXSI010000018.1:0-26267 GCA_964643215.1 uncultured Klebsiella sp. | reverse complement strand
AAGCTCAACAAATACCGCGTCGAAGACCTGATCCACGGGGCCTGAGGGCGGCCTGTGGGCAGGGGCGCGACTGCGTCGCGTCCGTTGGGCAAAATCATCCGGAATAGCACATTTGCCTGCTACCTCGGCTTAATCGGCGGACGGACGCCACGCAGTGGCGCCCCTACCTCAGGCCTTCGGCCTGCGAATGACAAAGGATTGCCACGAGGGCGCGGGGCGGGAGATTAGGCGCGTGCCCGGCTATCTCGCCATCATCGCAGGCAAAGACGAGTTCCTCGTCGATCAGGACGGTCGCGCCTGCTTCGAGAAGGCCACGAAGGCCGCCGGCGCCGACGCCGAGGCCGAGGTCATCTCGGGCCAGATCATCCGCGTGGACGACGCCCGGACGATCGAGACGCAGTTCGTCGACTCGGTGAAGACCCTCGCGATGTTCGGCAGCAAGCGCGTCATCTGGCTCCGCAACCTCAACCTCGTGTCCGATTCGGTCCAGGCCCGGTCCGAGGAGTCGAAGGAGAGCCTCGCGAACATGCTCAAGGCCGCCCTCGAGGCCGATCCGGCGGTCTCGATCGTCATCTCCGCCACGCCCTACGACGGCCGCCGCAAGGACCTCGCCAACCTCAAGCCCGCGGCGACCGACTTCATCCTGCACGCCGCCGGGTCCAAGGGCCCCTTCGACAAGGGCGACGCGCAGGCCGACGCGCAGGTCGCGCTGGCCGTCGAGCGCTTCAAGTCCCTCGGCGTCAAATGCGACCGCGGCGTGCCGGAGGTGCTCGTCGGCCGCGTGGGCCAGTCGACGCGGCTCGTGCTCGGCGAATGCGAGAAGCTGGCCACCTACGTCGGCCCCGGCGGCACCGTCAAGGAGGCCGACGTGCACCTGCTCGTGCCGACCTTCGGCGAGGGCGATTTCTTCGAGCCCATCGAGGCGCTCGCCGCGCGCGACCTCAGGTGGGGCCTCGAGTCCCTCGACCGCTATTTCTTCAACGAGGATTCCAGCCGTCCGCTGCTCACCGCCCTGCAGAACCGCCTGCGTCTCCTCATCCAGATCCGCTGCCTCGCCGACTCCGGCGACTTCCGCCTGGGCGACGCCGGCCTGCCGAAGGGCCAGTTCGAGACCGCGAGCGGCCGCCATGGCCCGACCTTCGGGTCCGCCGCGAAGTCCACGGCCAACCTCTTCTCGCAGAACGCCTGGTACGTGAGCAACAAGGTCGCCCCGGGCGCCGCCCGCTACACGCTCGCCGAGCTCGTCGACCTCCAGCTCGCCTGCGCGGACTGCTTCGACGCCTCCAACCGCGGCGAGGACGAGTCCTCCGTCCGCGCGTTGTTCCTCCGAGCGCTTGCCGTGAAGCGTTCCGCGTGATATGAATTCCCCTCAAAACGATGGAATCCGACAACGTCCCTAACGTCCTCGCCGACCGCTACGCCTCCCCGGCGATGAGGGCCGTCTGGTCCACCCGCGGCCGCGTGGTCCTCGAGCGCGAATATTGGATCGCCGTCATGAAGGCCCAGCGCGACCTCGGCCTCGACATCCCCGCCGAAGCCCTCGCCGCCTACGAGAAGGCCAAGGACCGGGTCGACTTCGACTCCATCCGCAAGCGCGAGGAAGAGACCCGTCACGACGTCAAGGCGCGCATCGACGAGTTCTGCGCCCTCGCCGGCCACCAGCACGTCCACAAGGGCCTGACCAGCCGCGACCTCACCGAATCCGTCGAGCAGCTCCAGGTCTTCCGTTCGCTCCAGCTCGTCCGCGCCAAGGGCGTGGCCGCGCTCGCCGCGCTCGCCCGCCGCGCGCAGGCCGACCGCGACGTCCTCATCGCCGCCCGCACGCACAACGTCGCCGCGCAGCCCACCACCGTCGGCAAGCGCTGGGCGATGTTCGGCGAGGAATGCCTCCGCGGGATCGCGCAGGTCGACGCCGCGCTCGCGGCCTTCGCCGCCCGCGGGCTCAAGGGCGCCGTCGGCACGCAGCTCGACCAGCTCACGCTCTTCTCCGGCGACGCCGCGAAGGTGGCCCAGCTCGAAGGCCGCGTCCTCGTGCACCTCGGCATCCCGCACTCGCTCGGCGCCGTCGGCCAGGTCTACCCGCGTTCGATGGACATGGAAGTCGTCGCCGCGCTGCTCGCCGCCGCGTCCGGCCCGTCGTCCTTCGCCAAGACCCTCCGCCTGATGGCCGGCCATGAGCTCGCCAGCGAGGGCTTCCTGCCCGGCCAGGTCGGTTCGTCCGCCATGCCGCACAAGATGAACGCCCGCACCTGCGAGCGCATCAACGGCTTCCACGTGATCCTGCGCGGCCATCTCGCCATGGCCGCCTCGCTCTCCGGCGAACAGTGGAACGAAGGCGACGTCTCCTGCTCGGTCGTGCGCCGCGTGCTCCTGCCCGACGCCTTCCTCGCCATCGACGGGCTCTTCGAGGCCTTCCTCACCGTGCTCGGCCAGATGGAGGTCAACCGCCCCGTCATCGAGCGCGAGTCGCGCCACTACCTCCCGTTCCTGCTCACGACCACCTTCCTCATGGAAGCCGTCAAGGCCGGCGCCGGCCGCGAGGAGGCCCACGAGGCCATCAAGGAACACGCCGTCGCCGTCGCCAAGGATCTCCGCTCCGGCAAGGTCGAGCGCAACGACCTCGTCGACCGCCTCGCAGGCGACAGCCGCCTCCGTCTCCCCAAGTCCGTCCTCCTCGACGCCGTCACCAAGGCCGGCGAGCTGACCGGTTCCGCGGGCGCCCAGGTGGACGCGTTCGTGAAGCAGGCCGCGGACTGGACCCGGAAGGTGCCGGAGTCCGCCCAGGTCAAAGCCGGACGCATTTTGTAGGCCTAAGGCGGGGGGTGCGGGCAGGGGAGGGTTTTCCGTGTTGCCAAGGGGGGGAGGGCTTCCCACAACCCACTTTTCAACTCGTTCACTCCCATGTCTTCTCCCCTCATTGGCAACCTTCTCGTCGCGCAGAGCGGCGGTCCGACCCCTGTCATCAACGCCAGCCTCGCCGGGGTGATCTCGGAAGCCCTCAAGCATGAGGACGAGATCGTCGAGATCTACGGCGGCCTCAACGGCATCCAAGGCGTGCTCCACGAGCAGCTCGTCGACCTCGCGGCCGAATCCCAGCAGACCCTCCGCGCCCTCCGCCACACTCCCGGCGCCGCCCTCGGCACCTGCCGCTACAAGGTGAAGAAGGCCGAAGACTTCGACCGTATCCTCCAGGTCTTCGAAGCCCACAACATCCGCTACTTCCATTACATCGGCGGCAACGACTCCCAGGACACCGCCGCCAAGATCGACGCCCTCGCCAAGGAGCGCGGCTACGAGCTCCGCGTCGTCGGCGTGCCCAAGACCATCGACAACGACCTGCCCCTCACCGACCACTGCCCCGGGTTCGGCTCGGTCGCCAAGCACATCGGCGTGACCATCCGCGAGACCGCCCTCGACAACGCCGCCATGGGCCAGAACGACTTCGTCTCGATCCTCGAGGTCATGGGCCGCAACGCCGGCTGGCTCGCCGCCTCGTCCGTCCTCGCCCACCGCCGCGACAAGGGCGACGACAAGTCCGTCAAGAACACCCACTACAACAACACCGCGCCGCATATCGTGCTGCTGCCGGAAGTCGCCTTCAACGCCGACAACTTCATCCGCCGCGTCGAGGAGGTCCTCAAGTCCAACGGCCACTGCTTCGTCGTCGTCTCCGAAGGCGTCCAGGACGCCACCGGCAACTACCTCGGCGCCGACACCTCCAGCACCGACGCGTTCGGCCACGCCGTCCTCGGCGGCGCCGGCGAATACCTCCGCACGCTCGTCGAGTCCCGTTTCGACGGCGTCAAGGCCCGCTCCTCCAAGCTCGGCATCACCCAGCGCGCCGCCTCGCACAACGCTTCCAAGACCGACGTGGACGAAGCCGAGCTCTGCGGCGGCGCCGCCGTCAAGGCCGCCCTCGAAGGCGAGTCCGGCAAGATGGTGATCCTCACCCGCTCCGAAAAGGAGAACTACGCCGTCCAGACGATGCTCGCCCCGCTCGACCAGATCGCCAACGGCGTGAAGGCCTTCCCCGAGAAGTGGATCGGCGAAGACAAGATGTCCATCCACCCGGACTTCGTGCGCTACGCTCTCCCGCTCATCCAAGGGGAACTGCAACTCCCGTACGATCAAGGACTTCCGAAGTACGCGCAGCTCTCGGCGATCGCCGTCCAGCGCCGCCTCGAGAAGTACGTCACGGCCTGAAGTCGGCCGATCCGGCTGTGAACAAAGACCCCTGTTTTCGGGGGTCTTTTTGTTTTAAAGGGGTTGCCTCGCCTCCCGCCTGGGTTAGTTTTCCGTCTCCCCACAGTCTCCATGAGTTCCTTTTTCAAGCACCTGGGAATGGTCGCCTTTGCGCTCCTGCCTATCCTGTCCTCCGCCGCCCTCCAGACCGGCAAGGTCCAGGTCGGCAAGGTCAGCGGCACGGTCACCCTCATCGACGCCAAGGCGCAGCGCAAGCCCCTCGCCAACGGCGCGTTCTTCCAGGAAGGTTCGCTCGTCGAGACCGGCGTGAATTCCACCGCCGAACTCGTCTTCTCCAACGGCGCCTCCGTCGTGCTCACGCCGAACACCCTGCTTGAGCTCCGCACGTTCCGGCAGGTTCCTTCCGCCGGCATCATCGATCCGTATCGCCAGATCGAGAAGGACCCGAGCCCGTCCGTCACCGAACTCGAGGTCCCGCGCGGCAAGATCATCGGCGAGGTCCGCAAGCTCAACGCCCTTTCGACCTTCACCGTCAAGACGCCCGCCGGCCTGGTGCGTATCCGCGGCACCGTCTTCACCGTCGAGTATCGCGTCGGCCCGGACGGCATCGGGCGCGTCGTCGTCGATTGCATCCGCGGTTCCGTCGAGACCACCGTGTACAGTTCCAACGCCGGTCCCGTGACCGTCGATCCCGGCATGCAGATGGCCAGCGCCGTGCCTTCCGCCGCCTTGGTCAACAGCCTCGCCCGCGCCGCCGCCGCGCCGGGCACGCCGCCGCCCCCCGCGCCTTCGGCCGCGACCCTCGCCCTGCTTTCCAAGCCCGTCCAGATCATGCTGTACCCGATTCCGGCCGAGGACATGGCCGCGATCGCCTCGCTCCTCGGCGCCAACTCCACGCTGCCCGTCGAGGTCTCCACGACCATCAACGCCATGGGCCTGACGATGCCGACCCGCGCCCAGATCTTCGGCGGCGGCATCGGCGGCGCGCCCAACAAGGGCTTCGGCACGGTCATCTCCGATTCCCAGGTCAGCGACACCGTCGCCAAGGAAGACAAGGTCGGCTCCCCGGGCGCGCCGATGAACACGACCACCGGCGGCAGCTCCACGCTCGACGAGACCCTCAAGAAGATCACCGACAACGTGGATCGCACCGTCGAGCAGAAGCAGGTCAACCCGACGCCGACCGGCGTCTGAACCGTCGGCGCGACGCCCTCGCCAGGCCCGGCCGATGCCGGGCCTTTTTGTGCGCGGCAGGTTTCTCTCCTCGCCTTGGGCTTGGTGGCGGGCATCTTGGGGACGTATGCCGTTCGCGGGTAAATTCATCACGTTCGAGGGAGGGGAGGGCGCGGGCAAGTCCACGCAGCTGACCCGCCTGGCGGGACGTCTCCGCGCCGCCGGGTCCGACGTGCTGAGCCTGCGCGAACCCGGCGGCACCCCGTTCGGCGAGAAGATGCGCGACGTCCTCAAGCAGCCGGGCTCCGTCATCCGGCCGGCCGCCGAGGCGCTGCTCTTCGCCGCGTGTCGCGCCCAGCTCGTGGCCGACGTCATCGCGCCGGCGTTGGCCGCCGGCCAGGTCGTGCTCTGCGACCGGTTCATCGATTCCACCGTGGCCTATCAGGCGGGCGGCCGCGGCCTCGACCGCGCCCTCATCGAAGCCGCCAACCGGCTCGCCTGCGGCGCCGTCCGCCCCGACCTGACCATCCTGCTCGACCTCGATCCCGCCCGCGGGCTCGGCCGCGCCTCCGTGCGCGACCAGGGCCAGGCGGACCGCTTCGAGGTCCTGGGGGCCGAGTTCCATCGGCAGGTCCGCGCGCTCTATCACGCCTTGGCGAAGGAAGAACCCGGCCGGTTCTTCGTGGTCGACGCCGCCCGTCCGCCCGAAGCCGTCGAAGAGGAGGTCTGGCATGAAGTCGCCCGCCGCTTCCGCTGACCTCGCCGACCTCCCGGTCCTGAAGGTCCTCGCGCGCGCCCGCGCCGAAGGCCGCATGCCCCACGCCGTGCTCCTCACCGGCGCCGACGGCGCCTTGCTCGCGCGCGCCGCCGAGCAGCTCGCGGCCTTGCATCTGGGCGAGCCCGACCCGCTCGCCCACCCGGATTGCCGCGTCCTCCGGCCGGCGAAGAAATCGCGCCGCATCACCATCGACAACACCCTGGAGGTCGTGGCCGCGCTGCGCCTCACGTCGCTGACCTCGCGCCGCGTGGTCGTCGTCAACGAACCGGACCGTTTCCAGTCCGATTCCGCCAACGCCTTCCTCAAGACGCTCGAGGAGCCTCCGCCCGGCACGCTCATCGTCCTGCAGACGGCGAACTATTACCGCGTCCTGCCGACGATCCTCAGCCGCTGCCTGCGCTTCCACGTGGCCGGCGAGGCGCCCGCGCTCGCCGATCCTTCCTGGGCCGACTGGCTGCGGGAGATGGAGAAGCTGCTCGCCCGCATGGCGAAGGGGCCGGCCACGCCCGACGCCCGCGTCTCCGAGGTCTTCATCCCGCTCTACGCCCTGTGCGCGCGGTTCGAGGTCCTGCTGGAACTGTTCGTGGACGAGGCCTTGAAGTCCGCGCCGCCGCCGCCGCCGACCGACGAGGACGAGGACGACGCCGAGCTCGCCTACGAGGAGTCCCTGCGCCGCGGCGTCCGCGCCCGGATGCTGGTCTCCGTCGAGGAGAAGCTCCGTCTCGTCGGCCGGACGCACCCCGGCTGCGCCGAGCAGGTCGCCCTGGCCGTCGGCTACCTCGAGGACGCCCGCCACCGCATGGAACTGAACTACCAGGTCGTGGCCGCGTTCGAGCAGTTCCTGCTGCGCACCTTGCGCGCCTTCGCCGTCCGCCCCCGTTCGGCGTAACTTCACCCCCCTCCCCGGAGTTCTATCGAAGCGATGTCCCAGGATGAGCCCACGCTCCCCGACGACGAGGACGACAAGCGGCTGATGGCGTTGGTCGCCGCCGGCGACGACGACGCCCTCCGGCTGCTCGTCCATCGCCACCATGCGCGCCTGGTCGGTTACCTGCGCGGCGAGGTCGGCTCGCTCGCCACCGCCGAGGAGCTGGCGATGGAGGTCTTCATCCGCCTGCATCGCGCGGCCGCCCGCTGGCGCCCGGAGGCGAAGCTGAGCACCTACCTGATCCACATCGCCCACAACCTCGTGCTGAACGAGTGGCGCCGCCGCGGACGCAAGCCCACCACCGCGCTGGAGTTCGCCGCGGAGCCGGGCGACTCGTCCCAGCAATCCGCCCGCCGCGTCGCCGAGCTCGACGAGGCCTTCCAGCGCGCGATCGCCCAGCTGCCCCCCGAGCAGCGCACCGCCATCCTCCTGGTCGTCCAGCAGGAGCTGCCCTACGAGGACATCGCGGAGATCATGGGCGTGCCCGTCTCCTCGGTGAAGACCTGGATCCACCGGGCCCGGAGCCGCCTCCGCGAGCTCCTCAAGGACTTCTATGGAAACGAATGAACCGTGCAACTTGCCGCTCCCGGCGGTGTTTAACCCCATGAACTGAGCCATGGACAAGCCTGACCACACCTTCGAACAGGGACTCGCCGCTTCGCTCGGCCGGGGCCGTTCCGTGGCCGTCCCCGGCTTCGCCGACCGCGTCGTCGTGGCCGTGCGCGCCGACCGCCGCCGCCGCGTCGTCCTCCGCTGGAGCACGGTGGCCACGGCCGCCGCCGCCTGCCTCGTCGCCGTCCTCACGCTGTCCGCCCCTTCCGAGGAAGCGCTCAACCGCCAGACGCTGGCCCTCGTCGCCCACGACGAGTCCGCGCAGTTCGCCGACCTGCTCGGCGCTTCCGCCGAGCTTTCGCTCCTTTCGCCCGCGGTGGAGAAGTCCAGCGTGGTCGAGGTGCTCAACGCCCCTGGTTCCTGAGCCGATGAAGCAGCCCTTCCTGCGCGCGGCCCTGTTCCTGACGGCCGCCGTCGTCCTCGCCCAGCAGCCCGCCGGCCGTCCGCCCGAGGCCGAGCCGACCGCCGAGGAGATCCAGACGATCCGCAAGATCCTCGAGCTGCCGCCCGAGCGGCTCAGCCGCATGCGGGCGGCCATCGAGAAGATGGAACGCATGTCGCCCGAGTCGCGGCGCGAGTTCGCGACCCACCTGGCCAAGTACGAGTCCGCCACCCCCGAGGAACGCAAGAAGATCATGAAGGACATGCGCGAACGCGGCGGCTTCGGCTCCCGCGTCCTCGAGCACCATTTCAAGCTGCTGTCGCCCGAGGAGGCCAAGGCCGAACGCGCGCGCATCCAGGGCCTGACCACGGAGCAACGGATGGAGTTCATCCGCAAGCTCGGCGAGAAATACGGCCCCGAGATCGCCAAGGAGAAGGCCAAGGCCGGCGAGGCCAAGGAGGCCGAGAAGGGCGACAAGAAGCGCCGCAAGCTCCCCGAGGGCGAAGCGCCGCCGGCCGAGGCCAGGCAGTGAGGCCTATTCGCCCAGTTTCTTGAACGGGTGCCCGCCGTGCTTCCACCGGTCGTGGGCCCAGAGCCAGTTCGCGCAGGCGTCGTCGCCTGAGCGCAGCTGGCGTTCGAGCCAGGCGTTGGACTCGATGGTGAGCCCGATCGCGTCGGTCGCCTGCAGGGCCTCCATGCGGAGCCGGCAGCGCCAGAAGCCGGTGCGGTCGGACCAGAAGATGCGGCTGGGGCACCGGAAGCGCTGCGCGATGATGCCCGGGAGCTCGGTGACCGCGCACGGCGCGCCGAGGAACCGCCAGATCGAGCCGCTCTGCGTCGTCTGGTCGAAGAGGATGGCGGCGACGTGTCCCTCGCGCACGGCCTTCATCGAGCGGGCGAACCCGTCGCGGCGCGACGCCAGCTTCATCCCGAAACGTTCGCGGGCATCCTTGACCCAGCGTTCCGCCGCCGGCTGGTCGAGCGGCCGGTAGATGACGACCCATTCGCGTTTCGCCAGCTCCGGCCGGACCATCGTCGCGGCGGTCATCATCTCCATCAGGGCGAAGTGCGGCACGAAGAGCACCGCGCCGAGGCCCTTGGGCGGCAGGCCGTGCTCGGCGCTCGTCACGCTTTCGTCCACGACGACGCGGTCGCGGACCTCGGCCTCCGGCATCATCGGCGAGGCGATCGAGTAGAGCCCCATCTCGGCCGTGCGGCGGCAGGAGGTGCGGCCGATGCGGCGGACCCACGCGTCGTCCTTGTCGGGGAAGCCCTTCGCCAGGTTGCGGCGGATCACCTTGCCGCGGACGAGCCAGAGCAGTTCGCCGATCAGGACGGCGTTGAGACGGGCGAACGCTTCGGGAAGGCGGGTGAGCAGCCAGGCGTAGGTGACGATCAGCGGCCGCATCAGGACGGTCCTCAGCAGCGGCCTTCCTGCCTGAGCAGGTCGCCGATCTCGGGGACGAGGATGTTGCGGCGGCCGAGCTCGTCCCGCGCGAAATACTTGTCCACCTGGCGGACGAGGTCGAACGGTTCGTCCGGCAGGTTGTCCTCGTCGAACTCCATCTCGTCGACGGCGTCGATGTCGTCGAAGATGTGCGTCAGGCGCAACGGCTCGCCGTCGATGACCGCGGGCGGGTTGGCGATGGCCCCGGCCTTGGTGAGGTTGAAGAAAAGGCAGGGGTAGAACTCCTTCTCGTAGGGCTCGAGGAACTTGCTGACCCACTGGCCCGGGACCTCCCAGCGGCGGTTGATGACGACGGCGTCGGAGAAATGCACGCAGACGCGGTACCATTCCTCGACGGCCTTGTGCTTCATCGCGAGGGGGCAGTCGACGACGCTGACGATCCGCGCCACGCGCCACACGGCGTCGGGCAGCATCGGACGGATGGTCCGGTGGAGCGCCTCCATCTGGTCGATGACATGCAGGGAGCCGTGGGTCACGAGGATCGCGGCGTCCTCGTCGCCCGGCGCGGGGAGGACGGCGTGGCCGTCCTTGAATTCCCAGGCGTCCGGCGCGACGCCGCCTTCGCGCGTTTCGCGCAGGACGCGGATCTTGCGGCCTTCGGGCCAGGCGTTCTCGGCGAGCTCGCGCACCGTGTCGGCCCGGCCGGCGCCCGTGGGACCGAGGATGATGATGAGCGGCGTCATGCCTTGCGTCCGCAGCGTCCGAAGGGGGCGTTCTGTCCGCGGTCGCGGATCCAGTGGTCCACGGCCACCAAGGCGGCCATGGCTTCGACGATGGGCACGGCGCGCGGCAGGACGCACGGGTCGTGGCGGCCCTTGGCGCTGAGCTCGGTGGCGCGGCCGTCGGGGCGGACGGTCTTCTGCGGCTTGAGCACGGTCGCGGTGGGCTTGAAGGCGATGCGGAACACGACGTCCTCGCCGTTGGTGATGCCGCCCTGCGTGCCGCCGGAGCGGTTGGTCGCGGTGCGGATGCGGCCGCCCTTGCGGACGAACGCGTCGTTGTGCGCGCTGCCGCGCAGGACGGTGCCGGCGAAGCCGCTGCCGATCTCGAAGCCCTTGGTCGCGGGCAGGGAGAGCATGGCCTTGGCGAGGTCGGCCTCGAAGCGGTCGAAGACCGGCGAGCCGAGGCCGGCGGGAAGGTTCTCGATGACGCAGCAGATCACGCCGCCGACGGAATCGCCGTCGGCGCGCGCCTCGCGGATGAGGGCGTCGATCTTCGCGGCCGTGGCGGGGTGCGGGCAGCGCGTGGGCGTGGCCTCGACCTGCTTGAGCGTGGGCGCCTTGGCGGCGGCGGGCATGCGGACGTCGCCGACGCTCTCGACCCACGCGATGATGCGGGCGCCGCAGGCGTGCTTGAGCACGGTCTTGGCGACGGCGCCGGCGGCGACGCGCGCCGCGGTCTCGCGGGCGGAGGAGCGGCCGCCGCCTTCGACGGCGCGGATGCCGTACTTGGCGTCGTAGGTGAAGTCGGCGTGCGAAGGACGGTAGGCGGCCTTCATCTCGGCGTAGGCCTGGGGGCGCTGGTCGCCGTTGCGGATGACGATCGCGATGGGGGAGCCGAGGGTGAGCCCGTCGGGCGAGACGCCGGAGAGGACCTCCGGGGCGTCCGCTTCCTTGCGCTGCGTGGTCAGGGCGCTCTGGCCGGGGCGGCGGCGGTCGAGCTCGCTGCGCAGGAACGCGGCGTCGAACGGCACGCGCGGCGGGCAGCCGTCGATGATCACGCCGAGGGCGGGGCCATGGCTTTCGCCGAAGGTCGTGATGCGGAAACTGTGGCCGTGGATGTTGCCCATTGGGAGAGTGGTGAAAAAAGAACGCCGCCGAGCCGGGTGG
This sequence comes from uncultured Klebsiella sp., assembly GCA_964643215.1. GTDB lineage: Bacteria > Verrucomicrobiota > Verrucomicrobiia > Opitutales > UBA953 > UBA953. The sequence goes on along the minus strand of CAZXSI010000018.1, from coordinate 14,894 downwards.
CTGGGCGGCGTCCGTTTGGCGGTTCCGCCCCGGCGCTTAGCGCAGGTTGGAGGTGATCTTGGAGACGATCTTCTGGCTCTCCGGCAGGTTGCCGAAGAAGCCGTACTTGACCTTCACCTGGGTGAAGACGGCCTTGGTGACCTCGTCTTCGGCCTTCTCGACGGTGATCTTGATCTCCAGGTCGCCGATGGTGCGGGCGTAGACCACGACGCTGAGCAGTTCCTTGTTGGCGCCGACCTCGTCGGTCTCGCCGGTGCGGAGGGTGCCGGGCATCGCGTCGATGGTGCGCTTGACGGCGTTGAAGACGGCGTTCGTGTCGGCGGTGTAGCGGGTGGTCAGGATGCCGGTGACGTTGGAGTAGGAAGCTTCGTTGTTCTGGGAGTTGTCCACGCCGAGCTGGGTGGAGCATCCGGTCAGGACGAGGGCGGCGAGGAGGGCGAGGGCGGTTTTCATGGGCGAGAGTCGTGGTTGAGTGCTTGGACACAAAGCACAGCCGGGGGCCGTTGGCAAACAGTTTCGCCCTCGTTCCCGGACCGCCGCAGGCCCGAACTTGTAGTTGAAAAACAACTACAATGGGCGCCCGGGGACCGCCCTGGCCCGATCGCCCGGGGCGGCGCGAGCGGGGGAGGGGATGGCCAGGAAGGGGGCGACGGGTACGAAAACATACAAATCCTTGATGGAAAGCATTTTAGCGTAAATAAAGAGCGAAAACAATCATTTGCGTCGTCCCGGACGCGCTGTGAACAAGAAATTGGGCCGATCGGGGGCTAAAATCTTGACGGGTGGGGAAGTGTGGCGAAAAGTGGGTCATCTGGGGGCAACTCCCCATACGTAATGTCTATTGGCGCCAACAACGGTCTCTTCACCGGCATCCATCATGGAAAATTGGATGAGAAGAACCGCGTCACCATCCCGGCGGCCTGGCGTTTCGACGCGGAAGCGACCTTCCTCGCGATGTACCACCCCGCGTTGGGTTCGATCGTGGTCTTCCCGCCGTCGATGGCGCAGCGCATCCACGACGCGGCCCAGCAGGTCACCGTGAGCGATCCGGTCAAGATGGACGCGCTCAGCCTGCTCGCGACGAACAGCATCCAGGTCACCTGCGACAAGGCCGGCCGCATCACGCTCAACGAGCACATCGTCAAGGAGGCCCAGCTCGAGCACGAGGTGATCTTCCGCGGCGGCTTCACGACCTTCCACCTCGCTTCGCCCACGCCGCCCAAGGCCGACCGCGAATCCGAGTCCGCGCTCACGATCCTCCGCGCCCTGCGCGAGCTCGGCCTGTGACGCGTATCCAGAAGTTACTTACACTGCTCACACCTTATTCACAGACCGCCGCATGACCAGCCACGTCCCAGTCCTGCTCGAGGAGTGCCTGACGCTCCTCGCTCCGCAGGACGGGCGCGCCTACCTGGACTGCACCTTCGGCGGGGGCGGCCACAGCGCGGCGATCCTCGCGCGGGCCCCGCGCTGCACGGTGGACGCGCTGGACCGCGATCCCGCCGCCGCCGAGCGCGCCGGCGCGCTGCGCGCCGCCCACCCGGGCCGCCTGCGTTTCCATTCCGAGAATTTCCGCCACCTTGACCGCGTTCCGGGGCTGTTCGACGGTGTCCTGATGGACATTGGGGTGTCCTCATACCAGTTGGATGTCCCGGAACGCGGTTTCTCCTTCCGCTTCGACGCGCCGAACGACATGCGCATGGACACGCGCGTCGGCCGCAGCGCCGCCGAGTTCCTCGAGCGCGGCGAACGCGCCGAGCTCGAGCGCGCCGTGCGCGACTACGGCGAGGAGCCCCGCTGGTTCCGCGTGGTCAACGCGATCATCGCCGCCCGCGGCACCGGCCGCCTGGCCCGCACCGCCTCCTTCGCCGAACTGGTCGCCGAGGCCGCGCCGCCCGCGCCCGGTCCCCGGGGTCCCCATCCGGCCACCCGCACCTTCCAAGGCGTCCGCATCGCGGTCAACGACGAGCTCGGCGCCCTGGCCGACGCCCTCCCGCTGGCCTTCGCCAAGCTCACGGCCGGCGGCGTGCTCGCCGTGATCTCCTTCCATTCCCTCGAGGACCGGATGGTGAAGCGCTACATGAACGAGGTCGCCGGCCGGCCGGTCGACCGCGACGACGCGCGCAACCAGGACGACCGCGTGAAGCAGGCCGACCTCCTCACCCGCAAGGCCGTCCAGCCCTCGGACGCCGAACAGGAACGCAATCCCCGCAGCCGCTCGGCCCGCCTCCGCGCCGTGCGCCGCCTCGCCGCATGAGCCCCCGCTTCTTCACCTGGGTCTTCGTTTTCGCCGCCGTCGGCGCGTGCGCCGTCGGGACGATCAACCTCATGCGCCTGCGCGTCGAGGCCGACACGGTCGGCAGCCGCATCCAGCGGATCGAGCGCGACATCGCCCTCTCCAAGAAGGAGCTCGAGACCCTGCGCCGCCAGCGCGACCAGGCCATCAACACCCTCGAGCTCCAGCAGCGCATCGGCGACGCCCTCAAGCCCCCGGTCCCCGAGCAGGTCGTCTGGGTGCGTTATTTCCACGCGGTCCCATCCCCGACCCCTCTCCTGTCCGCGAGCCCCCGGATGACGGCCCGTGAAATCGCCTCCCTCTCCTGGGGCGGGCAGGGAGGAGCGCGCGCTCGATGAGCCTGCCCCACGCCAGGCGAACGCGCTACCGTTTGCTGGCTTGGGTCGTCTCCCTCTGCTTCCTGGCCGTGATCTCGCGGCTGGTCTGGTTGCATTGGGTCGACGCCCCTCGACTGCGCGCGGAAGCCCTGCAGGCCCGCCGCGTGCTCCAGGAGATCCCGTGCCGCCGCGGCGAGATCCGCGACGCCCAGGACAACCTTCTCGCGGTGTCCGAGGACGTCTGGGACATCGGGGTGGACCCCGACTCCCTCGTCAAGGGCGACCATGAGCGCGCCCCCGAGGTCGCCGCGATCCTCGGCCTGCCCTTCGCCAAGGTCCGCCAGGCCTTCGAGACCACGACGCGCCTCGACGAGGCCGGCGAGGAGAAGAAGATCCGCTGGGCCGTCCTCGCCCACGAGGTCAACGAGGCCACGATGAAGCGCATCAAGGCCCTCGGCGTCCGCGCGCTCCGCGCCGACCTGAAATACCGCCGCAACTATCCGAAGGGCCAGCTCGCCGCCCACGTGCTCGGCTACGTGAACAAGGAGGGCGTCCCGGCCGCCGGCATCGAGAGCGTGATGAACCCGCTCCTCCTCGGCCAGAAGGGCTGGATCGAATCCGAACGCGACGGCCGCCACCGCGAGATCACCAGCAACCGCCTCCGCGAGGTCGCCCCCGTCGACGGCAGCACGGTCGTGCTGACGATCAACAGCCTCATCCAGAAGACCTGCGAGGACGCCCTGGCCGCCGCGGCCGCCCGCTACAACCCGAAGGGCGGGATCATCATCGTGAGCGAGCCCCGCACCGGCCGCATCCTCGGCCTGGCCAACTGGCCGACCTTCGACCTCAACCGCTTCTTCGACGCCAAGGCCTCGCCGATGGACAGCCAGCGCAACCGCGCGGTCTCCGACGTCTACGAGCCGGGCTCGGTCTTCAAGATCGTCTCCGTCTCCGGCGCGCTCGAGGAGCGCCTCATCACGCCCAACTCGGTCTTCGACTGCGGCGCCACGTCCGTCCCCTACCGCGGCCGCATGGTCTCGCTGCCCGCCGACTCCCATGCCCTCGGCGCGGCCGACATCCGCCAGATCGTGCGCGAATCCTCCAACCGCGGCACCGTGCAGGTGGGCATGCAGTACGCCGAACGCCTCGGCGAGGACCGGTTCTTCGAGCTCATCCGTTCCTTCGGCTTCGGCGCCGGCACGGGCCTCATCACCGGCGCCGAGGTCCCCGGCCTGCTCATCCCGCCGAAGCGCTGGGACGGCATGACGATCTCCCGCGTGCCCATGGGCCACTCCGTCAGCGTCACGGCGATGCAGATGCACTTCGCGATGTCGGTCGTCGCCGCCGACGGCCTGCTCATGCAGCCGCAGCTCGTCCTCCGCGTCGAGGACCCGAAGACCAAGGCGGCCGTCCTCAGCTACGCCCCGCGTTCGCGCGGCCGCGCCGTCTCCGCGGCCACCGCGGCCCAGATGGCCGCGCTCCTCCGCGCCGTGTGCGGCAAGGGCGGCACCGCGCCGGTCGCCGACATCCCCGGCTACGAGGTCGCGGGCAAGACCGGCACGACCCAGAAGATCGTCAACGGCCGCTATTCCTCCGCGCACCACGTCGCCTCCTTCGCCGGCTTCTTCCCCGTGGGCGACCCGAAGCTCGCCATCACGGTGATCATCGACGAGCCGCAAGGGGAGGGCGTCGCCTACGGCGGCAAGGTCTCCGCGCCCATCTTCCGCGACGTCGCGGAGAAATGCATCCGCTGGCTCGACCTGCCGCCGGTCTCCACCGTCCCGCGCGGCCTCGCCGCCGACCTCGGCCGATGACGCCTCCGCCCGCGATGTTGCCCGCCGCCATGGAGCGCCCGACCTTCAACGCCCTCCTGCAAGGCCTCCCGGTCCTTGGTCGCGTCGGCGACGGTTCCGTGCGCATCTCCGCGCTCGTCACCGACAGCCGCCGCATCATCCCGGGTTCGCTCTTCTTCGCGCTGCCGGGCCTGCGCGCCAACGGCCACGCGTTCCTCGACGCCGCGATCGCCCACGGCGCCGCCGCCATCGTCTCGGGCGAGCCGGTCGCCGGCCTGCCGGCCGTCGCCGCCGCCCAGGTGGCCGACCCGCGCCGCGTCCTCGCCGAGATCGCCCGCCGCTACTTCGGCCACCCGGAAGCCGCGCTCCAGCTGGCCGGCGTCACGGGCACCAACGGCAAGACGACCGTCTCGACCCTGCTCCGCCACCTGCTGCAGGCCGATGGTTCGCGATGGGGCCTGGTGGGGACCGTCCGCTACCATCTCGGCCGCCGTTCCATCCCCTCCTATAAGACGACGCCGGAATCGGCCGACCTGGCCGGCTTCTTCCGCCAGATGGCCGACGCGGGCTGCGCCGGCGCCTGCCTCGAGGTCAGCTCCCACGCCCTCCATCAGGACCGCGTGCACGGTTTCCGTTTCCGCGTCGCGGCGTTCACCAACCTGACCCGCGACCACGTCGACTACCACGGCGACCTCGCCTCTTACCTCGACGCGAAGACGGCGCTCTTCGACGGCCGCAACGGCTCCGTGCCGGACGTCTGCGTCATCAACGTCGACGACCCGGCCGGCCGCGTCCTCGCCGAGGCCTGCCGCCGCCGCGGGTCGGTCATCACCTTCGGCTTCGCCGCCGACGCCGACGTGCGCGCGACCGATCCCGCCCTCGACACCGGCGGCGCCGTCTTCACCGTCCGGCACGACGGCCGCGCGGCCGTCTTCAAGTCGGCCTTGCCCGGCGACTACAACGTCTCGAACGTCCTCTGCGCCCTCGCGATGGCCGCCGCCCTCGGCCGCGACCCGCTCGCGCTCGCGCCCGCGCTCGCCTCCTTCCCCGGCGTCCCCGGCCGCATGGAACGCGTCGAGGCCGGCCAGCCTTTCCCGGTCTTCGTCGATTACGCGCACACCGACGACGCCCTCCGCAACGCCCTGCGCATGCTGCGCGACATCACCCCGGGCCGGGTGCTCTGCGTCTTCGGGTGCGGCGGCGACCGCGACCGCGGCAAGCGTCCCGCGATGACCAAGGCCGTCGCCGACCTCGCCCATCTCGCCTGGGCCACGGCCGACAACCCGCGCAAGGAAAGCCTCGACCGGATCTTCGCCGACATGCGCGAGGGCCTCGGCCCGCTGCCGACCGTGGAGTTCGTGCCCGACCGCCGCGACGCCCTCGGCCGCGCCCTCGCCGCCGCGAAGGCCGGCGACTGCGTCGTCATCGCCGGCAAGGGCCACGAGACCACCCAGGAATTCGCCGACACGGTGGTGCCCTTCGACGACCGCCAGGTCGTGCGCGAGATCCTTGAGCTCCGGAGGGGCGCGCAACCGTGATGCCGGACTTCTCCTCCGCCGACCTCGCCGTCTGGGCCGAAGGCCGCTGGACCGCCGCGCCTGCCGCCGCGGTCACGGGCTTCGGCACGGACACCCGCGCGCTCCGCGCCGGCGACGTCTTCGTGGCCGTGCGCACCGACCGCCGCGACGGCCATGACTTCCTGGGCGCCGCCCGCTCGCAGGGCGCGGCCGCCGCCCTGGTCGCCCGGCCGGTCGCGGACGACCTGCCGCAGCTCGTCGTCGACGACCCGCTCGTCGCGCTCCGCCGCGTCGCCGCCCGTTGGCGGGCCGGCTTCCCGGGCCGGGTCGTCGGCGTGACCGGCAGCGTCGGCAAGACCTCGACGAAGGAGCTGCTCGCCGCGCTCCTCGGCGCCGAGGCCTTCGTCACCGAAGCCAACCTCAACAACCTCATCGGCGTCCCGCTGATGCTGCTGCGGGTCGACCCCGCGCTCCATCGCTTCGCCGTGATCGAGGCCGGCATGAGCGTCCCGGGCGAGCTCGGCGTCTCCGCCGGCGTCATCCGCCCCGACCTCGCGATCGTCACCAGCGTCGCCCCGGTCCACCTCGAAGGCGTGGGTTCGCTGGCCGGCGTCGCCCGCGAGAAGGCCGCGCTCGTCGCCGCGCTCGCTCCCGGCGGCCAGGCGATCCTGCCCGCGGCGCTGCTGTCCTGGCCGGACTTCGCGGCCCACGCCGCCCGCTGCGTCGCCGTCCAGTTCGAAGGCGAAGCCGCCCCGGCCGTCGCGCCGGCCCGGCTCGTCCGCGCCGCGTTCCTCGCCGACGCGCGCGGCCAGCGTTCGCTCGTGCTCGACGGCGAGGTCTTCCCGCTCGCGGCGGTCTCCGACGGCCTGGCGCGCAACGCCGCGCTCGCGCTGGTCGCCGCGCTCGCCGTCGGCCGGCCGGCGGACGCGCTCGCCGCCGTGACGGCGCGCTGGACGCCGCCCGCCGGCCGCGGCAGCACGCATGTCGACGGCGACCGCACCTTCTACGTCGACTGCTACAATTCCAGCCCGGCCTCGCTGCTCGATTCCGCGCGCGCCTTCGACCGCCTCAGCCGCGGCGCCGCGGCCCCGCGCCTCTTCGTGCTCGGCGGCATGGCCGAGCTCGGCCCCGCCTCCGCGCAGCTCCACCGCGACTGCGGCGCGCAGCTCCCTCTCCGCTCCGGCGACCACGTGGTCGCCTTCGGCGGGGAGGCGGCCGCGTTGCTGCAGGGAGTCGCGCTCCCGGGGGTGCAGCTTTCCGCCGCGGCTTCCGTCGAGGAGGCCGCCGCCCGCGTCGCCGCGCACCGCGGCTTCGTGTTCCTGAAGGGCAGCCGGGCCTTCGCCCTCGAGCGCTGCCTCCCCGCGAACCTGCGCGCCGCGCTTACTTTCCACTAGGATGCTTTACCGTCTCAGCGAACTCGTCCACGCCTGGGGGCCTTTCCGCCTCTTCGAATACATCTCCGTCCGCGCGATCCTGGCCGGCGTGACGGCGTTGCTGCTGGGCATGCTCTTCTCCGGCCGCCTCATCGCCGCGCTGGCGCGCCTGCGCCAGCCCGAGCGTTCGGCCGCGCTCATGGGCGACCTCGCCAAGGAAGGCGGCAAGGTCCCGACCATGGGCGGCCTCATCATCGCCGCCGCGACGATCCCGTCCGTCCTGCTGTGGGCGCGCCTCAACGTCCTCGTGCTCGCCGCGCTCTGGTGCCTCGTCGGCATGGGCCTCGTCGGCCTCTATGACGACTGGCTCAAGGTCCGGCACGGCAGCGCCGACGGGATCTCCGCCCGCCTCAAGCTGGCCGGGCAGGCGTCCGTCGCGCTGGTCGCCCTCGGCATCGTGCTCCTCGACCCGGCCTACCGCGAGAGCCTCTGCGAGATCTGGCTGCCGGTGCTCAACGGCCCGCTCTGGTCCGCGCAGTCCTTCGGCTGGCCGTTCGTCGCCTGCCTCGGCGTCGCCGGCGCGTTCTTCATGCTCGTGTGCGTCGGCTGTTCCAACGCCGTCAACCTCACCGACGGCCTGGACGGGCTGGCGATCGGGTGCGTCATCATCACCACGATGATCTTCGGCGCGGTCGCCTACCTCGTCGGCCACCATGAGTTCGCGACCTACCTGCGCATCAGCTACGTCCCCGGCGCCGGCGAGCTCGCGGTCTTCTGCTCCGCCCTCGTGGGCGGCAGCCTCGTGTTCCTCTGGCACAACGCGGCGCCGGCCGAGATCTACATGGGCGACGTCGGCGCGCTCGGCCTGGGCGGCGCGCTCGGCGCGGTCGCCTGCCTGATGCACCAGCCTTTCCTGCTCGCGATCGTCGGCGGCGTGTTCGTGGTCGAGGCGGTCTCCGTCATCCTGCAGGTGGCCTATTTCAAGCGGACCGGCGGCCGGCGCCTGTTCCTGATGACGCCCATCCACCATCACTTCCAGAAGAAGGGCTGGCCGGCGACCAAGGTCGTGGCGCGCTTCTGGATCCTCTCCCTCCTGTGCGGCCTGCTCGGCCTGCTCTCCCTGAAGCTCCGATGAGCGAGTTCCCCGAATCCCTCCGTCGCCGGCTCACCCGGCCCGCCGCCGTCTTCGGCGAGGGCGTGAGCGGGCGTTCCGTCGCGGAGTCCCTCGCCTCGGCCGGCTTCGCGTCGGTCATCTACGACGAGCGCGGGGAGAACCGGCAGTTCGGTCCCGCGGAGGCCGCGCGTCACGACCTCCTCGTCTACAGCCCCGGTTTCGCGCAGTCGCATCCGTGGATCCTGGCCGCGCGCCGCGCCGGCCTGCATTGCCTGACGGAGCTCGATTTCGGCGCGCTGCTCTGGACCGGACCGGCCATCGCCATCACGGGGACCAACGGCAAGACGACGATCACCGAGTTCCTCTCGTTCGCCTTCAAGCGTTCCGGCCTGGACGCGATCGCCTGCGGCAACGTCGGCCTGCCGCTCACCTCGCTGCACCGCACGGTCTCCAACGGCTCGTTCGTGGCGATCGTCGAGGTCAGTTCCTTCCAGGCGGAGGACCTGCGTCACTTCACGCCCGAGGCGGTGCTCTGGACGAACTTCGACGAGGATCACCTCGACCGGCACGGCGACCTCGAGAGCTATTTCCGGGCGAAGTTCCGCCTCATCGAGCGGATGATGCCCGGCGGCATCCTGGTCGTCGGCGAGTCCGTCGTCGCGTCCGCCCGCGCTTTCGGCATCGAGCTGCCCGCCGAGACGCTCGTCGCCACGCGCGCGGAGGTCGCCGACGCCGTCCCGGCGGGCACGGTCTTCGACTCCTGGCCGCAACGCGAGAACTGGGCCATCCTCCGCCGGTACTGGCAGGCGCGCGGCCTCCCGCTGCGCCACCTCGAGGAGGCCGCGCGCCTCTTCCGCGTGCCGCCGCACCGCCTCCGCAAGGTGGCGGAGAGCAAGGGCGTCGAATACTGGAACGACTCCAAGGGCACGAACTTCCACGCCGTCCAGGCGGCGCTCGCGCAGTTCGGCATCCCCGTCCGCTGGATCGGCGGCGGCAAGTGGAAGGGCGGGGACCTCGCGCGCTTCGTCCGCAACATCGCCCCGCTGGTCGATTCCGCCTACCTCATCGGCGAGACCGGCGAGGAGCTCAAGCGCCACTTCGACGAGCTGGGCAAGTCCGCCCGCTGCTACCCGTCGCTGCAGGACGCCGTCGTCGCCGCGGCCAAGGACGCGCCTGCGCCGACGGCCATCCTGCTGAGCCCCGGTTTCTCCAGCTTCGACCAGTTCCGCGGCTACGCCGAGCGCGGGCTCGTCTTCGAACGCGCCGCCAGCGCCCTCGCGAACCGCGTCTGACCTTTCCAACCCAACCACCCACCCGTCCAACCCACCAGTCCACCCACCCCCATGCGTCCCCTCATCACCGTCACCGCCGTCGTGCTCGTGCACCTCTGCGTCATCGCCGTCCTCGTCGGCGTCAACGGCTGCCGTAGCACCAGCGGCTTCGAACAGCCCGGCGACAACGCCGCCTTCTCCGGCGGCGCCCGTTCCGCCGGCACCGCCGCCGCCCCGGTCGCGCCCTTGCCGGTCGCCGAGCGGATCCCGACCCCGGTGCCCGCGAAGCTCACGCCCGTCGGCCCCGTCGGCCATGGCGGCAAGCGCGTCATCGTCAAGGGCGAGACCCTCGCGTCCGTCGCCAACAGCGAGAAGGTCAACCGTCTCGACCTCGCCAAGGCCAACGGCCTCAGCCTCAACGCCGACCTCAAGCCCGGCCAGGTGCTGACGATCCCCGCCGCCCCGGCCAAGGCCCCGGCCAAGGCGCCGGCGAAGGCCGCGCCGGCGAAGGCCGCGCCGACGAAGGCCGCCCCGGCCGCCCCGGCTCCGACCTTCGCCCCCTTCAAGCTGCTGCCCGTCGGCAAGGCCGCCGAGGCCGCGCCGGCTCCGGCCGAGAAGAAGTAAGCCGCCGGTCCGCGCCGCGTCATGGTCATCAAGCACAAGCAGGAAGGTCCGGGAGCCCTGGGTGGGTACTCCCTGGGCATCCTGCTGCTTGCCTTGTCCCTCGCGGTGTTCGGCCTGGTGGTGCAGTACAGCGCCGGCATCTCGCTCTCCTCGAGCAACCGGACCGCGGCGTTCTACCGTCAGCTGGCCTATGTCCCGATCGCCTGCGTGGCCGGTTACGCCTTCTTCCGCCTCGACCTCGACAAGGTGCGCGCCTGGCGCTGGTGGGTGCTCGGCGGCGCATGCGGCGCGATGCTCCTCGCCCGCATCCCCTACGTCGGCGTCTCGGTCAACGGCTCCTGGCGCTGGATCGACTTCGGCTTCTTCCGCCTGCAGGCGTCGGACCTCGGCAAGCTGGCGCTGGTGGTCGTGCTGGCCGATTTCCTCGCGCGCATGCAGCGGCACACGCTGCCGAACAAGTTCCGCATCTACCAGCTCAGCGCGCGCGAGCCGTTCATCTTCACGCCGCGCGGCTGGGTCGACTTCAAGGAAGGCTTCGCCAAGCCCGTGGGCATCCTGCTGCTCGTCGCCGGCTTCATCGCGCTCGGCCCCGACCTCGGCACCATCCTGCTCTGCTGCGCGGTGGGCGGCACGATGATGCTCGTCTCGGGCGTGCGCTGGGCCTACGTGGTGCCGAGCGTCCTGCTCGGCCTCGGCGGGTTCACGATCCTCATCCTCAACTGGCCCAACCGCCTGCGCCGCTTCACCTCCTTCCTCGAGCCGTGGGAGAAGCGCGGCGACGAGGCCTACCAGCTCTTCGAAGGCATGGTCGCGTTCGGCGTCGGCGGCCTCACCGGCAAGGGCGCCGCCAACGGCATCCAGGGCCGCGCCTACCTGCCGGAGGCCCATACCGACTTCGTCTTCTCGGTCATCGGCGAGGAGTACGGGCTCGTCGCGACCACGGTCGTCGCGCTGTTCTACCTCGGCATCTTCTGGTGCGCGTACCGCGCGATGCGCAGCTCGGCGGACCTCTACCGCTTCAACGTCTGCCTCGGCGCCACGCTCTTCCTCGTCCTGCAGTCGCTGATCAACATGGGCGTCGTCACGGGCCTGCTCCCGACCAAGGGCATCTCGCTGCCGTTCATCAGCTACGGCGGGACCAATCTCGTCATCATGGGCTGCATGGTCGGCCTCGTCCTCAACTGCATCCGCGAATCCGCCCAGCCGGCCTTCGTGGCCAAGGAGGCGCGCGCATGAGCCGCGTGCTGCTCGCGTGCGGCGGGACCGGCGGCCATCTCGCCCCGGGCATCGCCCTCGCCCAGCGGCTCACGGAGGAAGGCCACGAGTGCCTGCTGGTCGTCAGCAGCAAGGCCGTCGACGCGCGGATGACCTCGAACTACCCGCGCCTGAGCTTCGTGCCGGGCAAGGGCCGGGGCTTCGGCCCGGGCCTCGGCGCGAAGCTGCTCTTCTTCCCCGCGCTGCTCGGCGCCGTCTGGTCCGCCTGGCGGCTGCTGCGCCGTTTCCGTCCCGACGTGCTCGTCTGTTTCGGCGGCTTCATGAGCCTCGGGCCGGCGCTCGCGTGCCGGCTCGCCGGCGTGCCGGTGGTCGTGCATGAGGCCAACCGCCGGCCCGGCAAGGCCGTGCGGCTGATCGCGCGTTTCGCCGCCGCCGTGCATCTTCCCGCCGGCGTGCGCCTCCCCGGCCTCGCCGCGGAGCGCCAGCATGATTCGGGCTATCCCGTCCGCGCCGAGATCCGTCCGCAGGCGCGCGACGCCGCCCGCCGCGCGCTCGGCCTGCCGCCGACGGGCCGGCTGGTGCTCGTCACCGGCGGCAGCCAGGGCGCCCTCGCGCTCAACCGCTGGGTGGAGGACAACCTCGAGGCCTTCGCCGTCCGCGGCATCCACGTGCTCTGCCTCACCGGTCCCGGCGGCCGCGACGACGAGGTCCGTTCGCCCGAATCGGTGGTGAGGTTCATGCCGTTCTGCCACCAGATGGCGATGGCCTATTCCGCCGCCGACCTCGCCGTCACGCGCGCGGGCGCCGGCACGCTCGCCGAGCTGGCGACCTGCCGCACGCCCGCGGTGCTCGTGCCTTATCCGCGTTCGGCCGACGACCATCAGACCGCCAACGCCCGCGCGAGCGAACAGGCGGGCGGGGCGCTCCTGCTGCCGGAGCCGGAGCTCGCGCGTCTTTCCACCCTCGTCTTCGACCGGCTCGCCGACGCCGCGGCGCTCGCGGTGATGCGCGACGCGCTGGCCCTCGCCGACGCGGCCAACCGCTGGGAAGAACTCGCCCACGCCACCCTCGCGCTCGCCGGCCGCCGCCGGCCCGCCCTCGCATGAGCGCCTCCGCCTGGATGCTCGGCGCCTGCGGCATGGGCGTCGGTCCGCTCGCCATCTACCTGAAAGGGGAGGGCTGGGAGGTCTCCGGCTGGGACGACGCCACCGGCAGCCCGATGGAGCTCCAGCTCGCCGACGCCGAGATCCCGCTCCTGCGCGACCCGTGGGCCGCGGGCCGCCGCCCGTCCGTGGTCGGCCGTTCCAGCGCGGTCAAGCCGGGCCACGCGGCGCTCGCGCTCGCCGACCGCCATGAGGTCCGCACGCTGCGCCGCGGCGAGCTGCTCGCCGAGGCGGTCGCCGCCCGCCGCTTCGTCGCCGTCTGCGGCAGCCACGGCAAGACGACGACCTGCGGCCTGCTCGTCGCCGCGCTCGCCAGCGCGGGCGCCGACTTCGGCTACGTGCTCGGCGGCCTGTTCCGCGACCCGACCTTCCCGCCCGCCCGCGCCTCGGCGACGTCGCCCTGGGTCGTGGCCGAGGTCGACGAGAGCGACGGCACGATCGGCGCGTTCTCGCCCGACGTCACCGTGGCGGTGAACCTCGACTGGGACCATCCCGACTACTACCGCGACGAGGCCGCGCTCGAGGGCGTCTTCCGCGCGCTCTTCGAGCGGACCCGCACCGCGGTCGTCATCCCCGTGGGGAACGAACGCCTCGAGCGCCTGACCGCCGGCCTCCGGGTCCCCGTGATCCGCGTGGGCGAGGGTGGCGACTATTCCTGGCGCCTGCTGCAGGGCGGCCACGCGTCCTCCGTCGTCACGCTCGCCGGGCGCTTCCCCGCCGGCCAGTTCAACCTCCCCGTCGCGGGCACGTTCAACCGGTCCAACGCCGCGCTGGCGCTCGCGGTCACGCACTTCATCACCGGCGGCCTCGGCCCCGAGCCGCTCGCCCGCTGGCGCGGCATCCGGCGCCGGCAGGACGTGCTCTTCGAACGGGCGGGGCTCCGCGTGCTCGCCGATTACGCGCACCACCCGACGGAGATCGCCGCCTTGCTCAAGTGGGTCCGCGAGACGCACGCCGGCCGCCTGGTCGTCGTCTTCCAGCCGCACCGCCATACGCGCACCCGCCAGTACGCCCGCGAGTTCCGCGACGCGCTGTCCGTCGCCGACCAGGCGCTCGTCCTGCCGGTCTATGCCGCGGGCGAGGCCGCCGTCGAAGGCGGCGGTTCCGACGCCATCGTCAACGGCTCCGGCCATCGTCTCGTGGAGGACCGCCGCGCGCTGCCCGCCCTGCTGGACGACCTCGCCCTGGGCGCCGACACGGTCGTGGCCTTCGTGGGCGCGGGCGACATCGAGCGCGACGCCGAGGCCTACGCGAAGGTGCTCCGCCGCCGCGGCGCCGACGTCCTTTCGCTCGACCTGCCCGACCTCGTCGCCGGCCGTCTGTCCGCCGACTGCGTCCTGCGCGCCAACGAGCCGCTCGCGCGCCGCACGACGCTGGGCCTCGGCGGCGCCGCCCGTTGGTACGCCGAACCGGCGAACGTGGACGACATCGTCGCGCTGCTGCGCGCCGCCGCGGAGCTCGACCTCCGCTGGTTCGCGCTCGGCCGGGGTTCCAACCTGCTCGTGCCGGACGAAGGCTACGACGGCCTGATCCTCCACCTCGACGCGGCCCGCTGGGGCGCCGTGACCGACCTCGGCGAAGGCCGTTTCCGCGTCGGCGGGGGCACCCGCCTCAAGGAACTCTGCGGCTTCGCCGCCCGCGCGGGCTGGAAGGGCTTCGAGTTCCTGGAAGGCATCCCCGGCACGGTCGGCGGTTCGCTGCGGATGAACGCCGGCGCCATGGGCGGCTGGATCTTCGACGTCGTGGAATCCATCGAGTGGCTCTCGCCGCAGGGCCGGGTGCGCGCCGCGCGCCGCGACAGCTTCGACGCCCTTTATCGCGACTGCCCCCAGCTGCACGGTTCGGTGGTCCTCTCCGCCGTGCTGCGCTCCGCCGGCCGCGACGAACCGGCCGTCATCCGCGCGCGGATGGACGACCTGGCCGCGCGCCGCCGCGCCGCCCAGCCGCGCGAGGCCAGCGCCGGCTGCGTGTTCCGGAACCCCGAGGGCGACAAGGCCGGCCGGCTCATCGACCTCAGCGGGCTCAAGGGGCGCGCCGTCGGCCCGGTCTCCGTCTCGCCGACGCACGCCAACTTCCTGGTCAACGCCGGCGACGCCAAGGCCGCCGACTTCGTCGCGCTCATGCGCGCCGTGCGCGCCGAGGTGAAGGCCCGCCAAGGCGTCGAGCTCCAGCCGGAGATCGTCGCGCTCGGCCGCGAATGGAAGGAACTCC
>CAZXSI010000017.1:0-31130 GCA_964643215.1 uncultured Klebsiella sp. | reverse complement strand
TCGTCGGCATCGACGCCGATACGTTCGCCGGCGCGCCGGCGGTCCTCACGCAAGGCCGCATCGAGGACCTGCGCCTGCCGGACACGGTCATCGTCGACGAATGGGGCGCCGCCCTGATGGGCCGGATGGGCGTCGGGCCGGACGGCAAGCCGCGCTCCACGCCGCTCAAGGTCGGCGACACGTTCGAGGTCAACGACATCCAGGCCCGCATCGTCGGCATCTGCAAGGTGCGCCGCGCGTTCACCGGCGGCCCCTTCGTCTACACGACCTACGACCGGGCCAAGGGCTACACCCTCGGCGCCCGCCGGACCCTCAGCTTCATGCTGGTCGAGCCGCAGAAAGGCGTGCCCCCCGCCGAGCTCTGCGACCGGATCGAACGCGACACCGGCCTCAAGGCCTGGACGTCCGACACGGTCATCTGGAGCTGGGGCGAGCGCAGCCTGGCGCGCAACACCTTCTGGTGGTTCTGGACCAACACGGGCATCCCGTTCTCCTTCGGCACGGCGGTCCTGCTCGGCCTGTTCGTCGGCATCGCGATCTCCGGCCAGACGTTCTACTCCTTCGTCCTCGAGAACCTGAAATATTTCGCGGCCATCAAGGCGATGGGCGCGGGCATGGGCGTCATCGCGCGCATGCTTTTCGTCCAGGCCTTCACCGCCGGCCTCATCGGCTTCGGCCTCGGCGCCGGGATGGCGCAGGCCATCGGCCGGGTGATGATCGAGAAGGGCATGCCGCCGTTCGTGATGTATCCGCAGATCCTCTGGGCGACGTTCGCCCTGGTGCTCGGCATCAGCTTCGTCTCCGCCGTCATCGGCATCATCAAGGTGTCGCGCGTCGACGCCGCCTCCGTCTTCCGCGGATGAGCCACCTCGCCCACACCGTCGCCGTCCGCGCCTCCGGCGTGGACATGTTCTTCGGGACGCCGGAAAACCGGGTCGTCGCCCTCAAGCAGGCCGACTTCGAGGCCCGCCGCGGCGAGCTCATCATGCTGGTCGGCCCCTCCGGCTGCGGCAAGACGACCCTGCTTTCCGTCATCGCCGGCACGCTCACGCCGCAGGCGGGCGCCGTCGAGGTCTTCGGCCGGCGGCTCGACGGCCTCGGCCAGGAGGAGCTCACGGCCTTCCGTCGCCGGAACCTCGGCTTCGTCTTCCAGTCCTTCAACCTCATCCCCACGCTCACCGTCGTCGAGAACGTGATGGTGCCGCTCCTCATCCAGGGTCGTCCGTATGACGAGGCCCATGCGCGTTCCCTCGCGATCATCGAGCAGGTCGGCCTCAAGGGGCGCGAGGCAGGCCGGCCCAACGCGCTTTCGGGCGGCCAGCAGCAGCGCGTCGCGATCGCCCGCGCGCTCGTCCATGAGCCGCCCCTGCTGATCTGCGACGAGCCGACCTCCGCCTTGGACAAGGACACCGGCGCCCAGATCATGCAGATGGTCCGCGACCTTTCCCGCTCGCCCGAGCGCTGCGTCGTCGTCGTCACGCACGACCACCGCATCTTCCGCTTCGCCGACCGCATCGCGGAGATGGAAGACGGCCGCATCAGCCGCGTGGTCGACGACCCGAAGCTCCTCGATACCACCCACCTCTGATTCCCCTTATGTTCAAGAAACGCCTCCTGCTCTTCGTGCTCGCCCTCGCCGGCGCCGGCGCCGCCCTGCAGCTCACCCGCGGCACGGCCAACGAGACGCCCATCAAGCCGCCGCCCTACGAACCCGCCACGCGCGACAAGGACGGCCTCATCGCCGCCGCCGGCCTCATCGAGGCCGCCGCCGAGAACACGCTCCTCGGTTCGCCCACGTCCGGCACCGTCGCCAAGGTCCACGTCAAGGTCTGGGACAAGGTGAAGGCCGGCGATCCGATCCTCACGCTCGACGAACGCGACCTCCGCGCCCAGCACGCCGTGCTGAAGGCCGGGGTCGCCGCCGCCGAAGCCGCCGCGGAGCGCGCCGAGGACGCCGCCCGGCGCTGGACCGGCATCAAGGACAGCGGCGCGGTCTCCGCCGCCGAGCTGCTCGCCTACCAGATGGCCGCCAAGGAAGCGAAGGCGAAGCTCGCCCTCGCCAAGGCCCAGCTCGACCAGACCGCGGTGCTGCTGGACCGGCTGGTGCTGCGTTCGCCGATCGACGCGACGGTCCTGCAGGTCGGCGTCCGCGTCGGCGAATTCGTCGCCGCCGGCGCCAAGGCGCCGGTCGTGCTCGGCGACATCTCCCGGCTGCAGATCCGCTGCGACGTCGACGAGCAGCTCGCCACGCGCATGCGCGAAGGCCTGCCCGCCAAGGGCTACCTGAAGGGCGAGAGCACCCTCGCCGGCGCCAAGGACCGCTCCATCCCCCTGAAGTTCGTCCGGATCGAACCCTTCGTCATCCCGAAGACCTCCCTCACCGGCGCGAGCGTCGAGCGCGTCGACACCCGCGTGCTGCAGGTGATCTACCAGTTCGAACGCCCGGCGGGCCGGGCGCTCTTCGTCGGCCAGCAGATGGACGTCTATATCGACGCCTCCCAAGATGCGCCGGGCAAATAAGGCCTTCTTCCTCGCGGCGCTCGCCCTCGCGGGCTGCGCCCACGATCCCTCGGCCCGGCCGCCGGGGTCCGCCGTCCCCGCCGCCTTCTCGCAGGCCGGCGTCGCCGCCGACGCGAAGTGGGCCGAGGCGTTCGGCGATCCGGCCTTGCTCGAGCTGATCGCCCAGGCGCGCAAGAACAGCCCCGATCTCCTCCTCGCCCGCGCGCGCCAGCGCGAGGCCGTCGCGCTGCTCCTCGCCGCCAACGCGGGCGACGAGCCGGCCGTCTCCGTCGGCGCCGGCCTGGAATCCTCCCGCATCTCGCTCGAGACCGGCCGCGTGCCGCTGGGCGTCGGCATCCCCCGGCGCACCGACGTCGGCGCCGTCGGCGTGAAGGCCTCCTGGGAGCTCGATGTCTGGGGCCGCGAGGCCGCGAAGACCAAGGCCGCGGAGTCCGATTCGCGCGCGGCCCGGTTCACCGCCGAGCACGCCGACCTCGCGCTGTCCGCCGAAGTCGCCCGTCTCTGGTTCGCCGTGCGCGGCGCCCGTGAGCAGCTCGCCCTCCTCGAGACCGAGTTCGCCACGCGCCTGCGCGAGATGGAGATCGTCGAGCAGACGGTCGCCGCCGGCCTCGTCGATTCCGACCCGCTTTCCTCCGCTCGCCTCGCCGCCGCGCAGGCCAAGGTCGACGAAGGCCTGGGCCGGCGCCGGCTCGCGGCCGCGGAGAACGCGCTGCGCGCGCTCATCGGTTCGCCGCCGGGCGCGAAGCTTCCCGAGGCGAAAGGCGTTGCCGCCATGCCGGCCTTCGGCGCCGGCATCCCCTCGGCGCTCCTGCTTCGTCGTCCCGACCTCGCCGCCGCCGCCGCGCGACTCGACGCCGCGATCGCGCGCGAAGGCGCGGCCATCGCCGATTTCTATCCTTCGGTCACGCTCAACGGCCAGGCCGGCTGGCAGGCCGACCCCGCTTCGCGCGTCGGCCGCGGCTCGGCGAGCTTCTGGACGCTCACGCCGTCGGTGGACCTGCCCGTCTTCGACGCCGGCCGTCGCGAGGCGAACCTCGAGGTCGCCCGCGCGCGGATCGACGGCTCGGGCGCCGAATGGACCAAGGCCGTGCTCGGCGCTTTCCGCGAGGTCGAGGACGCGCTCGCCGACCTCCGCGAGCTCGCCCAGCAGGAAGACCTCACCGCCCGCGTGCTCGCCGCCGTCCGCGTCCGCCTCGCCAACGCCGAGGCCCGCCGCCGGGCCGGCCTCGCCACCGAGAACGAGGTCACGCTCGCCCGGCGCGACGAAGCCACGGCCGCGCGCACGCTGTCGATGGTCGTCTGGGAGCGGCGCCAGGTCGCGGTGCGGCTCGCCGCGGCGACCGGCGGCGGCTGGGCCGCGAAGTGATTCCGCCAAAGAAGAAGGGCGTCCCGACGGACGCCCTTCCTGTTGCCGGCAAGGCGCTCAGGCCTTGATCTGCGGACGCTTGGGATCCGGCCAGTCGATGTGGAAGAACTCGCCGCGGGGCTTGTCCTTGCGTTCGTAGGTGTGGGCGCCGAAGAAGTCGCGCTGACCCTGGAGCAGGTTCTGCGGGAGGTTCTCGGTGCGGTACGAGTCGAAGTACGAGAGCGCCGAGCCGAGGGTCGGCACGGGGATGCCGTGCTTCACCGCGAGGGCGATGACCTTGCGCCAGTTCTTCTGCGCCTTCTTGACCGTCTTCTTGAAGTACGGGTCGAGGAGCAGGTTGGCCAGGCGGGGCTTCTTGCCGAAGGCCTCGGTGATCTTCTGCAGGAAGCGGGCGCGGATGATGCAACCGCCGCGCCAGATCTGGGCGATCTCGCCGAAGTGGAGCTTCCACTTGTATTCGTTCTGCGCCTCGCGCATGAGCTGGAAGCCCTGGGCGTAGGAGCAGATCTTGGAGCAGTAGAGGGCGTCGCGGATCTGTTCGATGACCTTGGCCTTGTCCGGATTGGTCATCGCGCGCTTCGGGCCGCGGAGGGCCTTGGCGGCGGCGACGCGCTCGTCCTTCACGGCGGAGAGGCAGCGGGCGAAGACGGCTTCGGCGATGGTCGGGGCGGCGACGCCCATGTCGAGGGCGTTGGCGCTCGTCCACTTGCCCGTGCCCTTCTGGCCGGCGGTGTCGAGGATCACGTCGACCAGCGGGACGCCGGTCTCGGGGTCCTTCTGCTTGAGCACCTTGGCGGTGATCTCGATGAGGAAGGAGTTCAGGTCGCCCTTGTTCCATTCCTCGAAGACGGTGCCGATCTCGTCGGGGGTCATGCCGAGGAGGCCGCGCATGAGGTCGTAGGCTTCGCAGATCATCTGCATGTCGCCGTACTCGATGCCGTTGTGGACCATCTTGACGTAGTGGCCGGCGCCGTCCGGGCCGATATGGGCCACGCACGGGACGCCGCCCTTGATGGGCTTGCCGGGCTTGGCGCCGGTCAGTTCCACGCCGGTCTCGGCGTCGACCTTGGAGGCGACGGCTTCCCAGATGGGCTTGAGCTCGGCCCAGGCGGCGGCATCGCCGCCGGGCATGAGGGACGGCCCGAAGCGGGCGCCTTCTTCGCCGCCGGAGACGCCGGAGCCGATGAAGCGCAGGCCCTTGGCCTTGAGCTCCTTCTCGCGGCGGATGGTGTCCGTCCAGAGGGCGTTGCCGCCGTCGATGATGATGTCGCCCGGCTCGAAGACCGCGGCGAGCTCGTTGATCACGGCGTCGGTCGGGCCGCCCGCCTTGACCAGGATGATGGCCTTGCGGGGCTTCTTGAGGGAGGCCGCGAAGTCCTTCATGGTCGGGCAGCCGATCAGCTTGCCCGGGGTGTTCGGGTTTTCCTTCACGAACTCGTCGGTCTTGGCGGTCGTCCGGTTGTAGACCGAGATCGCGAAGCCGTGGTCGGCGATGTTGAGGGCGAGGTTCTGACCCATGACGGCCAGACCGATGAGACCAATGTCGGATTGCATAAGAGGAGCCAATGCGAACCCCGTGGGGCAGGCATGGCAAACAAGAAAAGCCGTGTTTTCTGCAAGGTATCGGCTAGTTTAGCCCTCGAAGCTCCCTGACGCATGCCTCATCTTCTCGCCATCCTGCTCTTCATCGCCGCGCCGGCGTTCGCCGTCGGACCGGCCGACGGACCGGAGAAATTCGCCGAGGAAATCGTGAAGAGGCACGGCGGCGCGGATCGTCTGCTGAAGGTTTTCCGCATGGAGGAAACGTTCAGCCTGAACGGCGGCAAGAAGAACACTGACCGGACTTCACTCCTGCAGCCTCCGGCTCTCTGGTACGTCGGCCAGACCGAACGGGTCTCCGAGTCGGGCAAGGGCTCCGTCTGTCAGGATATCTGGATGTGGACGCTGGCGCCGTTGGCTGACCCGCAGACGAAGCTCGCCGCCGCGCCCGCCGCCGTCGTCGCGGGTCGCCAGGCCCATGCCCTCAGGGTGAGCGGCACGATCGAACCGGCCATCGTCGCCTACTTCGACGCTGAGACCTACGGCTTGGTCCGCATCGACTGGAAGGGCCAGCAGTTCGTCTTTTCGCAGCCGAAGGATTTCGACGGCACCCGGGTGCCCACGCACTGCGTCCTGTATGGGAAGGACGGCAAGGAGCGAATGCGCACGGATTTGCGGTCCATCACCCGCCTCGCCCAGCTTCCGGCCGGCCTGCCGGCGCCCAAGTAGGCCCGGGTCCGGGCTTTGGCCTCGCCAGCCATCCGGCCTTGGCTTCCCTCTATCTCAGCATGTCCCAGCTCGTCGGAAAACGTATCACCCTCGGGGTCACCGGCTCGATCGCCGCCTACAAGGCCGCGGACCTGACCTCCCAGCTGGTCAAGTACGGCGCCGAGGTGCAGGTGGTCATGACCAAGGGGGCGACGCAGTTCATCACGCCGATGACGCTCCAGGTGCTTTCCCGCCGCCCGGTGGCGTTCGACCTCTGGGCCGAAGGAGCCAATTCCGTCCCGGGCCATATCGAGATCGCGGATTCGTCCGACCTGCTCCTCGTCGCGCCGCTTTCCGCCAACGTCCTCGCGGAGTTCGCCCACGGCCTCGCCCCGGACCTGCTGACCAGCATCTACCTCGCCACCCGCGGCCCGGTCCTGCTTTGCCCGGCGATGAACGGCAAGATGTACGAACACGCGGCCACCCAGGCCAACCTGAAGACCCTCCGCGCGCGCGGCCACGCGGTCGTCGAACCGGCCGAAGGCATGCTGGCCTGCGGCTACGAAGGCCTCGGCAAGCTCGCGCCGGTCGAGGAGATCGTCAGCCGCGTGCTTTCGATCCTGGGCTGAGCCCGATGGACCCGCGCGCCCTCCGCCAGCGACTCGAGGCTTCGGCCAAGGCGCTGGGCTTCGACGCGTTCGGGGTCGCGCCAGTCGAGGTCGATGTCCGCGCGGACTATTTCAAGCAGTGGATCGCCGACGGCATGCACGGCGACATGGCCTGGCTGGCCCGCAACCCGGACCGACGCACCGACGCCCGCAAGGTCCTTCCGGAGGCCCGCAGCCTGGTGGTGGTCGGGCTCAACTATTACCAGCCGCACCCGCCGGCCGGCTACCGCATCGCGAAGTACGCGCTCGGCGCCGACTACCACGATGTGATCCTCGCTCGCCTGAAGGAGCTCTGCGAGGCGATGCGCGAGCTCGGCGGCGAACAGAAGCCCTATGTCGACACCGGCCCGGTGCTCGAGAAGCCCGTCGCGGCCGCGGCCGGCCTCGGCTGGCAGGGCAAGAGCACGATCCTCATCCACCGCGGCGCGGGCACCTGGCTTTTCCTCGGGGTCATCCTCACCACGCTCGAGCTGGAAGCCGCCGCCGCCAAGGAGCCGGACCGCTGCGGTTCCTGCACCCGCTGCATCGACGCCTGTCCGACGGCCGCGATCGTCGCTCCCTATAAGCTGGATGCGCGCCGGTGCCTCGCCTACCTGACCATCGAGCATCAGGGCGCCATCCCCCTCGAATACCGCGAAGCCCTCGGCGACCGCGTGTTCGGCTGCGACGACTGCCTCGACGTCTGTCCGTGGAACAAGTGGGCCGTCGCCACCCGCGAAGCCCATTTCGCCCCGCGGCCGCACCCGCCGCTCCGCGAGACGCTGGCCTGGACGGCCGAGCAGTTCCGGTCCCATTTCCAAGGCACGCCGGTCGAACGCCTCGGGCTCGCCCGCTGGCGCCGCAACGCGCTCACGGTCCTGGGCAACGTCGGCGACCGCGCTGATCTTCCCGCCGCCGAGGCGCTCCTGGGCCACGCCGACCCGATGGTCGCCGAACACGCCGCCTGGTCCGTCGCTCGCCTGCGCGCGCGTTGAACCTACGGGTTGCCTCGGGCCTCGGGCTCGTCCTAATGGGAGCCGTGACCCTCGCCCAAGCCTACTACGCGCTCGCCGCCTTCCTGCTCCTCGCCGGCTGGCTGATCGTCACCGACGCGCCGGTCCTGCGTTCTTTCCGTCGCTCGCAGACGGCCACGTATCTCCTCGGCCTCGTCGCCATCGCCTGGTTCGCCTGGTGGCTGCTGAACATTCCCGAAGCCGATCTCGCCGGCGTGCCGCGCCTGCCGGTGGTCATCGGCTTCATCGGCGCCAGCCTCGCCACCTTCGTTTACATGCCTGATTTCCTGTCCGTGCGCGCGCTGGCGGTGATCATGCTCTTCCTCGCGCGCCATGCGCTGGACGCCGGCTATCGGCAGCTCCCGCATAGCCTGCTCGACGCGTCGGTCAGCTACGGCGTGCTCATCCTCTTCGGCTTCTGGTGGGCCTGCTCGCCGCCCGTCTTCTGCCGCCAGTGCGACTGGGTCCTCGCCACGGACGGCCGCCGCAAGGCCGTCGGCGGCCTGAGCTTCCTGCTGGCCGCCGCCTGCCTCGTCCAGTCCTTCCGCCTCCCGTGAGCCGCGCGCTGCTCATCGTCGTCTCAGGTCCCGCCGGCAGCGGCAAGACCACGCTCTGCGCCCGGCTGAACGAGGCCTACCCGCAGGCGATCCGCCGGGTGATCACCTGCACCACCCGCGCGCCGCGGGCGGGCGAGGCCGACGGGGTGGACTATCATTTCCTGACCCGCGCGAGCTTCGAGCAGCAGGTCGCGCAGGGCGTCTTCCTCGAGCACGCCACCGTGCACGGCAACCTCTACGGGCCGCGCGCGGCCGACGTCGCCACGCACCTCGGCGCCGGTTACGACGCGCTGCTCAACGTCGACGTCCAGGGCGCCGCCACGATCCGCGCCAAGGGCGCCGCCGACCCACGTCTCGCGGCCGCCCTGGTCACGGTCTTCATCCGCGTCAGCGACCACGCCGAGCTCCGCCGCCGCCTCACGGGCCGCGGCACCGATCCCGCCGACGAGATCGACCGCCGCGTCGCCGCCGCCGAGGAGGAGATCCGCCACGCGGGTTCCTATCAGCACGTGATCGAGAGCGGCAGCCGCGACGCCGACTTCGACGCCTTGCGCCGCATCTACCTTTCCGAGAAGGCCCGCCGTCCATGATGGAGAAGAACGACATCGCGGCCGTCCTCGACGAGATCGCCACGTTCATGGAGCTGACCGGGGAGAACCCGTTCAAGATCCGCGCCTACTCCGCCGGCGCCCGCATCCTCGAGAACCTGACCGAGGACCTCGGCGGGCTCATCGACAGCGGCAAGCTCGCCGACATCCCCGGCCTGGGCGAAGCGCTCGTCGACAAGATCACGACGCTCCGCCGCGACGGCGTCCTGCCATTCCACCAGAAGCTCAAGGCTTCGATCCCCGCCGGCCTGCTCGAGGTGATGCAGATCCCGGGCCTCGGGCCGAAGAAGGTCCGCGCGCTCTGGACGCAGCTCGCGGTCGAGGACCTCGCCAAGCTGAAGGAGGTCTGCGAGTCCGGCGCGGTCGCCGAGCTCAAGGGCTTCGGCGCGAAGACCCAGGAGAAGATCCTCGAAGGCATCAAGAACCGCATCGCCTATGGCAAGCGCCACCGCTGGTACGAAGCCGCCGCCATCGCGGAGCCGATCCTCGCCGGCCTGCGCGCGCTGCCCCAGGTCTCGCTCGCCGAATCCGCCGGCTCGCTCCGCCGCTCCCGCGAGACCGTCGGCGACCTCGACTTCCTCGTGGCCTCGTCCGAACCCAAGCCGATCATGGACTGGTTCGTCGCCTATCCGGGCGTCAAGGAGGTCACCGCCCACGGCGAGACGAAGTCCAGCGTCCGCTTCGAGAACGGCCTCCAGGCGGACCTGCGCGTCGTGCCCGCCGAGCAGTTCTATTTCGCGCTCCATCACTTCACGGGCTCCAAGGAGCACAACGTCGCCATGCGCCATCGCGCCCTCGGTCGCGGCCTCAGCATGAGCGAGTGGGGCTTCAAGTCCGTCGACGAGAAGTCCGTCGCTCCCGGCGCGAAGAGCGAGGAGGAGGTCTTCCGCGCCCTCGGTCTGCCGTGGATCCCGCCCGAGCTCCGCGAGGGCAACGGCGAGATCGACGCGGCCGAAGCCGGTAAGCTGCCGAAGCTGGTCCAGTTCTCCGACCTGCGTGGCGTCTTCCACAACCACACGACGGAATCCGACGGCGACCATACGCTCGACCAGATGGCCGCCGCGGCCGAAGCCCACGGCTGGGATTACCTCGGCATCTCCGACCACTCGAAGTCCAGCTTCCAGGCCGGCGGCCTCGACGAGGCCCGCCTCGCGAAGCAGCTCGAGGCCATCGCCCGGCTCAACGCCTCGAGGAAATACCGCGTCCGCGTGCTCTCCGGCAGCGAGGTCGACATCCTCAAGGACGGCTCGCTCGACTTCGCCGACGACGTGCTCGCCCGCCTGGACTTCGTCGTGGCCTCGGTGCACAACCTTTTCACCTTGGACCGCGAGGCGCAGACGGCCCGCATCATCAAGGCCATCGAGAACGAGCATGTCGACATGGTCGGCCATCTCACCGGCCGCCTCCTCAACAAGCGCGAGCCTTACGACGTCGACATCGCCAAGGTCATCGACGCCGCCGCGGCCAACGACACGATCATCGAGCTCAACGCCAACCCGTGGCGCCTCGACCTCGACTGGCGCTGGTGGCGGCGCGCGGCCGAGAAGGGCGTGCTGTGCTCGATCAATCCGGACGCGCATGACGTCGACCAGCTGGCCTTCGCCGCCCATGGCGTGCGCATCGCCCGCAAGGGCTGGCTGACGCCGGCGCAGGTGCTCAACACGCGTTCGCTGCCGGAAGTGCTGTCCTGGCTGGGTCGCTGAGCGCTCCTTACGGCTCGCCCTGAGGGCGCGGCCCGTCCTATCCTGCCGCATGCTGCACGATAAGCGCCGTCTGCTCCTCATCGCCGGACCTTGCTCCCTCGAATCGGAGGCCAACTGCCGGGCCGTCGCCACGGAACTCAAGGCCCTGGCCGCCCGCCACCCGGAGCTGAACATCATCTTCAAGGGTTCCTACGACAAGGCCAACCGCACCTCCCTGGGCGGCGACCGCGGCCCCGGCATGCGGGCCGGCCTCGACCTCCTCGCGATGGTGAAGAAGGACTACGGCTTCGACGTGCTCACCGACATCCATGGCCCCGAGCAGTGCGAAGCCGTCGGCAAGGTCGTCGACGTGCTGCAGATCCCCGCGTTCATGTGCCGCCAGACCGACCTCCTCGTCGCGGCCGCCAAGACCGGCAAGGTCGTCAACGTGAAGAAGGGCCAGTTCCTCTCGCCGTTCGAGATGCGCTTCGTCGTCGATAAGCTCGAAGGCGCCAAAGCCGCCGAGATCTGGCAGACCGACCGCGGCACGACCTTCGGCTACCAGAACCTGGTCGTCGACATGCGTTCCTTCCCGATCATGGCCGGCTTCGGCCACCCGACGATCATGGACGCCACCCATGCGGTGCAGCTGCCCGGCGCCGCCGGCGGTTCCTCCGGCGGTCAGCGCGAATACGTCCCGGTCCTCGCCAAGGCGGCCCTCGCCGCGGGCGCCGACGGCCTGTTCATGGAGACGCACCCGGACCCGAAGAAGGCGATTTCCGACGGCCCCTCTCAGGTGCCCCTCGCGGAGTTCCCGGCGCTCGTCGAATCCTGCCTGCGCGTCTGGAAAGCCGTCCGCGCCTAAGCGGTCAGGCGAGCGATCGCTTCCCGGTCAGGCTTGCCGCTGGCGTTCGTCGGCAGGCTTGCGACGAACACATAGCGCCGCGGACGGGCCGCCGGCTCGAGCGCCTCGCTGGCCTGACGCAACGCGGCTTCGGCGCTCGCCGGACCGACGACGCACGCGGTCACGACCTCGCCCCAGCGCGCGTCGGCCAAGCCGAGCACGAGCGCTTCCTTGATGAGGCCGGTCGCGAGCATGGCCTGCTCGACGCGCGCGGGATCGACCTTTTCGCCGCCGGTGATGATCACGCGGTCGGCGCGGCCGGAGATCTTCACGCTGCCGTCCGCGGCGACGTCGCCGCGATCGCCGCTCGTCCACGGCCGGCCGAGCGGGGCGTCCGGCCATAGCCCGAGGCCCAGCGCCGGGCTGGCGATGGTGACCACGCCGTCGGGGTCCGTCGCGAACGTCACGCCGGGCAGGGGCGTCCCGCGGACGGCTTCGCCCGCCCAGATCTTTTCGGGACCGCACAGCGCGCAGGCCGCCGCGGTCTCCGTCGAGCCATAGGTCAGGAAGACCGGCAGGCGGCGCGCGCGGAGCTCGGCGAGCAAGGGTGCCGGCACGGAAGAGCCGCCGAGGAGGATGACGTCGAACGCGCGCAGCCAGGTTTCGCCTTCGGGACGGGCGAGCAGGCGCGACACCTGCGCGGGGACGACCGAGATGATCTTCGTGCCCGAAGAAGGAAAGTCGACGGAGGGCAGGGTGGCGTTCTCGTCGAAGCGACCATCGATGACGTGGTGTCGTCCGCCGGTCACGCGGGCGCGGATCGCGGGGAGGAATCCGCTCACATGCCACGGCGGCGTGCAGGTCACGCCATGCAGGATCGGCGAGAGCCCGCGGGCGACGAGCGCGTCCCGCAGGCCGAGCGCCGCGGCCCGGAGGGTCTCCGCCGAGTGGATGACGAACTTCACCTTGCCGCCGGTCCCGCCGGTCGGGATCATCACGCGTCCTCGCCAGTTCGTCGGCCAGTCGCAGGTGCCGAGCCCGCGGGGCGCGAGGTCGCTTCCTTCGACGATCGTGCCGCGCGGGATCTGGCGCCCGGCTTCGGCGAGGTCGACCGCGGACCAGCGGGGATTGCCCAGGAAGACCGGCAGGCCGGCGTCATGCGCGCGCAGGGCTTCCCGCAGGTGGGCGGCGTGCTCCGCGTGGAAGACCGCGACGGCGCTCATGTCATTTCCTTCCAAAGGTCGCCCCAGGCGATGTCCAGGCGCCCTCGCGCGACCGGACCCGGCTCATGGCGGTCGCGTCCGTCCATCTCGAAACGCCCGAGGGTGTCGAAGCCGACCGTGCCGGCGCCAGGGTCCTGGGCGGCGAGCCACAGCGCGGCCTGTCGTCCGAAGGCGGTCTCGAAGCAGGACGAGTAGATCACCGGGGCACGGCGCTCGCGGCGCCAGCGCAACAGTTCGTCCCAGTCTCCGGCCAGCGCCGGTTTCACGACGACGGGCCCGGCCCACTCGAGGCTCCCGGGCGCGAGGAAGGATTCGTCGAGCGCGATCTTTTCCGTGCCGAGCGAGGCGTAGCCGGGGTGTCCCACGGGCAGCGGTTGTTCCAGGAACTCGACGGCGCCCAGCTGACGGGCGAGCTCCGTCCAGGCTCGGGCCTGTTCCAGCGTGAGGCCGCCGTTGGCATCGAGGCGGAAGGCGATGCCGGCCGGCGCGGCGACGATCAGTCCGCCGACGACCTCCGGCGACGTCTCGCCGGTGACCTTGAGCTTCAGCGTCCGGTAGCCGGCCCGGATTTTTTCCGCGATGCCCTCGGCGGTGGGATGGGTGAGAAGCCCGGCGGAGGGCAGGGCGCCCGCGAACGCCTCGATCTCCGGCCAATGCGCGCACGACGAGAGGGCCGCGCTCAGGCAAGGCAAGCCGCCGCGGGCGGCGACGCTCGCCCGTAGGTGCGAGAGGTTGCCGCGGGCCGAACGCAGCGCTTCGGCGATGGCGTCGCAGCTCTCGGTCGGAAAGCCCGGCCAAGGCGCGGCCTCGCCAAAGCCGACGCCGGACTCGTCCTCCGTGCGGAGCAGGATGCGATCGACTGCTTCCACGGTGCCATGGCCCGTGGTGACCGGGTGCCGGAAGCGCCGTCGCACCCGAAGAAAGTCGATTTTTCCGCCGTTCATCCTGTCGATGGTCGGCAATTAGCCCAAACTCGCAAAATCAATTTGCCACCCCTCCCGGGGGTGCCTAACACCCTTTGGGGAAACCGACCACTCATGGCCTCCTCGAAATCCAAGGGCCGCGTTTCCCTCGACGAACGCTTTTACCTGTCCGCGGACGACTTCTTCCCCGCCAACGCCGGCCTCGGCCTGACGTACGACGACGTGTCCCTGGCGACCCGCTATTCCGAGGTCCTCCCCCGGATGACCCGCCTCGATTCGGCCCTTTCGGACTCCTTGGCGCTCTCCCTCCCGATCGTGTCGTCCGACATGGACACGGTCACCGAGCACCGCATGGCCATCGCGATGGCCCTCAACGGCGGCCTGGGCCTCCTCCACTATAACATGCCGGAGTCCGACCAGGTGGCCGAAGTCCGCCGCGTGAAGAACCATATCCACGGCATGATCGGCGACCCCGCGGTCGTCTCGGCCGACGACACCATCGCCGAGGTCCTCGCGCGCATCGAGCGCGACGGCCTCGCGTTCAGCACCTTCCCGGTGACGTCTTCGGACGGCACCCTCCTGGGCCTTCTGCCCGGCAGCACCGTCAAGGAACGCCACGGCCAGCGGAAGGTCGCCGCCGTCATGACGCCCCGCGACAAGGTCTTCACCGTGGCCGAGAAGGAGCTCGGCAAGGACCCCATCGCCACCGCCGACCGCAAGTTCTCCGACCACGTCGGCCAGAACAAGCTCCTCGTCGTCGACGCGAAGAACAAGCTGCGCGGCCTGTTCACGCTCAGCGACATCGAGCGCATCTCCGAGGAATCCCGCGCCCACGTCCGCCCCACCCGCGACGCCGATTTCCGCCTCCGCGTCGGCGTCGCCATCTCCGTGCCGCGCACGGCCGACGGCGAGATCGACCGCGCCCGCCTGCTCGCGCACGTCGGCGCGCTCGTCGACGAAGGCGCGGACGCGCTCGCGATCTCCACCGCCCACGGCCACACCAAGGGCGTCGGCGACGCGTTGCGCCTCCTCCGCAAGGCCCACAAGGGCATCACCCTCATCGCCGGCAACGTGACGAGCGGCGAAGGCGTCGAATTCCTCGCCGCGGCCGGCGCCGACACCGTCAAGATCGGCCAGGGCCCCGGCTCGATCTGCACCACCCGCATCGTCGCGGGCGTCGGCATCCCGCAGCTCACCGCGCTCTACGTCGCCTCCCGCGCCGCCGCGCGCAAGGGCGTGCGCATCCTCGCCGACGGCGGCATCACCAAGAGCGGCGACATCGTCAAGGCGCTCACGCTCGCCGACGCGGTCATCCTCGGCGGCCTTCTCGCCGGCAGCCGCGAAGCCCCGGGCAAGCTGATGGAGATCAACGGCAAGACCTATAAGGAGTACCGCGGCATGGGTTCGCACGAAGCCATGCGCAAGGGTTCGGCCGCCCGCTATGGCCATTCCGCCAGCGGCAAGTTCAGCAAGGTCGCCGCCGAAGGCATCGAAGCCCTCAAGGAAGTCTCCGGCACGGTCGACCAGGTGCTCGGCACCCTCGCCGGCGGCGTGCAGAGCGGCCTCGGCTACCTCGGCGCGGCCAACCTGGCCGAACACCGCAAGCGCGCCCGTTACATCCGCGTGACGCCGGCCGGCCAGCGCGAGGCGGCCCCGCACGACGTCATCGAAATCAAGGCCGGCTCCTGAACCCTTCCATGGCCGCTTTCTTCCGAGGCTTCCTCCTCTTCTTCTTCGGCGCCGTCCTCGGCGCCGCCGGCGTGCTGCTCTTCGCGCCGAGCTTCAACGTCGTCGTCAGCCGGGGCGCCGGCTCTCAGCCGCCCTTGGAGTTCGTCTCCCCGGTCGCGCCCGCGCCCATGGTGGCGAAGACGCCCGCCGCCCCGTCGCCGGCCGTGCCGGTGGCCGCGGTCGAAGCCGCCAAGCCGGCGGTCGTCGCCACCCCCAAGCCCGTGCCGGCTCCCGCTCCCGCCCCCGCGCCCGCGGTCGCGAGCGCCGATCCGGCCATCGATTTCAAGGCCATCTCGCAGCACCTGATCCTCTGGCCGACGACGGTGACGGTGAAGACCACGACGACGGTGCCGGTGCTGGCCGACGGCAAGAAGGTCCAGGACCTGGACCTCGCGGCGGGCACGGTCTTGCAGGTCTCGAAAGTCTTGGCGGACGGTTCGCTCGAGGCGCGCGCCAAGGGCGCCAAGTTCGAGATTCCGAGCGCCCTCACCGATTTCTCGGTCGAACTCGGGAAGCGTGTCGCCGACCTCGTCGCCAAGGGCACCAAGTTCGATTCGCCCTTCGCGGCTTCTTCGCCCGCACCGGTGCCGGCCACCCCGGCCCCGGCTCCCGTCGCGGCGACTCCGGTGGTCGTGGCCGTCGTGGCCAAGCCGCTGACCCTGGCCCAGCGGGTCGACCTTCTCTACGGCATCAAGCCCGAGTCCGAAACCCCGCCCACCCCCGTCGCTCCGGCGCCGACGCCTCCGGCCGCGACTCCGGTCGCCGCGCCGACTGCCGCGCCGACTCCGGCCGCGACTTCGCCGGCCGCCCCCGTCGCCCCCGTCGTCGAAGCCGCTCCGGCGGCCGCGGCCCCGGCGGCCGATCCGAAGGCCGTCGAAAAAGGCAAAGACCTCGATCGCAAGATGAACCAGCTCTTCAAGTGACCTGCCCGTGAGTCACGCGAAGATCTATTCCTGGAACGTCAACGGCGTCCGGTCGGCGCTCGGCAAAGGCCTCGCCGATTTCATCGCGGCCGCCGACCCCGACGTCCTCTGCCTGCAGGAGACCAAGTGCGAGACCGCCGTCGCCTCGACCTTGGGGCTGAGTTTCCCGCACCAGTTCTGGCACGAGGCCGAGAAGAAGGGCTACTCCGGCACCGCGGTGCTCTCGAAGTCCGCCCCGCTTTCCGTCGCCACGGATTTTCCCGGCGACCATCCGCCCGAAGGACGCGTGGTCACCGCGGAGTTCAAGGGCGTCTTCGTCGTCAGCGCCTACGTCCCGAATTCCCAACGCGAACTCGAGCGCCTCGACTACCGTCTGCAGTGGGACGCCGATTTCCGCAAATATCTCGCGCGCCTGGCGAAGAAGAAGCCCGTCGTGGTCTGCGGCGACCTCAACGTCGCGCACGCCGAGATCGACCTCGCCAATCCTTCGACGAACCGTCGTAACGCCGGCTTCACCGACGAGGAACGCGAGTCGTTCGGCCAGCTGCTCGACCAGCATGGCTTCACCGACACCTTCCGCGCGCAGCATCCGTCGCTGGCGCAGCGTTACAGCTGGTGGTCCTATCGCCCCGGCATCCGCGCGCGGAACATCGGCTGGCGTCTGGATTACTGCCTGACCTCCGACGGCCTGAAGTATTCGCAGCCGGACATCCACGACAAGGTCACCGGTTCGGACCACTGCCCGGTCTCCGTCCGCGTCCAGGCTGAGCTCTGAGCAGCCTTAGCTCGGCGTCTGGGCGAAGGGATTATGCCGCGGGTCGGCGGGACGGTTCTTCCGTTCGACGTACCAGGTCAGACCGACGATGAGCGCGAAGGCGCCGCTCACCATCACGGCCAGACCCCAGATGCCCCAGAAGTCATCGTGCCTGCATTCTTCCGGCCGCGCAGGCAGGTAGCGGACAGGGATCTTCCGTCCGACGGTCGCGTCGCCGTGGAGCCGTAACTCCGTCGAGCGGGGCAGTCCGGTCTGGTCGGCATAACGGACGATGCCGTAAGTGTCGGCGTGCCTCCGCCCTTTCCGCGTCCGGTGCTGTTCCGTCCGCGTGCTGACGATCTCCGCCTCGGTGGCGATGCCCGTGAACTGGAATGTCGCGCACCAGGCCAGCCAGCCCGCGAGGGCGAGCCCGCCCAGCCACACGACGACGAGGAGCACTCGCCGGCCTGCAGGGGAGGTGTCGGCGTCGGTGCGCATCTCAGCGCGGCGACTCGCCGGTCAGGCGACGCACCCACGGCGTCAGCACGAGCAGCAGCACGGTCATGCCGCCCACGAGCAGCGCCTGCTGCCAGAAGAAGTGCGCGAGCGCCTGCGGGTCCTTCCCGTCGAAGCTGCCCGCCACCACGCCCGCCAGCTTGTTCCCCAGCGCGCTGCCCAGGAACCAGATGCCCATCACGAGCCCGGTCAGCTTCGCCGGGGCGAGTTTCGTCATCGCGCTCAAGCCGACGGGGCTGAGGCAGAGTTCGCCGATCGTCTGCAGGAAGTAGACGCCGATCAGCCACCAAGGGCTCACCTTGCCGGCGGCGGTGAGCTGGGCCGCGGGGACCAGCAGCGCGAACGAGAGGCCGAGGAAGACGAGGCCCCAGACGAACTTCATCGGGATCGACGGCTGCTTCTCCCGCAGGCGGACCCAGAGCCAGGCGAACAGCGGCGCGAGCGCCAGGATGAACAGCGAATTCACCGACTGGAACCACGACGAAGGGAAGGCGAAGCCGGCCAGTTCGTTGCGCGTGAGGTCGTCGGCGAAAAGCGTCAGCGAGGAGCCGGCCTGCTCGAACACGGCCCAGAAGAGGATCGCGCAGACGAAGAACACGAGGATCGCCGCGATGCGCCGGCTGTCCTGGTCCCGCCGCACGACCCCGAACCAGATGATGCCGACGATGGGCAAGGCGTACACGACCGGGTTGATCCAGGCGAAGTAGTCCGACGCGATCATCACGCCGAGCAGCGCGGCGGTGCCGAGCGCCACGAGCGCGAGACGGCCCCACGGGCGCGGGTGGTCCGCGGCCGGAGCGTGGCCCACATGGGCGAGCCAATGGAGCCGCCGCAGGTAGACGATCATCCCGATGGTCATGCCGACGCCCGCCGCCCCGAAGCCCCAGTGCCAGCTATGCGCCGGGTCGAGGCCCCACCCGGCCAGCAGGGCCTTGAACTGGTCGCCTTGCGCGAGCCAGCCGACGACCAGCGGCGCGGCGAACGCGCCGAGGTTGATGCCCATGTAGAAGAGCGAGAAGCCGGCGTCGCGGCGGGTGTCGGCATGCGAGTAGAGGCCGCCGACGAGCGTGCTGATGCTCGGCTTGAGCAGCCCGGTGCCGAGCGCGACCAGGATGAGCCCGGTGAAGAACATCGGGACAGAAGCGAACGCCAGGGCATAGTGTCCGGCGGTGATCACGAGGCCGCCGACCAGGACCGCGCGCCGCGCGCCGATGAAGTTGTCCGCCAGGTAGCCGCCCAGGATGCAGACCATGTAGCTCGCCATGGTGTAGTTGCCGTAGACCTGCGCCGCGAACTTCTGGTCCATCCCCAGGCCGCCCATCGCCAGCGGCGTGATCATGAAGAGCAGGAGGATCGCCCGCATGCCGTAGTAGGAGAACCGTTCCCACATCTCGGCGTAGAACAACATGCTCAGCCCCCGCGGATGGCCGCCGATACCCCCGTGGTCGCGCTCGGTATGCTTGGCCGGCGATTCGGCGTCAGGGGTCAGCTCGTGCATCGAGGGGGATATAAGCGGGTAAACCGGGGAGGGGGAGCCGGGAATGCAATCCGCCCCGTTCTGCGGGTCGGCGTTGACAAAGGAGGCCCAAGGGGTACTTTTGAGACTCAATCTCAATTAGCGTGACCCCGCTATCCCAACTTCTGCCCGGTCAATTCGGGAAGCTGGCCTCGCTCAATCCCGAGCGCGGGGTGGATCAGCGTCTCATGGCCCTGGGCCTGCTGCCCGGCATGGTCCTCAAGCTGGTCCGCAAGGCGCCGCTGGGCGACCCGCTGGCCATCGAGTTCGGCGGTCAAGTCGTCAGCCTCCGCCTCGCCGAGGCCGAGAACCTCATCGTCGACGTCTCCGCCGATTGTCCCATCCAGCGACCGCGCCAGCCGTGAGCACTCCCGATGCAGGCCTTCTGGTCGCGCTCGTCGGGAATCCCAACACCGGCAAGTCGACCCTCTTCAACGCGCTGACCGGACTGCGTCAGCGCGTCGGCAACTACCCGGGCGTCACGGTCGCGCGCAAGTCCGGCACGTGCGACCTGGGCGACGGGCAGAAGGTCGAACTCGTCGACCTGCCGGGCCTCTATTCTCTCGCCGCGGCGTCGCCCGATGAGCAGGTCGTCATCGATGCGTTGACCGGCAACATCGCCGGCGAGCGCGTGCCCGATGTGATCGTCTTGGTCGTCGACGCGACCAACCTGCTGCGCAACCTGTTCCTCGCCTCGCAGCTCGCCTCGCTCGGCCGTCCGGCGGTGCTCGTCCTCAACCAGGCCGATGTCGCCCAGGAGCAGGGACTGCGCATCGATACGGCGCTGCTCTCGGCGCGGCTCGGCGGCATCCCCGTCGTGCTCACCTCCGCCTGGAAAGGGGAAGGCATTCTCGAGGTCCGCCGGGCGATCGCGCGCACGGCCAAGGAGCAGCGCCTGCTGCCGCCGATCGTCTGGCCGGCCAACATCTCCGAAGTCCTGTCGACGCTCCAGCACGACGTGGCCGCGGACACCGGCCGCGTCATCTCGCCCGCCGAGGCCCAGCGTCTGCTCTTCGACACGAGCACGACCTTGTCTGAGCGGCTGGGCTGGACCAAGGAGCTCCGCGATCCCGCCATCCGCGCCGCCCGCGATCAAGTTCGGCGTTCCGGTTACAACCCGTTGGCGGCCGAGCCGCTGGTCCATTACGAGCGCCTCCGTCAGGTGCTGGCCGGAGTCGTGACCGAAGGCTCCGGCAAGGCCGGGCGCACCGCCGCCGTCGACCGCCTGCTGCTCCACCGCGTGCTCGGACCGCTCCTCTTCGTCGGGATCATGCTCGGCTTCTTCGCGTCGGTCTTCTGGCTGGCGAAGTTCCCGATGGACTGGATCCAGGCCGGCGTCGACTGGACCAAGGGCGTCGTCGCGCCGCCGCTCGCCGCCACCCCGATGCTGCAGAGCCTGCTGGCCGACGGCATCATCGGCGGCGTCGGCGCGTTCCTCGTCTTCCTCCCGCAGATCCTCATCCTTTTCCTGTTCATCGGCATCCTCGAGGACAGCGGCTACATGGCGCGCGCGGCGTTCATCATGGACCGCCTGTTCAGCTGGTGCGGGCTGAACGGCAAGAGCTTCGTGCCGATGCTCTCCGGCTTCGCCTGCGCGATCCCGAGCCTCCTCTCGACCCGCACGATCGAGGACCCCAAGGCCCGCCTGGCGACGGCCTTCGTGGTCCCGTTCATGAGCTGCTCGGCCCGCTTCCCCGTCTACGCGCTGATGTGCGGCGCGTTCATCGGCCCGCTCTACGGACCGGGCTGGGAATCCGTCGTCATGGTGGCGATGCACTGCGTCGGGCTGCTCTTCGCCGTGCCGATCGCCTTCGTGCTCACCCGCCTCGTGCTCAAGGTGAAGCCGCAGCCGTTCGTCCTCGAGCTGCCGCGCTACCAGATGCCCAAGCCGCGCGACGTCCTCTGGCGCATGTGGCAGAACGCCGCCGAGTTCGTCTCCAAGGCCGGCACGGTCATCTTCGCCATCACCATCATCGTCTGGGCGCTTTCCTATTTCCCGCGCGACGCCTCCGTCGCCGCAAGCATCAAGGCGGCGAACCCGGCGGCCACCGAGGAGGTGGTGAAAGCCAAGACCCAGGCGGCGTACGTCGAGCAGTCCTACATGGGCCGCTTCGGCAAGACGTTGCAGCCGATCTTCGACCCGCTCGGCTTCGACTGGAAGATCACCGTCGGCGTGCTGGCCAGCTTCCCGGCCCGCGAAGTCATCGTCTCGACGCTCGGCGTCACCTACTCCGTCGGCGAAGGGGCCGAGGCCGACAGCCGGCACCTCCGCAAGGCGATGCAGGACGCGAAGTGGGCGGACGGCCCCCGCGCCGGCCGGCCGATCTTCTCCCTCGCCGCCGTGCTCGCGCTGATGGTCTTCTTCGCCCTCTGTTCGCAGTGCGGCCCGACGATCGCCACGCTCGCCCAGGAGACGGGCGGCTGGAAATGGGCCGCGGCCTCCTTCGTCACCATGACCACGCTCGCCTGGCTCGTCGGGGCGCTCGTCTATCAGGTCGTCATCCGCCTCGCATGAACCTCGAAGCCGTCATCGTCGGGGCCGTGGTGGGAGTCGCCGTCGGCTGGCTCGTGCGCCGCTGGCTGGCCGCCGCGCGGCGTCGCAAGGAAGGCGGCTGCGCCGGCGGCTGCGGCTGCGCGACGAAGCTGAAGAAGTAGAGTATCGAGTATGGAGTATCGAGTATAGGGGACCGCCGCCCCTTTCAATCCCCCATACTCTATACTCTTCACTCCAGACTCTAACCCGCCGGCTGCTGCTGGCTGAGGCAGTGCAGCGCGCCGCCCTCGATGAGCAGCACGCGGCAATCGATGCCGACGATCTTCCGGCCGGGGAAGCAGTCGCCGATGATGCCCATGGCGACCTTGTCGGAATCCTGGCCGTAGAGCGGCACGAGGACGCCGTCGTTCACGATGAGGAAGTTCGCGTGGCTCGGCGGCAGGTCGCGGCCGGCGAGGCGGATCGGCTTGGGCAGCGGGAGCTCGAGGATGTCGAGGCGCTGGCCGCGCGGACGCATCTCGCGCAGGCGCTTGAGGTTCTCCTGCATCGGCGCGTAGTTGGGCGAGGCCTTGTCGGACTCGCTCACGGCGAGGATCGTGCGCGGCGCGATGAAGCGCGCGAGGTTGTCGATGTGGCCGTCGGTGTCGTCGTTGGCCAGGCCTTCGCCGATCCAGAGGAGCTCGTCGATCGCGAGGCCGTCGCGGAGCGCGGCGTGGAACGCGGCGTCGTCGCGCCCTTCGGCGCGGTTCGGGTTGTTCTGCACGGCCTCGGTGGTCAGGAGCAGGCCGTCGCCGGAGACCTCGATGCCGCCGCCTTCGAGCTCGAACGGATAGCTGAACTGCTTCACCCCGAGCTTCGCGGCGACCTTGCCGGGGACCTGGTTGTCGAGCGAGGCCTCGAACTTGCCGCCCCAGCCGTGGAATTCCCAGTCGGTGAGGGCGAGCTCCTTGGTCGCGTCGTTCTTCACGAAGATCGGGCCGTGGTCGCGGCACCAGACGTCGTCGGTGGCGATGTCGGTCAGCTCGATGACGGAGAGGTCGGCCTTGGCGGCCTTGAGCTCGCGTTCGGCTTCGGCGCGCAGCTTGCCGGCGGCGTTGATCTTCACCGGCTGGAACTCGGCGATCGCGGCGGCGAACTCCGCGAACTTCGCGGGGATGAGCCCGTAGTGGCCCGGCCAGAGCGCGGCGTTCGACGGCCACGAAAGCCACGTGGCGGACTGGGGTTCCCATTCCGCAGGCATGCGGAATCCGAGGGAGCGAGGCGTGGCCATGCGGAAGGTCAGTCGCGCAGCCGGCGCGTCAGGTCGCCGTAGGCGTCGATGCGGCGGTCGCGGAAGAACGGCCAGATGCGGCGGAACTCGCGCTGCTTCGCCAGGTCGCAGTCGGCGAGGAGCACTTCTTCCTTCTCGGCCGACGCGCGGGCGACGATCTCGCCGTACGGGTCGGACACGAAGCTCTGGCCCCAGAACTGGGTGCGGCCTTCGGTGCCGACGCGGTTGGTCGCGGCGACGTAGCAGCCGTTGGCGACGCCGTGGCCGCGCTGGACGGTCTCCCACGCGTTGTGCTGGGCGCGGCCGAGGGCGGCCTTCTCTTCGGGCAGCCAGCCGATCGCCGTCGGGTAGAAGAGGATCTGCGCGCCGCCGAGCGCGGTGAGGCG
The DNA here is from genome assembly GCA_964643215.1 of uncultured Klebsiella sp. Classification (GTDB taxonomy): domain Bacteria; phylum Verrucomicrobiota; class Verrucomicrobiia; order Opitutales; family UBA953; genus UBA953. The sequence continues at coordinate 7,913 of CAZXSI010000017.1, read as the reverse complement.
CGCGGCTTCCGGGTACCACTGGTCCCAGCAGATGAGCACGCCGATGTCGCCGTGCGCGGTCTTCCAGGTGCGGAAGCCGAGGTCGCCGGGCGTGAAGTAGAATTTCTCCTCGAAGCCCGGGTCCTGCGGGATGTGCATCTTGCGGTACTTGCCGAGCACGGCGCCGTCGGCGTCGATGACGGCCGCGGTGTTGTGGTAGACCTCGCTGCCGCGCGCTTCGAAGAGCGGGGCGACGATGACGACGCCGAGGCGCTTCGCGGCCTTGGCGAGCTCGGTCACGGACGGTCCGGTCTCGATGGGCTCCGCGAGGTCGAAGTGCTTCGGGTCCTGGCTGACGCAGAAATACTTCGTCGTGAACATCTCCTGCAGGCCGATGATCTTGGCGCCCTTGGCCGCCGCTTCCTCGATGCGGGGCAGGGTCTTGCGCACGTTCGCCGCCGGGGTGTCCTCGGCGGTGAGCTGGATGAGACCGACGCGGACGGAGTCAGCCATGACGGGAGCGTCAGTAGACGAGCTTGTTGATCGGGTACTCCACGATGCCCTCGGCGCCGGCGGCCTTGAGGGTCGGGATGAACTCGCGCGCCTGGCGGGCGTCGATGATGGTCTCGACGGCGATCCACTCGGGGTTGCTCAGCGGGGAGACGGTCGGGTTGCGCAGGGCGGGCAGGGCGGCGGCGACCTTCTCGAGCTTGGCCTTCGGCAGGTTGAACTTGAGGCCGACCATGTGCTGCGCGGCGAGGGCGCCCTGCAGCATCAGCACGATCTGCTCGATCTTCGCGCGCTTGGCGGGGTTGGCCCAGGCGGCCTTGTTCGCGACGAGCACGGTGGTGGTCTCCATCAGCTGGGCGACGATGCGCAGCTTGTTGGCCTTGATGGAGGAGCCGGTCTCGGTGATGTCGACGATGGCGTCGGCGAGCTCGGGCACCTTCACTTCGGTGGCGCCCCAGGAGAATTCGACCTCGCAGTCGACGCCCTGCGCCTTGAACCAGCGGCGGGTGGTCTCGACGAGTTCGGTGGCGACGCGCTTGCCGGCGAGGTCCTTGGCGGTCTGGACAGGCGAGGCTTCGGGCACGCACAGGACCCAGCGGGATTTCTGGGCGGAGGCCCGGCTGTAGATCAGTTCGCAGACCTGGACGACGTCCGCGTTGTTCTCCTGGACCCAGTCCTGGCCGGTCAGGCCGCAGTCGAAGAAGCCATGTTCGACATAACGGGCCACTTCCTGGGCGCGGATGAAGCGGCCATCGAGGGCCGGGTCGTCGAAGGAGGGGCGGTAAGAGCGGCTGCTCTTGGCGACGGGGAACCCGGCCCGGGCGAACAGCTGGAGAGTGGCCTCTTCCAGGCTGCCTTTGGGCAGACCGAGCATCAATTTGGCGGCTTCCTGACTCATGGGAATATGGAGGAAGCCCACCCTCCGCCCCTCCGCAAGCCTTACCTCGACCCCGCCCGCCCGCCTCATGACCGCGTCACACCGTCGGGACAGAAGGACCCGCCTGCCCGAACTGGCTCGCCCGGCGCCTGCCGGCAGGCGCCGAAAAACGCCGGATAACCCTGCTTTTCGCCTCCGCCGTTGACCCTGCTCGGTGGCACGCCTACTGCTCGATTTCCGCGTTCTCCGATGCCCGCTCCCTCCCAACCCTCCCGTCTCGGGTCCGCCCTGCGTAAGCTCCTCACGGTGCTGAGCGGGATCGCGCTGTTCCTGGTCATGGTCGGCCTGCTGGGCGTCTGGGCGTTGGGCCGGTTCTCGCCCAAGCTCCTCGACACCACCCTGGCCAACAAGTCGGGCGCCCATCTGGCGGTCCAGGCCAATGAGACCAACCTGTTCGCCGGACGGCTGGACTACGCCGGCCTGACGATCACCAACCCGACCCGCTGGTCCGAGAAGGATTTCCTCAAGGTGCGCCGGCTCGTGGTCGACCTCGAGCCGCTCACGTTCTTCGAAGGCGGCAGCCAGGTCGTGAACGATGTCGAGCTCGACATCGAGCACCTGACCATCGTCGGCAAGGCCGACTTCCTGAAGGACAACAACGCCAAGGACATCTTCAACGGGCTCAAGTCCGCGCCCGCCGCCGCGGCCCCGAAGCCCGCGCCCGGTCCGCCGGCGCCCAAGCAGCCTTTCCTGATCAAGCACCTCCGCGTCCGCGTCGACCGCATCACGGTGATCTCCGGCGACGGCACCGAGCAGCGCAAGGTGGTCGTCGACCAGCCTTTCCAGTACGTCTTCGAGGCCCGCGACATCACCGAGCGCAACTTCGACGAGAAGGTCTCCCAGCCGATGGGCACGCAGGCCGTCCAGACGGCCGTCCAGCAGCAGCCGCAGCTCCTGCTCGACCTCGCCCGCGAACGCCTCCGCCGCTCCGTGACCGAGAAGCTCCTCGGCGAGAAATAATTCCATGACCGAACCGACCTCCGCTTCCGAACCGACCCCGCCCGACGCCGCGACCCGCCTCGCCGAGCTCGAAGGCCAGGTCGCGCTGCTCAAGGACACGGTCCTGCGCAGCAACGCCGACCAGCAGAACCAGCAGCGACGCCACCAGCGCGAGCGCGAAGAGCTCCGCAAGTACGCCACGTCCGGCCTGCTCGAGGATCTGCTGCCCGCGCTCGATTCGCTCAACCTCGGCCTCGAGTCCGCCGCGCAGCAGACCGACGGACGCGCCGTCGCCGAAGGCTTCCGCATGGCGATCGGCCAGCTGCGTTCGATCCTCTCCGCGCAGGGCCTCGTCGAGGTCAGCCCCGTCGGCCAGCCGTTCGATCCCGCGCGCCACGAGGCCGTGGGCTCCGAGCCCAGCGCCGACGTCGCCGAAGGCACGGTGCTCCGCGTCGCCCGCTCGGGCTGGCTGCTGCATGACCGCGTGCTCCGCCCGGCCGCCGTCTTCGTCTCCGCCGGCGCCGCCAAGTAACCCGCCCCGATGGCCGAAGATTATTATTCCCTGCTCGGCGTGGCGAAATCCGCGTCCGCCGACGAGCTCAAGAAGGCCTATCGCAAGAAGGCCATGGAGTTCCACCCGGACCGCAACCCCGGCAACAAGGAGGCCGAGGAGAAGTTCAAGAAGGTCTCCCGCGCGTACGAGATCCTCGGCGACGACGCCAAGCGCAAGCTCTACGACCAGCACGGCGAGGCCGCGTTCGACCCCAACATGGGCGCCGGCGCCGGCCGCGGCCAGGGCGGCGGCTTCCGCGGCGCCGACCCGCGCGACATCTTCGAGCAGATGTTCGGGGGCGCCGCCGGCGGCGGTTTCGGCGACATGTTCGGGGGCGGCGGCCAGGCCCAGGAGAACGACGGCGAAGACCTGCGCGTCGACCTCAAGATCACCCTCGAAGAGGCGGCCGAAGGCGTCGAACGCAAGATTCCCTACCGCAAGCACGTCGCCTGCGCGAAGTGCGCGGGTTCCGGCGCCGAGCCCGGCTCCAAGAAGAGCCGTTGCCCGACCTGCGGCGGCCAAGGCCAGGTCGTCCGTTCCAACGGCTTCTTCCAGATGCGCCAGGTCTGCCCCTCGTGCGGCGGCCAGGGCGAACGCATCGACAAGCCCTGCCGGCCCTGTTCCGGCGAAGGCCGCACCGTCGCCGAATCCACCGTCACGCTGCGCATCCCCCCGGGCGTCGACACCGGCACGAAGCTCCGCTCGAGCGGCAACGGCTCGGCCGGCCGCCGGGGCGCCGCCGCCGGCGACCTCTACGTCTACATCACGGTCGCGGAGCATCAGCTCTTCGAGCGCGACGGCGACGACCTCGCCTGCAGCGTGCCGGTCAAGTTCTCCATCGCCGCCCTCGGCGGCAAGATCGTCGTGCCGAAGCTCAAGGGCAAGACGACGCTCAACATCCCTGCCGGCACGCAGGGCGGCACGATCTTCCGCCTCCGCGGCGAAGGGATGCCGCCGCTCCGCGGCTCGGCCTCCGGCGACCTCCTCGTGCGCGTCGACATCGACGTGCCGAAGAAGATGACCGACAAGGAGAAGGAAGCCCTCAAGGCCTACGCCGCCGCCTGCGGCGACGAGGCCGCGCCGGTCTCCGAATCCTGGCGGGCGAAGTTCAAGGAGTTCTTCCGTTAAGCCCCTTGCCCGACCGGGGTCGGGCCGTAAGGTGAACCCATGCCGCGCGATCCCGGCCAGACCGACCGACTGATCCGCCGTCTCCGCTGGGACGAGCTGGACCGGTCATGGTTGCTGCGTTTCGCGGAGTTCGCGCGCGACGAGGACCTCGCCGGCCTCGGCCTCGCGGAGCGTCCGCTCCGCACGGGCGATCCGTCCGCGGCGCTCCTCGCCGGCGCCGCCAGGGCCCGCGCCCGCGTGGTCGCCCGCCATCCGATGGTCCTCGCCGGCCTCGGCCTGCTGGACGTGGTCTTCGCGGCCTACGGCGGCCGCTGCCACGCCAAGCCGCTCGCCTACGACGGCCAGTTCGTGCCCGCCGGCACCGCGGTCGCCGAGGTCGAAGGTCCCGCCGCCGAGCTGCTCTCCGCCGAACGCATCCTCCTGAATTTCCTCCAGCGCCTTTGCGGCGTGGCCACCCGTACGCGTGAGCACGTCCTCGCGCTGGGCTCCTCGCCGACCAAGCTGCTCGACACGCGCAAGACGACGCCGGGTTTCCGCATGCTCGAGAAGTACGCGGTCGGCCAAGGCGGCGGCTACAACCACCGCCTCGGGCTCTTCGACCGCATCATGGTGAAGGACAACCATCTCGCGGCCGGCGGCGCCACGGCCGGCGAACGCATCACGAAGATGGTGCGCCACGCGCGCGAAAGCCGCCCCGACCTGCTCGTCGAGGTGGAGGTCGACCGCCTCGACCAGATCGCTCCGGTGCTCAAGGCCGGCGCCGACATCGTCCTCCTCGACAACTTCCCGCTCGCCGACCTGCGCGTCGCGATCCCGCAGCTGCGCGGCCTCGCCTGGTCCGAGGTCAGCGGCGGCGTCACCCTGGAATCCCTCCCGCTCCTCGGCGCGCTCGCGCCTGATTTCGTCTCGAGCGGCGGCCTCACCCATGCCGCGCCCTGGTGCGACCTCGGCCTCGACTGGCTCTGACCCATGCCCGCCCTCGACAGCAGCATCCTCCTCGCGTTCCTCGAAGCCGATGGCGAGCCGGTCAGCGGCGACCGCCTCGCGAAGGAGCTCGGGGTCTCCCGCGTGGCGATCTGGAGCCGGCTCGAGCGCCTGCGCGCCGCGGGCTTCGCGTTCAAGGCCTCGACCCGCAAGGGCTACGAGCTGAAGTCCGTCCCGCGCGAGATCAACGCCGCCTTGCTCGACGCGCATCTCCGCCGGCTCAAGGTCGCCCCCGCCGTCGAGCTGCTGGCCGCCGTCGACAGCACCAACTCCGAAGCCGAACGCCGCCTCGCCGCCGGCCAGGAGGCGCCGTTCGCCGTCCTCGCCCGGACGCAGCGGGCCGGCCGCGGCCGCCTCGGCCGCAAGTGGCATAGCGCCCAGTCCGGCAACCTTTACCTGTCCCTTGCGTTCCGTCCGTTCATCCCGCCCGAGCGGCTCCGGCCGTTCACGCTCTGGATGGGGCTCGCGCTCTGCGCGCACGTCGAGAAATCCCTCGGCCTGAAGCTCGGGCTGAAATGGCCCAACGACCTGCAGGCGCCCGACGGACGCAAGGTCGCCGGCATGCTCACCGAGGCGCGCCTCGACGCCGATTCGGTCCGCGAACTGGTGTTCGGCCTCGGCCTCAACCTCACGGGCCAGCCCAAGGATTTCCCGGCGGAGATCCGGGCGACGGCCGGCTCGCTCGAAGCCGCGCTCGGCGAGACGCTCGACGTCAACCGCGAGGCGGCCGCCGTCATCGCCGCGCTTTTCCGCGCCTGGGAGCAGTTCGAGGAAGGCGCCTGGTCGCGGTCGTTCCGCAAGCTCTGGTCGACGCACGACGTGCTGGCCGGCAAATCCGTCCGCGTCGGACTCCGCGGCGATCCGGTCGCGGGCATCGTCGACGGCATCGACGACGAGGGCTCCCTGATCCTGCGTACCGGCGGCGGTCGCCGGACCGTCGTCTCCTCCGGCGAGGTCACCCTGCGCAAACCCTGAGCGCTTGCTCCCGCGGCCGCTCCCGACCACTGTCCTCCCCGTGCCTCTCTTCTGCCTCGATGTCGGCAACACGCACGCGCACTGGGGCGTCGTCGACGGTCGCACGGTGCTCGCCCATGGCGAATTGCCCACGGCTTCGCTCGACACGGCCTCGCTCACGGCCCTGCTCGCCGCCCATCCGACCGGCGGCATCGCGCTCGCGAGCGTCGTCCCGAAGGTGACCGCGGCGATCTCGCCGGCGCTCCTGAGCAGCGGCCGCCCGTTCTATCACCTGCGTCACGACACCGTGAAGGGACTCGGCTTCGATTATCCGAAACCGTCCGAGGTCGGCCAGGACCGCCTCGCCGATTGCGTCGGCGCCCAGGTCGTCGCCGGCGCGCCGGCGGTGATCGTCGGCATGGGCACGGCCACCACGGTCGATATCCTGACCGAACGCGGCTATGCCGGCGGCATCATCGCGCCCGGCCTCGGCGTGATGACGCAATACCTCCATGAGCGCACCGCCTTGCTCCCCGCCCTCGACCCTGCCTCGCTGCTCGGCGGTCCGGCCATCGGCAAGTCCACCGTCGACGCGATGCGCGCCGGCTGCGCCCTCGGCTTCGCCGGCATGATCGGCGCCTTGCTCGACGGCGTCTGCGCCGAGCTCGTCCGGCAGGGCTCTCCGATGCCCAAGGTGATCGTCACCGGCGGCGCCGCGGTCTACCTGCCGGCTTCCTGGCAGACGCGCGTATCGCATGAGCCGCATCTGACCCTGCTCGGCCTCGCCGAAGCGCATCGCCGCCATTTCGCATGACCGCTCCCGACCCTTTGGCGAAGCTCCGCCGCTTCGTGCCGCTGCTCGCCATCATCATCTTCCTGCAGGCGGGCTTCCTCGCCTTCGCCTTGCTCACGGGCAAGCTGCCCAAGGTCTGGCCCTTGGTCGTCGGCGACCTCGTCTTCTCGGGGATCCTGCTCTTCGTGCTCTGGCGGTTCCTGGTCCGCCGCCGTCAGGACTAAGCCTTCATCAGCTTCAGGAGCGCCTTGCGGCGGGTCCGGATCTCCCGGCAGCCGGCCTTGGCCAGGCGGTCGGTCGAGAACGCCTCGACGGTCAGGCTCGCCACGGCGGTGCCGTAGACCATGGCCTGCTTGAGGGTCGCGAAGTCGGTCGTCCCGGCCGAGGCCAGGTAGCCCAGGAGGGCGCCGGCGAAGCTGTCGCCCGCCCCGGTGGGGTCGCGCAGCTCGGTCACGGGGTAGGCGGGGAGCATGAAGAGCCCGTCCTCATGGAAGAGGACCGCGCCATGTTCGCCCTTCTTGATGATGACGGTCTTGCAGCCGTGCTTGCGCAGCGCGTGGCCGGCGACGATCACGTTGGCCTCGCCGGTGAGCTTGGCGGACTCGGTGTCGTTGACGACGAGCAGGTCCGCCCGGCGCATGACCTCGCCGAGCTTGTCGCGCTGCGTCTCGATCCAGATGTCGATGGTGTCGGCGAGGACGAAGCGCGGCGCGTCGAGCTGGTTGAGCACCTCGAGCTGCAGGTCGGGCCGGATGTTGCCGAGCATCACGAACGGCGTCGCGCGGTGCGTCTCGTTCAGCCGCGGCTTGAAATGCTCGAAGACGTTGAGCTGCAGGTCCTCGGTGTCGCGGCGGTTGTAGTTCTCGTGGTAGCGGCCGCGCCAGAAGAACGTGCGGCCCGAGGAGTCGGTCAGCAGGCCGTCGAGGTCGATGCCGCGCTTCGCGAGCTTCTTGCGGTCGCGGTCGCGGAAGTCGTGGCCGACGACGCCCACGATCCGGGGCGGCGCGAAGTAGCTCGCCGCGAGGCAGGCGTAAGCGGCGCTGCCGCCGAGGATGCGTTCGCCTTTGTCGTGCGGGGTCACGATGCTGTCGTAGGCGACGGAGCCGACGACGAGGACGGGGTCGGCCTCGCGGCCC
>CAZXSI010000016.1:27453-32368 GCA_964643215.1 uncultured Klebsiella sp. | reverse complement strand
TTCAGTCCTCAACTCAGCCCTCCACTCCCCTTATACTCTACACTCCATACTCTCTTCATCCGCCCTCTTGCCTCCCCCTCCCCTTTCCCTCTTAACCCCCCTCGTGCCGGAACACACCAAAGTCATGGGCAAGGAATGGGCCGACGCCCGGCGCACGGCCAACGTGGCCCGCCTGGCGGCGACCTTGGCGACGGCCTTGGACGGGCGGACGGAGATCACGTTCGAGCTCGGCTGCGGCCATGGCCACTGGCTCGCCGCCTACGCCGCGGCGCACCCCGACGAGTTCTGCGTGGGCATCGACCTCATCACGCACCGCGTCGAACGCTCGGTCCGCAAGCAGACGCTGGGCCAGCTCGCCAACGTGGTCTTCCTCAAGGCCGAGGCCACGGAGTTCCTCGACGCGCTCCCGCCGGCCGTGGTGCTCCGCAAGATCTTCATCCTGTACCCGGATCCGTGGCCGAAGAAGAAGCACCACAAGCACCGCTTCATCCAAGCCACGAACCTCGACCTGCTCGCCCGCCGCGCCGCCGCCGGCGCGCGTCTGCACTTCCGCACCGACGACGCCGACTACTTCGAGTGGACGCGCGCGCACCTCGCCGCCCACGCCGCCTGGCAGCTCCAGGAAGCCACCACGTGGCCGTTCGAGCAAACGACGTTCTTTGAGGAGCGCATGAAGGCCAAGCGCGACCTCGCAGCGGAAAGGGTGCCGTAAATTCACCCATTCATGCCGCTTGCTGGGGTTCGCTTTCCCTTGCGTCTCCACCTTTCATAAGTTGTCATAAACTCCGTGAAGTCCATCCGTCACACGCGCATCACGTTCACCATCGGTCCGGCCACGGAGTCGGAAGCGCAGCTGGAAGCGATCATCAACGCCGGCGCCAACGTGGTCCGCCTGAACATGGCCCACGCCGACCATGCCTGGGTCCGGACCACGGTCGAACGCGTCCGCAAGGTCAGCCGCCGCATGAAAAGGGAGCTCGGCGTGATGATGGACATCAAGGGGCCCGAGATCCGCACCGGCGCCCGCAAGGAGCCCGCCCAGCTCACCGTCGGCCAGGTCGTCGACGTCACGGGCTCCGACGCCGCCCCGGCCGACGGCGAGACCCTCGTCATCCCCACGAACTACCCCAAGATGATCAGCGCCGTGCCCGTGGGCGGCGTCGTCCTCGTCGACAACGGCCTCATCCAGCTCCGCGTCCTCGAACAGCAGAAGGACCGCCTCCGGTGCAAGGTCGAGCAGCCCGGCCCGCTCGGCAGCCGCCGCCACATCAACCTCCCCGGGGTCAAGGTCGACCTCCCCGCCCTCACCGACAAGGACCGCGCCGACGTCGCCGTCGGCTGCGAGGTCGGCGTCGACTTCTACGCGCTGTCGTTCGTCCGCGAAGCGGCCGACGTCTACGCCCTGCGCACGCTTCTCGCCCAGCACGAGTCGAAGGCCCACATCATCTCGAAGATCGAGGACCAGTCCGCCATCGAGCACCTGGGCTCGATCCTCGAGGCCACCGACGCCCTGATGGTCGCCCGCGGCGACCTCGGCATCGAGATCCCTTACGAGACCCTGCCGCTCATCCAGCGCCGGGCGGTCGCCATGGCCATCGCCTGTCGCAAGCCGGTGATCGTCGCCACCCACATGCTCGAGTCGATGATCCATGCGCCGGTCCCCACCCGCGCGGAGGTCACCGACGTCTCCAACGCCGTCCTCGAGATGGCCGACTCGGTGATGCTCTCCGGCGAGACGACCACGGGCAAGCACCCGATCCGCTGCGTCGAGGTGATGACGCGCATCGCCAAGACGACCGAACACGAACTGCCCCGCCGGCTCTCGGCCGAACAACCCAACGAGACCCCGAAGGTCAAGCTGCTGCGCGCCGCCGCCGGCCTCGCCCAGGATCTCGGCCATACGGGCATCATCGCGTTCACGCGCAACGGCGACGTGCCCCGCGCCCTGTCCTCCCTGCGCGCGGTCGGCTGCCCGATCTACGCGTTCATGGAAGAGGAGCATGTCCACCGGAAGATGAGCCTCCTCTGGGGCGTCGAATCCTTCCAGATGAAGTTCGAGCCCAAGGCCGAGGACAACATCACGCTGGCGCTCATCCGCCTGCGCGACGAAGGCTACTGCGTGCCCGGCCAGATGCTCGTCATCGTGACCAACGTCATCCTCGGCCCGACCGTCATCGATTCCGTCCAGCTGCGCTCCGTGCCGGCGCTCTGAAAGACAGCGCTATCGCGTGGGGACCTGCTGCGAAGCAGTCGCCTCCAGGTAGGGATGCGATGACATCGCATCCGCTGTCTTTAGGTAGGGGCGCGACGGCGTCGCGTCCGTGGGCGGACGGACGTCATCGGGTCGGACAACTTGCCCGGCTCACGATGATCGCGCCGCGAACGGGCGCGGCGTAGCCTCGCCCCTACCCTCATTCACCATGCGGCGAATACGCTACCTCTGCTTCGCAGCCGTTCACCCTGCCAGCAGTCCCCCATTCTCCCAACCGCCAAGCGCTATCCCCTACCCCCCGACCTGAAAATACCTCCGCGCCAGCGCCTGCGTGCCGGCGTCGCCTTCGCCGGCGGCGACGACCTCCGCGTAGAGCTTCGCGGCGAGCTCGAGTCCGGGCAGCTTGATGCCCTGCTCCTTGCAGACGTCGAGCGACAGGCCGATGTCCTTCACGAAATGCTTCACGTAGAAGCCCGGGGCGAAGTCGCCCTTGAGCACACGCGGAGCGAGGTTGAGTAGCGCCCAGCTGGACGCGCCGCCGCCCGAGATCGAACGGAGCGTGGTCTCGAGGTTCAGTCCCGTCGCATGCGCGAAGGCGAGGGCTTCGGACATCGCGATCATGCCGGAGGCGATGCCGATCTGGTTGGCGAGCTTGCAGAGCTGGCCGGTGCCGGGGCCGCCTTGGAGGACGATTGTCTTGCCCATCGCCGCGAACAGCGGCTGGGCGAAGTCATAGTCCTTCTGCGAACCGCCGACCATGATGGTCAGCGTGCCTTCGCGCGCGCCGCGGTCGCCCCCGGAGACCGGGGCATCGAGGGGACCGAAGCCTTTGGCCGCAGCCTCGGCGGCCAGCGAACGGGCCAAGGCCGGGCTGGACGTGGTCATGTCGATGAGCACGCAGCCCGGTTTGGCCGTCTGCATGAAGCCCTGCGGGCCGCGCCAGACTTCCTCGACGTCGTTCGGGTAGCCGACCATCGAGATCGCCGCCTCGACGCCCTTCGCCGCTTCGGCCGGCGAGGCGGCCCACTGCGCGCCCAGCGCGAACAGGTCCTCGGCCTTGGCCTTCGTCCGGGTGTACACCGTAACCTCATGGCCCGCCTTGAGCAGGTTGGCCACCATGCTCTTGCCCATCACCCCGGTACCGACGAACGCGATCTTCATAGGGGAAGTGAAGACGCTAATGCCTCGTTTGCAAACAGGTAGGGGCAGCCCCGGGTGGCAGGTGGCGGGGCTTGTTATCCCCAACCGCTGTCCGCTGACCGCCTCCCGCTCATGCCTGACTCTGCTCGCCCTACCAACCGCTTGCCCTCCCCCGCCGAATCACCGAACCTAGCTCCATGTCCTCGGCCCCCCTCACCGTCAGCGAGCTGTCCGACGTCCTCAAGGGGACGGTCAACCGCATCGGCACGGTCGAGGTCGTCGGCGAGATCTCGGGCTATAAGCACTACTCCTCGGGGCATCATTACTTCTCGATCAAGGACAGCGGCGCGACCCTCGCCTGCGTGCTGCTCAGCTACCAGGCCCGCTGGGTGAAGTTCCCCCTCGGCGACGGCGTGAAGGTCATCGTCAAGGCCAAGGCGGATATCTACGCGCCCTCCGGCAAGCTCTCGCTGATGGTCGATTCGATGAAGCCGGCCGGCGAAGGCGACCTGTTCCAGAAGTTCAAGGAGCTGCAGGAGAAGCTGAAGGCCGAAGGGCTGTTCGACGATGCGCACAAGCGTCCCCTGCCCGACTTCCCCAAGGTCGTCGCGTTCGTCACCTCCGAAAGCGGCGCGGTCTGGCACGACTTCACCGAGGTGCTGAAGACGCGCGGCTGGAGCGGCACGGCCTGGCTCGTGCCCGCGCGCGTCCAGGGCGAGACCTGCCCGGGCTCGGTCGCCCACGGCCTCAAGCTCGCCAACGCCATCCCCGGCATCGACCTCATCGTGGTCGGCCGCGGCGGCGGCTCGATGGAAGACCTCTGGGGGTTCAACGACGAAGCCCTCGTCCGCGCCGTGCGCGCCAGCAAGACTCCCGTCATCTCGGCGGTCGGGCACCAGACCGACTTCACCCTGTGCGACTTCGCGGCCGACAAGCGCGCCGAGACCCCGACCGCCGCGGCCGAGCTCATCGTCTCCGGCCAGATCAAGCTGCGCGAGAAACTGAAGCTCCTGGCCGCCGAACTCGCGCGCCACTCCCCCAAGGCCAGGCTGCAATCGCTCTACCAGGACCTCGATCTGCTGAGCGAGCGCCTGGATGGCGCCGTCCAGGAAGTGATCGCCGACCATCGCCATCGCCTCTCCGAGCTCGGCGGCGAGCTGCATCGCCTCTCCCCGAAAGCCCGGCTGGGCGTCACCCGCGAGAAGCTGAACCAGCTCGGCCATCGCCTCCGCTCGGCCGGCTTCGAGTCCGTCCTCTCCCGCGGGTATTCCATCGTCCGCGACGCGGACGGCACCGTCATCTCGACCCGCAAGGGCGTGACCTCGGGCCGCAAGCTCCGCCTCAAGTTCCACGACGGCGAAGCCGACGCCACCGGCGCCTGATCCGCCTCGGGTAGGGTCGGGACCGCGTCACGACATAGAAGGCACCGATCGTTCGCCGCAGGGCGAACCCAGGTAGGGGCACGATTCATCGTGCACTCCTTTTTCAGGAGGGCATGACGCAGTCCTGCCCCTACCCTCGGCCGCCCTGCGGCGGCCTCGATGCAGACGGATGCGATGTCAT
>CAZXSI010000016.1:0-27353 GCA_964643215.1 uncultured Klebsiella sp. | reverse complement strand
TTGCGCCGCCGCCTGATCGCCGCCGCGGCCAGGGCCAAGGCGCCGAGTCCGAAGCCGTAGGTGGACGGCTCCGGCACCGCGGTCAAGGTGATGAGGTTGCTGCCGGCGTCCCAGTTCATCGACCAGAGCGAGGCGTTCGAAGTGGAGCCGTCCGAGTAGGTGAACTGGCTGACGTCGAAGAGGAAGACATCGTTGATGTTGCCGTTGGCGCCGAGGTCGAGCGTGCCGACGGTGGCGAAGTTGAAGACGCGGATCGAGGAGGCGCCGCCGGCGGCCGGGAAGTTGAGCGGGTTGCCGAGCGTCGTGCCGTTGCCGGAGCCTAGCAGCGAGGTGATCTTGAAGTTGATGCGGTTGCCCGGACTCGCGCCTGAAAGGTTCAAGGTGCCGGTGACGTTAAGCTTGTCGTAGCCGGGCGTCGTATGGTCGGTGGCGTCCTGGACCTGCCACTCGAAGTTCGCGCCGCCCGACAGGTCGAGGTTCGCCGTGGTGAGGATGCCCGGCGAGTTGCCCGGACCCACCGTCGCGCCGGTGCCGACGGTCACGTTGCCGACGGTGCCCGCGCCGCCGAGGGTCGCGCCCGCGGCGAGGCTGACGTTGCCGATGGTGCCGTTGACGGCGAGGAGGCCGGAGCTGACGTCGACGTTGACGCTCGGGGCGCTCACGCCGGTGGCGATCTTGAGGGCGCCGCTGCCCTGCTTCTCCAGGGTGGTGCTGCCCGTGCCGGTCACGACCGGCGCGGCGGTGAACTCGACGGTGTTCGCGCCGAGATTGAGCTTCGCGGTCGTGTTGGCCGCGACCTCGAGCTTGACCGGGGTCGTGTTGCCGGCCTCCCAGCGCACCGTGGCGCCGTTGGCGACCGCGAGGGTGGCGCCCGTCGGCAAGGCGCCGGATTCGAGGCCGACCGTGGAACCGGCGCCCGCGTCGATGCGGATGTCGCCCTTGAAGCGGTTGGCGCCGGAACCGATGACCCAGACGCCGACGCCGTCGATGGCCAGGGAGGCCAGCGGGTTGCTGCCGGCGGCCAGCGTCGGGGCGAAGCGGTTGGTGCCGGTGTTGCTGGCCGTGAGCGTCAGGGCCGGGGTGGAGCCGGTGGTGGCGATCTTGGAGTCCGATGTGAACTCGAGCGTGCCGGCGCCCGTCGCGGCGATGCCCGCGGAACCGCCGATCGTGAAGCTGCGGGCGGTGCTGGTATTGCTCGACCCGTTGAACTCGAGGGTCGCGCCGGAGGACAGCGTCAGGTTGGAAGGCACGCTGAGGTCGCTGGCGCCGAGCGAGCTGCTGCTGTCGGAGAGGAAGGCTGCCTTGATGACGGCGGTCGAGCCGGAAGCCGCGGTCGCACCAGTGAAGAAGTTCGGCGTGGCCAGCTCAAGCGTGCCGCCATCGGCCTTGGAGAGGCCACCTGTACCGGTGAGGACGGTATTGACCGTGGTCGAACCCGTGGTCGTGACGGACGAGGCATCGGGGCCGCCCAGGATGGTGCCGCCCGAGGCGACGGTGATGGCGTTCGAGACCCCGAAACCGGCCAAGTTGAGCGTCGCGCCGTTGGCGACGGTGACCGCGCCCGAGCCGAGGGAGCCGACGTTGCCCACGACGAGCGTACCCGCATTGACCGCGGTACCGCCGCCGAAGGTGTTGGCAAAGCTGAGGGTCAAGGTGCCGCTCGTGGCCTTGATCAGCGAGCCGTTGGTGCCGGCCAGCAGGCCGATGAAAGTACCGTCGTTGACCGTCAGGGCCGTGGTGCCGAGGTTGATCGTGCCATCGGTAAGGGTGCCGACCGAGGCCGTCGCGCCGTTGAGGTTCAGCGTGCCCGTCGTGAGGGTCGTGACCGTGGCGACGCCGCCCACGGTGGTCGTGCCGCCGTTGACGGTCGTCACGGTGGCGGCGCCCGTGATCGTGTTGGTACCGCCGGTGACGGAGGAAGAGGAGAGCGAACCGAGGGAGTTCGTGCCGGCGGTGATGGCGCCAGTGAGCAGGCCCGAGACCGTGACCGAGCTGCCGACCGAGCCCGTCATCGAACCTGCCGAGACCGTGCCCGCGGTGACGTTGCCCGTCAGGAGTCCCGTGACGGTGACGGTGCCGCCGGTGACGTTGCCCGTGAGCGAGCCGGCGTTGACCGTGCCCGCGGTGACGTTGCCGGAGAGAAGGTTCGTGACCGTGACGGCTCCGCCGGAGATTGCACCGGTAAGCGAGCCGGCGTTGACCGTGCCGCCTGAGACGGCCGCGCCGAGCGCGCCGACGACCGTGACCGTACCCTCGGCGACGCCGCCGGTGATGTCGGCGTCGCTGCCGAAGCGGGTCTTGCCCGCGCCGGCCAGGCTGGCGAGGGTGATCTTGCCGGTCGAGGCCGTGAAGTTGAGCGCGTTCGCAGCCGTGCCGGCGTTGGTGACCGCGCCGGTGATCGACAGGGTGTCGCCGGAGATCGTCGCCGTGGCCGAGGCGTCGAGCGCCAGGGTGGCGGCCAGGTTGTAATCAGCGGCCGCGAGGCTCGCGCCGTTGACCGTGATGCCCGAGGTGCCGGCCAACGCGCCCGAGGCGACGGTCAGCGTGCCGGCCGAGACGAGCGTGGCGCCGGTGAAGTCGTTGGCGGCGGAGATCGTCAGGTTGCCAGCGCCGAGCTTCGTGAAGCCGCCCGTGCCGGTGATCTTGCTGGCGAAGGTCAGGTCATCGCTGCGGCTGATGGCGAAGGTGCCGGCGTTGGTCACGTCGCCCGCGGCGATCGTACCCGTCGTGCCGCCGTTGCCGAGCTGCAGGGTGCCGGCCGAGATCGTAGTACCGCCGCCGAAGGTGTTGGCACCGGTCAGGATGAGCGTACCCGCCGCGGCCTTGGTCAGGCTGCCGGTCGAGCCGGAGATGACGCCCGCGAAGGTGCCGGCGTTGACCGTCAGGGCGGTCGAGCTGCCCAGGGCGACCGTGCCACCGTTGAGGGTGCCGATCGAGGCCGTCGCGCCGTTGAGGTTCAGCGTGCCCGTGGTGAGGGTCGTGACGGTGGCCACGCCGCCCACGGTGGTCGTGCCGCCGTTGACGGTCGTCACGGTGGCGGCGCCCGTGATCGTGTTGGTACCACCGGTGACGGAGGCGGAAGTAAGCGAGCCGGCGTTGACCGTGCCGCCGGAGATGGCCGCGCTGAGGGCGCCGGTGACGTTGATGATGCCGGCGGAAAGGCCGCCCGTGACGGCGGCGTCGGAACCGAAGGTCGTCTTGCCCGTGCCGGTGAGCGAGGCGAGCGTGACGGTCCCGGTCGAGGCCGTGAAGTTGAGGGCGTCCGTCGTCGTGCCGGCGTTGGTGACGGCGCCGAGAGAGACCCCTGCCCCGCTGAAGGTCGCCGTGGAGGAGGCGTTGAGCGTCAGGGCGGCGGAACCAGTGCCCGTGGTGGCCGTCAGCGCGGTGCCCGCCAGGGTCAGCGTGCCCCCGTTGATATTGGTGACCGTACCCGTCGCGGCGGTCAGGTTGACCGTACCGGAGGTGAGCGTCGTGATGTCGGCCACGCCGCCCACGGTGGTCGTGCCGCCGTTGACGGTCGTCACGGTGGCGGCGCCCGTGATCGTGTTGGTACCGCCGGTGACGGAGGAGGAAGACAGCGAACCAGCCGAGAGCGTTCCTGTGCCGGCGATCGTGCCGTTGGTCAGGCCGGTGATCGTCATGGTCGCGGCGCCCGAGATATTGCCCGAAAGGGAAGCGGCGTTGACCGTGCCGCCCGAGACCGCCGAGGTCAGGGCGCCGACGACGTTGATGGTGCCGGCTGAGATGCCTCCCGTGATCGCGGCGGAGGAACCGAAGGTCGTCTTGCCCGCGCCGGAAAGAGAAGAAAGAGTGATGGTACCCGACGAGGCCGTGAAGTTCAGGGCGTTCGCGTCGGTGGCGTTGGCATTGGTGACCGCGCCGACATTCAGACCGGCGCCCGAGAAGGTCGCTTTGCCGGTCGCATCCAAGGCGAGCGTGGCGCCGGACTTGAAGTCAGCGGCCGTGAGAATCGCACCGTTGACCGTGATGCCCGAAGTGCCCGCCAACGCGCCCGTGACGGCGGTCAACGTGCCACCGGAGACGAGCGTGGCACCCGTGAAAGTATTGGCTCCGGTCAGCGCCCAGGTACCCGTGCCGGTCTTGGTGACCGCGGAAAGGCCGCCGAGCGAGGCGCCAGAACCATCGGAGATAACGCCTGAGACCTTGCTGCCCGCATGGCTCCCGCCCAGGACGAAGGTGCCCGTACCGGTCGCACGACCGACCGTCAGGTTGCCGAGCTCCAGGGCCGCGGACGTCGGATTGAAGGTCATAGCGCCCAGGGCGCCGGCCGTATTCACCAGGCTGGCGATGTAGAGCGAGTAACCATTCGCGCCAGTGACATTGACCGTCGCGTTGCCCAAGCCGGTTCCAGTGGTGCCGTTGAGCTGGACGATGCCGTTGGTGCCGCTGCCGTTGTTGTCGACGAAGAAGGTCGTGGTGATCGTGCTATTGCCTCCGAAGCTGTTCGGGAGGGCGATCGTTCCACCGCCGTCGATGGTGAACTTGATCGTGGGCGTGGTCGCCCCGGTCGCGACATTGATCATGCCGGAGCCGGTCGCGGCCGTGTTCGTGACCTGCAGGACGGAACCCGTTCCACCGCTGATCGTGATGCCCGACGTCGTGGAACTGGTGCTCGAGAGCACCAACGTGCCGGCGGAGACCGTGGTGGCGCCGGAGTAGGCGGCCGTGCCTGCGATGGTCAGGGCATTCGCGCCAGTCTTGGTAAGGCCTGCGCCGTTGTTGATCTGGCCGACGTTCTTGAGCGTGCCGGCAGCGAAGGTGGTGGTGGTGAGGTTGCCGGTCGCCGAACCGTTGCCGCCGAGGTCGTTGCCGGACAGGTCGAGCGTGCCGCCGTCCAGGTTCAGCACCGCGGTGCTGGTGCCCGTCGTCGCGCCGCGGATGATGTCGCCGGTGACGGTCAACGTGCCGCCGGTGAGGTTGAGCGTGCCCGCGGCGGTGCCGCCGGCCGCCGAGGCGTCGCCGAGCTTGATCGCCGTGCCGGCCTTGCCCGCGACGGCGACCGTGCCGCCGGAGATGTTGAGCGTGCCCGTGGCGGTCGAGGTCGTGCCGGCGTTGACGCCGATGCGCAGCTCGTTGGCGACCGAGTTGAAGGTCGCCACGCCGGTGCCGCCGAGCGTCATGGTCGCCGTGGCGGCGTTGCCGGTCGTCGACTTGTAGCCGAGGAGCAGGTCGTTGGCGTCGAGCGTGCCGGTATCGAAGGCGAACGTCGCCGTGGCCGTACCGCCTGCGGTTCCCTGACGGGCGGATAGCTGCATGACGTCGAAGCGCAGGTCGGCCGAGTGGCCGGTGACGTCGAAGTTGGCGGTGATTGACGAAGCCGTGGTCGTGCCCGTGGCGTAGGCAAGGTTGAGGTTGGCACGTCCGTTGACGGCATCAGACAGGCTGCGCACCTTGACGGAACCGCCAGCGGCGTTGAAGATGAGGCTGCCTGATCCACGGCTGCCGGTCGAAGGGGCGGACCCAATCGAAATCGTGTTGGCGTTGAGGACGTTCGTGCCGGCGCCGAGCTTGAGCGTCTGGACGGCGGTGCCGTTGGAGATGTCGCCGAGGCCGATGAGGTTCGCGTTGATGACGTTGGCCGGCGAGAGGATCATCGTCGCCGTGCCGCCGTTGGTGCCGCTGGTCAGCTCGCCCAGGCGGAAGATGCCGGCGGCGCCGGCGTTCACCGTGAAGCTCGCCAGGGCGGTCAGGTCGACCGTCAACGTCGAGGCGTTGGTGCCGCCGGTGGCGCCGCCGACCTGGAACGTCGCGCCGTTGGCGACGAACGCGCCGCCGTCGGTGAAGTTGACCTTCGCGACGTCGGTGGCGGAGATGTTCGAGCCGAGAGTATTGGTTCCGGTGGTAGTCAGCGTGCGGCCGGCGCCAATCCGGATGATCGCCGAACCAGCGGCGGTATTGGTGCCGGTCGCGAGGCCGCCGATCGTCTGGTCGAAGGACAGCACGTCGAGCGTGGCCGTCGGTGTCGCGGCGCCGGCCGTCGAAGCGTTGCCGAGCACGATCGTGGCGTTTGGCGAGAAGGTGTTAGCGGACGAACCTTTGACCACGCCCGCGACGACGATGACGTCTCCGTAATTAACGCTGGTGCTATTGGTGAACGTCAGCGTACCCAGGCCGCCCTTGATCAGGGAAAGCTTGCTGGAAGCGCTGCCAAGGTAGTTGTCGGCGAAGGCAATGCCCAGCGAGACGTCGGTTGTCGACGTCACGTCCGTAGCAGAGGTGCCGACGACCTGCACCAAAGATGTAGAAGCGGCCGAATTCGTGATGAAACCGCTGCTTGTCACGGACTGGGACGTCAGGTCGAGATTGAAGCCACCCAGGTCGAGGCCCGCCCCAGCGGCTATGGTGATCGGGCTAGCAGCCGGAATCGCGCCGGCGACACCGTACTTGAGGATGCCACCGGCGATGCTCACGCCGGCCGAGTTGAGGTTGTTCGCGGCCGAAGAAAGGATGAGCGCCCCGGCTCCCGACTTGGTCAGCGCCGTCCCGGTGGCAGAGCTGGTAAGGGCGCCGCTGAGGGTCGCGGTGACGGCCGGGCTGGTCACGGTGATGGTTCGGCCGGAGGAACCAAGGTTGACCGAACCCGCCAGCGTGACGTTATTCCCAGCGACCACGCCGCCGAAGGTGAAGTCGCCGTTGACGGTGACGGCGTTGGCGACGGACCGAGCAGTGCCGTCGCTCAGCAACGAGGTGCCATTGCCGATGGTCAGCGTGCCCGTTCCGAGCGGACCCTTGGTCACCGGTGTTCCGGTGCTGGAGGCTCCGAGCATCAGGCCGCCCGCGGAGAGATTCACGCCTGTCGTGAAGGTGCTTTCGACGGATGAAAGGGCGAGGACGCCGGCGCCGGACTTGGTCAGCGACGTCATGCTCGCATGCTGCGAAATCGTGGCCGATATATTGAGCCCCACCTCGGCCAGCCCTTGGTTGACCGTGATGACGGGGTTGGCGTTGCTGAACTGGAGCAGCGCGAGCGTCGCCGAACCCGCGCTGATCGTCGGCGTTGTCGAATAGCTGTCGTTGGTGGCGGTGATCGGCGTGGCCGACGTCAGGATGACCTTGGCCGCAGTCGTGGTCGGCGTACCCAGGCCCAAGGTCGGGTTGGAGGCGCCGCCGTCATTCTGGAAAGCGACGCTCTGCAGGAAACTGCTGGGGCCAGTGGTATAGGCACCGAACGTGAAGCTGCCGGAACCCTTGATGGTAAGGTTGGCTGATTCGGCGACCTGGCCAGGGGTCGTGCCCATCGTGAGCGTGCTGTTCTCGACGGTAAGGTCACCGGGCACGGCATAGAAGGAAAGCGGCGAGACGAGCGCTTGCGCGCTCTGGGCGGATGTCGCGGTGCTGGGATTGCTGAGGGTAACCTGCGTGGCGCTGTCGACGGACACGACCGTCGTGCCGACCGGGAAATTGCCGTTCGTCAGCGCCATGCCCGCATAGAGACCGGCGGTCGTGGACAAGGTGACCACCGCGGAAGAAGGCGAGACGAGCGACTGGGCGGTGGCCTCGGTGGCGTTCGTGCTCGAGTTGCTCAGGGTGACCTGGGTGGCGCTATCGACGGACACGATTGTCGTTCCGGCCGGGTAATTGGCGTTCGTCAGCACCATGCCAGGCGTGAGGCCGGCGGTGCTCGTCAACGTCACGACCGCGGAGGTCGCCGGGATGGTCGCGCCGCCGTAGACACCTTGGGCGACCGTCGGAGCGGTGAAGGCACGGCCGGCCGCGCCTTGGAGATTCAACGTGCCGGCGTTGGCGAAAGTGCCGCCGGAATAGGTGTTGCTGGCGAAAGTCGGCCTGAGGCTCAGGGTGCTGGGGCCATTGTTGATGAGCGCGACCGAACCGATGATGGCCGGCTGGATCGCCAAGGTGTTCTGGTTGACGTAGAAATAAAGCTCCGTGCCGGCACCGGCGATGGTGTTGGAACTGTCCGCCGCGGCGATGGTGGAGGAGCTTCCGTTGGTCACGACTCCCACGCCCAAGGTCAGTGTCGTTCCGGCGATGAATGAGACGGTCTGGGTCGCACTAGGCCCCAGTCGCCAGGAATAGGCAGCCTTGGCGCCGGTCGTCATCGTACGCGTAGCCGTGCTGTCGTTGATGTTCTGGGAGGCGGTCGTCGTCCCGGAAACATCGGTTCCGTCGAAAGCGGGGGAAACATAGCCACCATAGGTGTTCCCCATTGCGACCACCCCGTAGACGTCGCTATAGGAAGCGAAGGTTGAGCCATCGGCGACGGCCCAGCCGCCGATGAGCTTATTGGTGAGGTTGCTGGCCGAGAAAGCGGCGCCGTTGAGCTTCGAGATGAGGACGTTGCTGTTGGTCGTCAGGCCCTGGCCGCCCAAGGTGTTGTTACCGCTGCTGTTGTTGGTCGTCCATCCGTTGAACATGACCCCTGAACGGCTGCTGATATTGCGCAGCAGATTGCCGACCGTGAGCTTCACGGTGCTTCCTTCGTTGATATAAGGCAGGGTCTGGAAGACGTTGCTTCCGCTTTCGGCGGTGACGCTGTTCAGCGTCAGGACCGTGTCGGTGGAGCCGGCTCCATTCACGACGAAGCTGCCACCGCGGAGGGTGACTGCGTTCGTCGGGGCGATGCGGATCGGAGAAGGCGCGCCGGAGGGATTGTGCCCGAAATTATTCCAATTCAGCGTGCCATAATAAAGCTTCAGGCCGGCCGTGCTTGCCAAAGTGGCGGCGTCGCGCAGCTCGAGCGTGCCACCGCGCAGGACGGTCTCCCCGACGTAGGTCTGAGCGCCAGTCAGCGTGAGGGTGTTGGTGCCCGATTTGGTGAAGGCGAGGTTGCCGGTGATTGCGCCGGCGAAGGTGCCGTTGGCCGCCTGCGTCGAGGTCGTGAACGTGACCACGGTGCCCCCAGAGTTCGTGATCGTGCCGCCCATCCCGGGCAGCGGGTTGATGCTGCTCAGCGTGCCGAACACCTGGGCCTGGTTGCTCAGGTTGACGACCGCGTCGAGGCTGTTCACTGCTAGCGCTGAGACGGTGGCGGCGGTGGCGGTCGGCACGACGACGATCGTGTTGGCCGCGCCCGAGGCGAGATTGAGGGTGCCGCCGTTGACGGTCGTCGCGCCGGAGTAATATGCCCGGCGGTTGAGATTGAGCGTGCCGCCATCCAGCTTCGCGATACCGGCGGTGCCGCCGATGCCCAAGGCGGCGTTCATGTTCAAGGTGCCGCCGGCTACCACGTGCAGGAAGGGCGTCGTGCCGACGGTCGCAGACTGATAGGCACCGACGTTGATGTTGCCCGTAGCGCCGGCCAGGACCAAGGTCGCGGAGGCGTTGGAAAGCGTCTGGGTTAGGAGGCCGCCGCTCGGTCCGTAGCTCCCGAACGCCGCCGCGTTGAGGCCGCTTGCGAGCGTGCCGGTCCCGCTGATCGTCAAGGTGTTCGCCGTCGACTGCCCGAGGATGGTCTTGCTGCTGGAGAGGCCGGCGTTCTGCGTCGCCGCCCAGGTGGTCACGACGGAATTGAGTTCTCCCGCGGCGAGGGCGCGATAATTGTTGGTGACGGAGTCCTTGACCAGGAATCCGGTGCCGAGGCCGCTGGCGGAGGCATCCGCCAGGATGTCGTGGCGTACCGACATGGTGGTGGAGCCGTTGGCGCCTGCGCCCTGTCCGGAGATCAGGTTCGGGGTCGTGATGGTGACGTTCGCCACGCCGGCGGCCGAAGCCGCGCCGGCGATGCCGCCGATCACCAAGGAACCATGGCCGTTACCCGAGCTCAACGTGCCGATCGTCAAGGTGAGGGGATTGGCCGCATTCGGGGCGAGCTCGATGCGTCCGCCGCCGTTGGTGACGTTGAAGGTCGTGATCGTCTCCGTCGTCGGCGTCGCGGCAGTTGCCGAACCATTGAGGGTGAGCTTGCCGCCTTGGATCGCGAGGGTTCCGGTGACATCGAGTCCGAGGCGGCTGTTGACGTTGGCGGTTCCGGAGTTGTCCAGCGCGATGATGCCCCCGGCGTTGAGATTGAAGGTGCCGCCGCCTGAGGCGGCCGTGCCGTTGAAGGCCTCGCCGGCATCGACATAGCGCAACGTGCCGCCGTTCACCGTGATGGCACCGGAGGTGCCGGTGTTATAATCCTGGGCCGAGGCCATCGTCAGCTGGCCGGAGCCTACCTTCTGCAAGGCGACGGCGCCGACGGTCGCATCGTTGAAGCGGGTCAGCTGACCGGAGAAGACCGTGGATGAGCCGTCCAATCCAACGATGAGCGTGGCGGCCGTCGTGCTGCTGTTCATCACCTTGCCGGCACCGGCCAAAGACCCCCAGACGGTGGCGAGTCCGTTGAGGTTCAGGAAAGTATTGGCCGAAAGAGTCAGGGCGGAGAAACGCGATCCTCCGTAGGTGACGCCCGTGCGGAGTGCGCCGGCGTTGACGGTCGTCGCGCCGGCATAATGAGCCTGGGCGTTGAACTGCAGGACGCCGTTGCCGGTCTTGGTCAGCCCGCCGGCGCTGCCGACGATGCCCTGCACCTGCAATCCGGGCGTCAGGGGCGAAATAGCCACGCCGTTAGCGGCGACGGGGGCGACATCGACCGTCGCCGCGGTCGCGCCGAAGTCGAGGCGACCGACGACGATGGTGGCGCTCGCGATGTTGGAGGACGTCGCGACGATGCCCGCGGACCCGATGGTCAAGACGCCCATGGCGCCGCTGCCGGCGGTGGTCGCCGTGCTGAAAGTATTGATCTGCAAGTTGCCTGAACCGCCGCCGTTATTGTTGAGGACCAGCCCAGCCAAGGTGTTGTCCCCAAAGAGATTCAGGGTGCTCACGCCGTTCATCGTGACGACGTTGCCGGCGGCGATCTGGCCAGCGACCGTATTGGCCGAGCTTCCCATCGTGACCGTGGCGTTGTTGATGATCAATCCGTTGCCCGCGGTCGCGGCCAGCGGAACCGTGACGCCGGAGGCCGAGGCCAGGAGGTTGACCGTTCCTCCGTTGATCACGGTGCCGCCGGTGTAGCTGGCGGCGGTATTGACGAGATTGATGCTGCCGCCGGCGGCGGTGAGGACGACGCGCAGCGAGGATCCCGAGCCGTTGACATTGTCGATCAGGCGGGAATTGACGGTCAGCGTGTTAGCGCGGTTATAAAGATAGAGATCGGCGTTGGCGGACGGAGTCGCCCCGCCGGCGGTGATCCGGCCAGAGTCGAGCGCCGCACCGATGCTCTGGTTGTTGTTCGGGCCGATCAGGCCGCCGCTCGTGAGGTTGAGGATGTCCGTGGCGACGGCGAAGCTCAGGGCGATGTTCGCGCCGGTCATCGTCACCGAATTCACGTTGCTGCCGCCGGCCGGGATCGAGGTCGTCGCGGTCAGGCGGATATTCTCGGCGGCCGCGCCTCCGACGAACGTGTTCGTCTGATCATACTGGGCGGCACCCGTCTGGTTCAAAGCGGCAATGCCGAGGCCGGGGACGTAGGTGGCGAACTCGTTGCCGACGATCGCCCAGGCGCCGATCAGGTTGTTCGTGAGTCCGTTGCCGCTCGCCGAGTAGGCGGTGGCGGAGACGGCCGCGCCGTTGAGGGTGCCCACCTTGACGCGGGCATTGCTGCCGATCGTCCCGAGGTTGGTGCCCGTGATGTTGAACGTCGCAGCGGAACCTGCCGGACGGGATAGCGAGGCGAACGTCAGGTCGACCGAGTTAAGGCCTGTCCCGCCGGTGTTCGCCGTCAATGCGTTGTAACCTTGGTCGACCGAAACGGCGCCGAATGCCTCCGTGGAGGCGGTCTGGCGGCGCCCGGAGAAGGTCATGCTGGCCCCGCGGAAGGTGACGGGAGCCGCATCAGCGATCCGGTCGGCGGAGCCGCCTACGCCGGCGTCGTTGTCGAGGTTCAAGGTCGCGTAGTTGACGTCGAGGGAGGCAGTTCCGGAGAAGGCACCCTCGGATTGCAGCACGGTGGTGTTGCCGTTGATCAAGGTCGCCCCGGTGTGCGCGTTCGCGCTGACGACGGTCAGGGTGTTCTGACCGGAACGGACCAAGTTAACTGCGCCGGTCGTCGTGCCCGCCCAAGTCCGGGCGGTGTTGTCCTGGTTGACGACCAACTGACCCGTGCCGCTCGAGCTGGTGATGTTTCCGCCAGTCCCTGGATAACTGCCGACGTCGGTCAGCAGGCCCGAGACCTGTTGATTGTAGCCGTTCAGGTCCAGGGCCGCGGCGGCGCCACCGATGATCAGGAACTGGCCAGGCGCGTAGGCGTTGGCAGCTCCCAGCCGCAAGGTGCCGCGGGTGACCGTCAGATTGCCGGTCAAGTTGTTGGCGGATACGCCGGCCAGGCCGGACTTGTTTGCAGGAGCGGCCAGGATGACTTCGCCCGATCCGTCCTTCACCAGGCCGGCCGAGCCGGTCAGCGTGCTTGCGATCGAAAGCGTCGAACCCGCGTCCGCGTGAATCACTCCTTGGACGCTGCCCAGCGTGAGCAACGGCACATTGAGCACGTGCGTGGCGGCGCCGGTCGCGAGGAGCCCGCCGCTCGTGAGCGTGAGCGCCGTGAAGGCGGAACCTCCGACGGTCTGGGCCGCCGCGCCGGATAAACGCACGGCGTTGACCGTCTTGCTCGCCGTCAGCGCCTTGGTAGTCATGGCGGCGTTGGCGTCGACGGTGTCGGTCGCGCCAGCGCTGTTCAGGTTGGTGGCGTTGGTCGCGTTGTAGGCGGAAAAAGCGGTTATGCCGGTCGTGCCGTTGTAGGTGGCGAAGCTGGACCCGTTGACGGTCGCGCGGGCAAGGATGCCCGTCGTGGCCGGAACGAGCGTCGGCGCGGTAGTGAAGAGGATCTTGTTGGTGGACGTCCCGAGATTGGTTCCGGCAAAGCCGACGCTCGTATCGGCGACCCAGGCAAGGCTGGCGAACGTGAGGCTGACCGTGCCGGACCCGGTCTGATTCGAGCTGAAGATGCCGCCGGCGCGGGCGAAAGTCAGCGCCCCGCTATTCGTCTCGGCGGAATTCGCGGAGTTGCCTACGTACGCGAAGGTGCCGCCTTGAATCGTCAGCGCACGATTGACGAGACGGGAGGTGGCGGCGCCCACCGCATCGCTGACGTTGAAGACGCCGCCGTAGAGATTGACGGCGCCCGTCGCCCCCAGAGTCACGCCGCTGCCACCGAGATTGGTGGTTCCGCGATAGACATTGAACACGCCCGTGAAGCCGGACTGGTTGGCGGTGATGTTAAGAGTGCCTGGACCGATCACGTTCGTGCCCGGCCCGCCGCCGGTGATCGTGCTCGCGAGATTGATCACGGCGTCGGACGCGACGGCATTGAAGTTCGTGCTGTTGCCGGTGGTGATGCCGCCGGCGAGCGTGAGGGTCGCGCCAGGACCTGCGCCGAAAGTAGCGCCCACGCCGGTCCCTTGGGTGATGGCGCCCGAGAAAGTATTGACTCCGCTGAACGCCGAAAGGACGCCCTTTCCGTCTGGGCCGCTGGCGCCGCTGGCGACCGTCAGGCTGAGCGCGTTGGCGACGGTCACGCCACCCGTGAGCTCAATGGCGACCGAACCGGCTCCGGCGGTCGTCAGCGCGCTGGTGCCGAGGGCCGTGGCGTGACCGAGGCGCAGCGTACCTCCGGCGACGGTGACCGTGCTCGCCCAAGCTGGGTTGGAAGCCGTGAGGACGAGGGTGCCGTTATCGTTCTTGGTCAGGGTATTGGCAATCGCCGCAAGCGTGAACGGCGAGGAAAGGGTCAGGGTATTGCCCGCCGTCACTTCCATGGCGTTATTAGCCTGGTTAAGGACGAAGGTGCGGGCGGTGGAGAAAGTTCCGGTCGCCCGGAAACCCACGTCGGTCGTGCCATCGACATTCAGCCTGACCGAGTTGCCGGAATGGCCCAGCGCCGCGTCCGAACTGGCGGCGACGACGCCGGCCAGGATGTCGATCACGGCGGTGGCGCCGCCGAAGGTGTTGCCAGCATTGGCAAGCAGGAGCGTGCCAGGGCCGGACTTGGTGAGGTCATAGCCCCCGGCATCGGCGACGACGCCCGAGAGGATCAGGCCGGGCACGAGATTGGAGGCCGTCGCGGTGCCCACCGCGAAGTGGGAGGCACCGTTCAGGGTGATGGCCCCGGTGAACTCGAGTCCGTAACCGCTGAGATTGGTGACGGAAAGGATGCTTCCGGGGTTGGTCAGGTCCACCTTGCGCAGGATCTTGTTGCGGGCGTTGGGACCCGAGCCGGAACGGTTGACCGTGACCGCCGTGTCGTTCGTAAGCACGACGTTTCCTCCTAAGCTGACCCCGTCGGAGGTGCCCAAGGCATTTCCGTCGCCGGTGAAGACAAGGCCGCCGGCGGCCGAGATAGTGCCCGCATAATTGCCGACGGTCAGGATACCCAGGCCGGACTTGTTGATGACATCCGTCGCGAGGGAGGGGCTGGCATCGCCGATCGTGACGGTCATCTGCGGGGCGGTGATCGCGACATTCCATGTCGACGGCAAGGTGGTGACACCGTTGAGCGTTAGGCTGTTGGTGCCGTTGAAGACATGCGTGCCGGTGCCGTTGCCATCGTCGCCGAAGACGACGTTGTTGGAGATCGTGAAGGCGCCACCGGAGACGAGGGTGGTGTTGTTCGCCATCGTCAAGGTGCCGACGCCGACCGGTCCGGAGGTCGGGACTTCCAGCAAACCGCTTCCGGTGCTGCTGGCGCCGATCACCAATCCGCCGGCGGAAACGGTGACACCCCCGGCGAAAGTGCTCTGGCCGGCCAGCTGCAGGAGGCCGTTGCCGGTCTTGGTGATGCCGCCGTTCTGGATCGTCGAGTTGATGATCAGCCCGGCTTGCCAAGGCGCGACGTCGATGCCGTTGACCAGCGAGGCTCCGACGCTGATGGAGTAGGCGCTGGCTCCGTTAAGGTCCAAGGTGCCCGTGCCGATCGTCGAGATGGTGCCCGGATTGCTCGTCGTGGCCGCGATGCCGCCGGTCAAGGTGAGCACTCCGGTGGGCGTCAAGGTCGGCGCACCGCCGCCCGCGTTCGCGAAGACCAGCCCGGACAGGGTGTTGTTGCCCGCGAGCGTGACGGTCGAGGAGGCGTTGAGGGTCAGCGTCTGCGCCGGGATGACGCCACCGGCGGTCTGGGTAAGGGTAGCCCGGTTGACGACGATGCCGCCCGTGCCGAGACGACCGGTCGCGCCGAGCACCAGCGTGCCCATGTTGAGCACGGTCCCCCCGGTATAGGTGTTGAGGCCGCTCAACGTCATGGAGCTGGCGCCCGTATCGCCTGAATTCTTGATCAGGCGCAAGGCGCCGGTGCCGTTGTCCGCGATCACCGCGGAGATATCCACCAGACGGCTGGTTCCGCCGTAATTCGCGTGGTGGATGAAAAGATCCGAGGCGGTGTCGACGGAGCCGGCCGTGATGGTGCCGTTGGAGATGGTCCATGTGATGCTATCGGTTTCCTGGCCAAGCAGAAGACCGCCGCCCTTCAACGTGAGTTTCTTGCCGCCGAGGTCGATGGTCGTCGCCGTGGTCTGACCGCGCATGTTGAGCGTCCAGATCGTGGTGTCGGAACTAAGGACGGTGGTCCCCGCCTGCGTGAACCTGATATTGTCATTCTGCCCCGGATTGCTCGTCAGGGTGCCGCCCGCATATCCCGGGAAACCAGCTCCGTTCAAGGCGCCGACACCGTAGGTCGCATCATAGCTCGCGAACTCCCGGTCCACGATCGCCCATGGGCCGATGATGTTGTTGGTCAGTGTCGGCGCGGCCGTGATGAGGATACGCCCCTGGCCATATTGGCCGGAACCGCCGGGCTGTCCGTAGGTGTTGAAGCGAAGCGTGGAGGTCGCGTCCGCACGAGTCAGCGAGGCGATCGTCAGGGTCGCTGAAGAGAGGCCGGGGCTGCCGCTGGCGGCTCCGCCCGCTGAAGAGAGCAAGGCGTTGTAGGCTCCGTTCAGGGTGATCGCTCCGAGCGTCTCCGTCGAATTTGCCTGCTGGCGGCCGGTGTAATAGATGATGCCGTCGCGAATCGCGATAGGCATGGCATCCGCGATGCGGTCGCCGAGATCGCGCGTGCTGGTGTTCTGGATGTTCAGCTGAGCGCCGTAGACCGTCATGGCGGACGAAGACAGCAGGGTGGCCTCGTCGGCGAACGTCATGCTGCCGCCGGCGATCATGGTCGGACCGGTGTATGTCTGCGGGTAAAGGAACGCCTGACCGTTGGTGCCGACCTTGGCGAGATAGACATCCCCGGAGATGACGCCGCCGAAGCTACCGTTGGCGTTCAGCACCAAGGTCGCGCGACTGCCGGCGGAGTTGATGATGGATCCACCCTGCGCGTCGGCATTCGCCGCCGAACCGACGCTGGTGAGCGCTCCGGCGAACTGGGCGCTGCCATTGAGGTCGAGGGTGCCGCCGTAGTTGACCGTGATGCCGTTGTTGAAGAGGAGCGTGTTGACCTGACCGGACTTGAGGCGAAGCGTGCCGCCGTTGACGTAAGTGGTGCCGCTGACGAACTGCGGCGCGTCGAAGTTCAGGACGCCGGCGAGATTCTTCGAAAGGCCGCCGGTCGTGCTGAATCCGCTGGTGACCGTCAGCGTCTGGCCGCTGGCGACATGGACGATGGCTTCGGAGGTACCGGTCGCGCCGAACGAGACCACCGGGACGCCCAGCGTCGCCGTCGCGCCGGAGCCGGACGAGGTGGCCAAGATCGCCCCGGAGGTAAGGGTCAGCGTCGTGGGATTAAGGCCGCCTAGGCCGCCGACCGTCGGGCTGTTGCCGACCAACGGACCGCTGCTGATCGTCAACGCGTTGAGGGTCTGGTTGCCGGTGAGGGAGTTCGCCGTGGCCGAAGTCGCCTTGAAGGTCTGCGTGGTCGTGGCGCTGAGGACGTTCGTCACGGCGGCATAGCCCGTGAAGGCGACGACGCCGTTCGTCGCGTTGTACGTCGCGAACTCGTTGCCATTGACCGTCATGCGGGACAGGATGCCGGTCGTGGCGGGCGAGAGCGTCGGGGCGGTGGTGAACTTCAGGTAGTTGTTCGCGGTGCCGAAGGTTCCGGTGAGGTTCAAGGCGCCTCCTGCGTTGCCCGTGAACGAAGCGAACGTCAGGAGCGCGTTGCCCGTTCCGGACATGTCGATCGTATTGCCGCCTTGGTCGACCGTGAGGGCGCCCGCGGTCTCAGTGGTGCCTTTCGTGACAAAGCTGAAGGTCGCACCCTGCAGCTTGACGCCGAAACCGGTCAGACGATTGTTGGTGCTGGTCGTGCTGTTGTCGAGCCGGAGGGTCGCCCCACCGGTGACCGTGGAAATCGCGCTCGAGCCGAAGGCGATCGTCGCGGTATTGCTCAGGACGACCGTGCCGCGGTGAATCTGGAAGCCGCCGCTGCTGTTGATCGGTCCGGTCACGGGCGTGCTGATCGTCAACGTGCCGGCGCCGTATTTGTCCATGCCCCAGAGCGCGCCCGTCAGGCTGGTCGTGGCGGTGTTCAGGACGATGTCCCCTTCGGCGTTGAACTGGAGGCGATGGGTGCCGGTCGCCGTGATAAGCCCGGAGATCGTCAAGGTGCTGCCGGCACGGGCGGCGATGGTGGAGTCCCACGGCATCGAAATGGCGCCGGAGTAGGTGTTGCTGCCGGAGACGCTCTCGAGCTGGCCGCCGAAGTTGATGCCACCCTGGAGTAGGTTGCCCGTGCCTTGGAGCGACAACGCGTTGCTCACGGTCACCCCACCGGCGAGCTGAAGCGCGGCGCCGACGATGGCGTAGCCTGGAGAGATGCTGATGGTGCCGGTCCCGGCAGGCGAAGTCAGCGCCGGGTTATCGATCAGGATCGCGCCCTGGTTGATGCTGATGGCGCCGCTCCAGCCCGCATTGGAAGCATTGAGCACCAGCGTGCCGGGATCGTTCTTGGAAAGAGAAGCGGTCGCGCCGGCGGTCCCGTTCAGGTCGAACGCAGCATTAAGCTTCAATGTCGCGCCCGCGGCCACCTCGATGATGCGGGTGCCGGCTGTTCCGTCGAAGCGGATGACCGGGCTACCGTCGATGCTGGCGGAGGCCCGGAAGGCGGCGCTGCCGGCCTGCGGGTTCAAGGCGACTGTCGCGCCACCGAGCGCCGCGACGGAGCCGACCGAAAGGACGCCTTGGTCGACGACGATCGGCGCGCCGATCGAATTCGAGGCGTTGGAAAGGACCAAGGTGCCCGCGCCCGTCTTGACGAACCCGCTGGCGGCGGTGACGGCGCCGGAAAACTCCAGGCCTTGGGTCAGGTTGGAGGAGGAGGCGGTGGCGACGTTGAAGGCCGCGCCGGACGCGATGGTGAGGGCGCCGGTGTATTTCAGGCCGTACCCGTTGTTGTTCGTGAGCGTCAGGCCGCTGCCGAGATTGGCGATGCTCGCCGTGGCGATGACCTTGTTGGAAGCCTGCGGCAACGGCAAGGTGCCGCCCGCTCGGCCGACCGTGAGCATCGGCACGATGCCCGCGTCAAAGACCACGCTGCCCAGCGACATCGTCTGCGGAGCCGCGGTGCCGTCGCCGTCATGAAGAAGCGAGACGGCGTAAGGATTGCCTAGCGCGGTCGCGTTGAAGTTGCCGGCGTAGCCTTTGGCGTTGAAGATCAACGCGCCTGGGCCGCTGACGCTGAAGCTCGTGATCGAGGCGATGTTCGGGATTTCGCCGAGCAAGGCCACCGTCAGGTAAGGGCTGTTGACCGCGATCGTCGGGGTGCCGGCCGCGATCCACGGCATGCTGCCGTTGAGCGTAAGGGTGCGATTGGTGCCGCCGGTGCTGTCGAACGTCGGGGTGCCCGCCCAGGTGAAGACGTTCCCGATCTGGCGGTCGTTGTTGTCGACGAGCAGACGCGTGCCGGCGCCCATGGCGACCGTACCGGACCCCAAGGGGCCGGAGACGCCGCCGCCGCCCTGCGTGTAGGCGCCGTTGGCGCCGAGAACGAGACCGCCGCCGCTCACCGTGACGGAAGTGAAGTCGTTCTGCCCGCTCAGCTGCAGCAGGCCGTTGCCGGTCTTCGTCAGCGAGATCGACGGGCCGGTGATGTTGCTGCTGATGTTCAGCGTGGGCGCCAGCCCGTTGTAGATCGTCGAAAGGCCGGGCAGCTTCACGCCATCGATGGCGAAAGTGTTGGCGCCGGCCGGCAGGACCAAGGTGCCGCCGGAAATCGTCGAAGTCGCCGAGGCGTTGGCGGAGGTTGCCGTCACCGGGGTGGCGCCGGTCAACGTCAGCCGGGACCCGGTGCCGACGGCCAAGGTCGGGTTGCCTTCGCTGATGTTGTTGAGCGTGACGCTCGCCAGCGTGTTGTTCGTGGCGTTGGCGAAAGTCAGCGTGCTTCGTCCGTTGATCGTCAGGGCGTTGGCGGACGCGATGGCCCCGGCGGAGTTGACATTAAGGTTGGCGCCGCCGCCCTGCACGCCGCCGTTGAGGATCAGCCCGCCTGCCGGGACAACGACGTCACCAGGGGTGGTCGGCGACAGGTTGATCGTTCCTCGATTGAATACGGTGCCAAGCGAGTAGGTATTGGCCGCCGTCAGCGTCAGCGTGCCGGCGCCATCCTTGACCAGCTTGGCGGAGCCTTGGATGACCGAGTTGATCGTCAACGTGCTCTGGGCGTTGTACACTACCAGTTCGCCGATGCCACTGGTGATGACGCCGCGCAGGGCGGTGGTGCCGATCGTGGAAGGATTGTTGTCGTTGCTGCGCAGCAGGCCGCCGAGCTCGAGGTTCAACACGTCGGTCGCGGCGGTGAAGGCGACGTCGTTGGTGAACGCGTTCGCCAGCTTCAGCATGCCGGTCGTCGCCCCGCCCGAAGGAAGGGTGAAGGTCGTCGCGGCGGTCGCGGTGAGCTGGGTGACCTTGCCGGCGCCGAAATCGGCCTCATAGGCGGCGAAGCCGCCCTGCCCCGCCGGGCCGACGCCCTGGGCGCCGTTGTAAGCGGCGTAATCGTTGGTGTTGGCGATCGCCCATGCGCCGAGATAGCCGCCCCCGACAGTGACTGGAGGCGTCGTGAAGATGATTCCACCCGTGTTTCCGGGCTGTCCGAGATTGGTACCGGTGAAGTTGGCCGTCGCGTTGTTGTTCCGTTGCAGCGAGGAGAACGTCATCACGGCCGAGGAGAAGTTCCCGGAGCCGTTGCTCGCCGTAGCGGTGAGGGTGTTGGCGCCGAGATCCAACACCAAGGCGCCGAACGTCTCGGTCGAATAGGCCGCCGAACGGCCGTTGAACGTGATGGTCGAACCGCGCATCGTCACCTGGGCGCTGTCCTTGATGCGGTTGGCGTTCAGCGTCTGCAGGCCGCTGTTGTTGTTCAGGTTGAGCGTGGCATAGCTCAGGACCAGGGAGGAGGTGTTCTCCAACGTGGCGTCGTCCTGCAGGCTGGTGGCGCTGCCGAGAAGATAGGTGGCGCCTGTATAGGTCTGCGGCGACTCGAGCGTGAGGGTGTAGCCTCCGATGCGCCCGAAAGTGACCGCTCCGGTGATGCTACCGCCGAAAGTACGGTCGCCGGCGGACATGTTGGTGATGAGCGTGGCGGCCGAAGTTGAGGTAATGGTGCCACCGCCACCCGGGGCCGCTCCGAGGGAGCTGATGCGGCCGACATACTGGACGGTGCCGTTAAGGTCGACGGTCGCGCCGGACTCGACGCTCAGGGTGGTGCCAAGGGGAGAGATCGTGTTGTCGCCCGCTCCGAGAATCAGCGTACCCCCGGCGACCGTAGTCTCGCCGGCATGATACTGGCGCGCCGACAAGGTCAGCGCGCCCGCCTGCTCCTTGATGAAGCCCTGATTGGAGACGATGCTGCCGTTAAGGCTCAGAGAGGCGCCGGCGGCGACCTGGACGACCGCCGGCATGACGGCGGTGACGAGGGCGTAACCGCTCGCGCTCGCGTTCGCGCTCAGGGTGAGCGTCGTGCCGTCAGTGATGGCCGTGACGTACCCGGAGACGCCGCTTCCGGTGATCCCCTGGCCGACGACGTAACCCGCGGTTGAAGCGACCTTGACGGTCGCGGAACCATTGGTCGTCTGCATCAGACGCGTGGTCGAGAGCAAGATGCGCGGGACGGATACCGTCTGGGCGCCGCTGCCGACCAGGATGGCGCCCGAGGAGAGGGAAAGCGTCGCGTTGGCCGAGCCGCCGACGTTAAGGGAACTGGCATCCGAGATCGCAAGAGCGCGCAGGTAACGGCTCGAGTTCAGGTCATCCGTGGAATAAGCCGCCGTGACCTTTAGCACGTCGTCGGCGCCGGACGTGTTGATGTCGGTGACGGCGGCATAGGCGCTGAAGGCCTTGAAGCCGTCGGCCGCCAGGTAAGTCGCGAAGTCCGCGCCGACGGCGACGCGCGGGGCGAAACCGTCGGCGACACCGGTGATCTTGACCTTGTTCGTCACGCCCAGCCCGGAGATGCCGACCAGCGTCAAGGCGCTACGCGCGTCGGTATAGAAACTGGAGTCGAGGGAGGCGAAGGTCAGGGTGTTGCTGCCAGTGCCGGAGAAGGCGATGGTCGCCGAGCCGTAGGCCTTGAGCGCCCCTGCGGCTTCCGTCGTCGTGTTGCCGATGAGGCTCAGCGTCCCGCCCATCAGGTTGAACGCGCCGGCATCCAGGAGGCGGTCGTTATTGTTCGTGGCGTTGTCCAGCACCAAGGTGCCGCCGGCGTTCACGGTGAAGGAAGTGCCGGTGCCTTTCCAGGAGCCGCTCGCCCCGGAAAGCGTGACGGAACTGCGGTTGACGGTCAATGCCCCGGTCGCCGTGTTGGCGGCGGTCAGCTGCAGGGTGCCTGCGCCCGCGAAAGTAAGGCTGGCGGCGGACGTCCCGTTCGACATGACGCCTTGGATCGAGGTGGCGCCTGGGCCGGCGATCGTCAACGTGACCGCCCCGGTATTGGCGAACGTCAAGGCTCCGCTGACGATCAGCGACTTGCCCGAAGTGATGCTGTTGATCAGGGTGCGGCTCGTCGTGCCCGTGCCGAGCGTGAGGGAGCCCCCCGCGTTGCTGAGCGTGAAACCTGACGAACCCGTGAAAGTCGCCGGATCGCCGCCCAGCGTGACCGGGATGGAAATCGTCTGGTCGGCGGACGCTTCGATCGTGCCGCCGCGGAAATCGAGGACCGACGACGTGGTCGTCATCGCCTTGTTCAGGATCAGGCGGCCCTGATACATGATCGTCGATCCCGTGTAGGTGTCCACCGCACCGGCGAGAGTCAGCGAAGCGTCCGGCGCGATCTGGACATCGACGGACTGCGTGGCGGTTCCAGCAGGGATCGCGCCGGTGATCACGGTCGAACCGGCGCCGCGGAAGGCGAGGAGGGTGCTCGAAGTCTTGTTATTCGTGAAGCCTGCGCTGAGGTTGAGGATGGCCCCTCCGGACAGGTTGTTCGCGATGATGTTGTTATTAGCCCCTGCCTCGATGATCACGGCGCTGGTGAGGGTGATCGACTTATCGCCCTCGAAACCCCCCGTGGCATTATTGGCGATGGTCACTGATTTGCCAGTGCTGAGGGCGGCGCCGTAAGCAAAGATGCTACCGTTCGAAAGCCTGATCCCGCTGGCGTTGCCGATCCCGTTGACCGTCAGGCCTAGCCGTCCGCCCGAGCTGGTGATGCTTCCGGTGAAGGTGTTGGCGGAAGCGGGATTCAGCACCCAGACGCCGCCGTCGTTCTTGGCGATGTTCAGGACGGGGGTATTCGTACCGGTGCTGTTGGACAGCACCATATTCATCTGGTTGAAATCCGAATTCGCCCCTCGGAGATCCAATGTCACGAACCTACCAGCTGCGCCTGCCGCTACAGTATTTGTAAAAGACCCGGCAAGAATCAAGGCACCGGAGCCTGAAGCGTCTATACGATAGGTACGAGTCGTGGAACCATGGCTGGCGGAGGAAGAAAAAGTCCATCCTCTCGTGGCGGTCTCGCCGGAGCCTACATAGAATAACCCGTTGAGATCTGCATCCCCGGGATTATAGATGACCTTGCCGCCACTGGCACCGAGCGAACTTGCCGTGGTTCCGGCAGCGTTGCCGATGCTGGTAACGATAAGGTTGCCGGCGGTGACCGTGGTGTCGCCGACGTAGGTATTCGCGTTGCCCAGGATCAGGACGCCGCCGCCGTTCTTGGTCAGCGTGCCACCGGCTCCGCCGCTGATGACGCCGGACAAGATGCCGGCCGTGATCATGGTGCCCGTATTGGCGTTGTTATTGACGGTGACGGTGCGGGCGGCGGTGCCGAGGGCGATGTTGTTCGTGATTTCGGTCTCGCCCAGGGCGGTGGTTGATCCCAGGACGAGCGAGGTGGGGGCGAAAGTCGCGCCGCCCCAGGTGACGTTCCCTCCGCCCAAGGTCACGACGAGTCGCGCCGGGGTGCCGGCGGCGAAGCCGGAGGCGCCGCCGGTCAACTGGACGTTGCCTGCGGCCGAACCAAGCGTTCGCGTGAAGGTGGCGGCCGGGGCTTCAAGGACGCCGCCGTTAAGCGTCAGATTGCTGGTCGAGGGGATGCCGACGCCGTCGATGGCGCGCAGCTGTCCGCCCGTGACCGACGTGACGCCGGCGTAGGTGTTCGCGACCGCCGGATTCAGGATCCAAAGGCCGCCGCTGACCGTCACCGCCGTGGCGGTCGAATCGACGGTATTATTCGTGATGCGGGGGCGGAAGACGTTATCTCCGATCGAAGTGCCGCCAAGGGTAAGGGTCTTCGCGCCGCTGGTCAGGAAGGCGATGTCACCCGTGTTGCTGAAGACCAAAGCCGCGTTGTTCGAACCTGTGCCGGTGGCGGCCGACTCGTTGCCATAGGTGCCACGGGAGAGGATGGTGGCGTTGCCAGCCAAGGAGAAAAGCCGGTCCGTGCTGACGGAAGGGGTCTGGGTGATCAGGTAGATGGCCGGGTTGAAACCCGCGGCGGCCGTACCTGCTCCGGTGTATACCAAAGTGCCAGCGTTGAAGATGAGGTTCGCGGCGGAGGATGTCGAGGCGCCTAGGCCACTGGCGACACCGCCGTCCGCAAGGTTCGTGACGGCCAAAACACCGGTGTTGATGACGGTCGCGCCAGTATAGGGTTGAGCTCCGACGATGCCTTGGACGCGCGCCGAAGTGCCGTTGATGACGACGTTCAAGATGCCCGCGCCGTCTTGCAAGAGGCCGCCGAAAGTAGAGCCCGCACCCGTGCTCGTCGCGGTGCCAAGGCTGATCGTCGCCCGCGCAGACGTGCCGGCACCGCTGTTGGTGATCGTGCCGGTGCCTAGGAGCGCGCCGATAGCGACCTGCGGGTAGGTCGTACCGCCTGTATAGAGCGCGGCCGCGGCGCCGGCGCCGTTGATGTCCAAGGTCGTCCCTTGGCGCAGCGTCGTGACATTCGCTGCCGTTGAAATCGTACCCAAGGCCGCCGTCGCTCCTGACAGCTGCACCGTGCCCTGGTTGATGGTCGTATTACCGGTAAAGGCGTTGGCGCCGCTCAACACCAAGGTCCCCGTACCCGCCTTGGTCAGGGAGCCGGCGCCGCTGCTGATCAGCGAGCTGATGGTCAAGGTGCTCGTGGCGTCGCCGGTTCCGTTCGTCGTGACGATCAGTTCGGCTCCGGCGGCGCCAAGCTGGGTGCCTCCCGAAATCAAGGCCTTGAAGGGAGAGCCTGAGGTGCCGCCAGTGTTGTCGAAAAGGATCCCGCCCGAGGTGACCGTCAAGATGCCATTCAGGCCCACCGTCGTGATCCCAGCGGTGCCGACAATCTTGAGGGAATTCAGGTTTTGGTTGGCCGCGCTAAAAGTCAGGCTGCCGCTGGTCAGGACGTAATTTGTCAATCCGCCCGGAGCAGCGACCAGAGGAATCGCGGCGGTATACTGTCCGCCGGCCGGCGTGGCGAAGTCGACCCCGTTGTAAGTGGCATAACCTCCGAGGATTCCGTTGGTGCCTGCCGGGGCAGTGGTGAAACCGATCGACCCACTGCCTGGCTGAAGGTCCAAGGTAGCTCCCGCCGTCCGGGATCCCAAATCCAAGAAGGTGAGCGTCGAGGGGGTCGCGCCATTGAGGATAGATAGCACGCCGTGGCCCGCGGTCGGAGTCAGCCGACCCAGCACCTCGGTACTGCCTCCCGAAAAACCCGCGTAGGCGAACGTTCCGCCGGCGTTGCCCATAGCCGTGACCGCATCCGCATCGAAGGTCAGGTTGCTGGTATCATTGATGATGTTACTCGTCGCGCCGGCTGCCGAGGCCCGCAAGGTGCCGTTCGTGACGGTGAGATTGCCCCCGAAATTCAAGCTGGCCAGCGGGGTGATGACTTCGTTGGCGAGGACCGCGCCGGCCGCCAGGCTGGCGCCCGTTCCGCTGACCAAGGTCACGGTCGTCGCCGAAGTGATGTCGCGGATATACCAATTCTGCGAAGCCGGAAGATTGGCGCTCGTGACCTTCTGGCCGGGAACAAGGCCCGCCGTGCTCGTCAGCGTGATGACGGGATTAGCGGTCCCGGTGCTGACCGCAGTATTGGTCAATGCGGCGAGCGAGCCACGGGCGTCGACGACGGCGGCGACATCGGCGGCCGTATTAGCGGCGCGACTATCTGACAAAATGAGGGTCGTGGAATCGAAGATCTGGGCGATGGTCGCCCCAACCGGGATACCCGTCCCGGAAATCGGCTGCCCGACTTGCAACAAGGTGGTGTTACCGGAAGCGAGGACGACCGTAGTCGTGGCCGTGGTACCGGTCGCCGCTAGGCTCAAGGTGGCGGCCGATCCGTAGGCGGTCGGCGCCTGGATCTCCCAGGTATTGCTGCCATACTTGGTGACGCTGGTGAGGTTCCTGGTGTTGGTGATGAGTCCTTGGATCTGGTTGATCACCGTCTGGCCGGAAGAACCGCCGAGGAACAGCGTCTTGCTGCTGGTGGAGCTGGCGGCGAAATTATTTGGCAACACCAAGGCCGTGGGCGCCGTCCCCGACTGATCGGCCTGGAGGTAAGCGTTACTGTTCAGGTCCAGGATCTTGTTCGTCCAGGTCTCGCCCGCCCCCGTGGTCGCGGTGCCGACGTATTTCAAGGCGCCTCCGCCGAAGACGATGCGTCCGGCGCTGGCCGAGGTGGCGTTGAGCACGCCGACCGTGCGGATCTGCATGACGCCGTCATTGATGCTGGCATTGCCCTTGAACGTGGAAAGCGCGCCCACATCGGAAAGGAAATTGATGAAACCGCTGCCGGACTTGGTGAGGGCATGGTTATCATTGGTGCCGAGGACCAAGCCTGCCACGGACCAATCGCCACCACCTTGAAGGGTCACCGAACGCGCAGTCGTATTCGATGAAATATTGATGTTACCCGTGACCGTGTTAAGTCCACTAGTGCTGTTGGTAAGGGTGGAGGAGCCGATGCTGGCCGATGGCCACCAACCGAAGGAATATCCATAACCGTTGCGTCCGTTGAAGACGAGGGTGGCGCCGTTGGTTGCCGTGGTACGAAGGAGGCCTCCCAAGGCGAGGGTCTGGTTCATCGCCGCCGTGCCGAGGCCGAGCGAACCGGTCACGTCGTGGTCGACGAAAAGGTTGCCGGTGGTGTTGTCGCGAAAAGAGAAGTTGCGGGCGGCGAAGCCGGCCAAGGCGTCGGTGCGGATCTCCAACGTGCCGTTGTTGAGATCCAAGGCCGTCGTGGTGACGTTGGCGCCCAGGGCGCCGGCCGACTGCACGCGCACGGTGCCGCTGTCGATGCGGAGCGACTGCGCGAAGGTGTTGCCGCTGTTCTTCAGCCACAGGGTGTTCGAGATCAGCGTCTGCGACTTGATAAAACGGTCGTTGCTGCTCTCGGAGCCTCCGACCAGGCCATCGACAATCCAATTGCCGTTGCCGTTGAAGATGGCGTTCTGTCCGGTCGCGCCGATGAGCACGTTGCCCGACAAGGTCGTGGCGCCGTAGGCTGACCAGGCGCGCGCATCCGCCGAGGCGCTGCCGAATCCGATCGTTCCCGTGAAAGTATTGTACCCGATACTGATCAGGCCGCCGGTGTTATTAATGGCGCCCGGTCCTCGGCCAGAAAACGTGATGTCCCGGGTGATCGTGATGCCGGCGGCGCTTGCGACCGTCGCCCCCTTCACGACCAAGGAGCCACCCGAGTAGCCGGGGTTACCCGTGCCGGCCCAACCGAAGACCGAGACCTGTCCGGTACCAAGGCCGAGCTGCGCGTTGTCCGTCACGACGAGCGAACCGCCCTTGATCGTGACGTCGCCGGTGAAGCTGTTACCGGCGTTGGTCAGTACCAAGGTGCCGTCGCCGGTCTTGGTCAGGCCGACCGTTCCGGCGATGATCGAATCCAACGTGGCTCGATTGCCTGCGCTGACCGAGACGGAGGGAGTAGCTGATCCCGAGGGAGCCGCCAAAGTCAGGGTATTGCCGGTCAAGGTGTAATCCGCACCGGCGAAGACCAGGCCGCCGACGGTGAAAGAATTGCCCAGCGTGACCGT
>CAZXSI010000015.1:0-33832 GCA_964643215.1 uncultured Klebsiella sp. | reverse complement strand
TCTTCGGCCGCGGCTTCGTCGCCTCGCTCGAGGACTTCGGCTACCAGAGCGAAGCTCCCACGCACCCCGAGCTGCTCGACTGGCTCGCGGTCGAGTTCCAGAACACCGGCTGGTCGATGAAGAAGCTGCACCGCCTGATCGTCACCAGCGCCACCTACCGCCAGTCCTCGCGCGTGACGCCCGAGCTCGCCGAGAAGGACCGCGAGAACCTCCTGCTCGCCCGCGGCAGCCGCTTCCGCCTCGATGCCGAAGTCATCCGCGACGGCGCGCTCCAGGCCGCCGGCCTGATCTCCTTCAAGATGGGCGGACCCGGCGTCTATCCGCCGCAGCCCGCCAGCGTCACGAGCGAAGGGGCTTACGGCAAGATCGAGTGGAAGCCCAGCGAAGGCGAAGACCGCTACCGGCGCTCGCTCTACACCTTCATCAAGCGCACCGCCCCGTTCGCCATGGCCACGACCTTCGACGCCCCGACCGGCGAAGCGTGCATCGCGCGCCGCGACGTCTCCAACAGCCCGCTCCAAGCGCTGACCCTGCTCAACGACGAGATGTTCATGGAAGCGGCCCGCGCGCTCGGCAAGAAGGCCATGACGGCGGCGACCGAAGACACCGGCCGCATTGCCTTCATCCTCCGGCGTTGCGTCACGCGTCCGCCGGCGCCCGATGAGACGAAGACCATGCAGGCCTTCGTCGACGCCCAGCGCGCCCGCAAGGTCGCCGAACCGGACGTCTGGACCGCCCTCGCGCGCGCCGCGCTCAACCTCGACGAAAGCATCGTGCATCCGTGAGGAGCAGATGACGGACGAGAGATCGGTAACCCTCATACCCCGACACCTTTTCGACCCCATACTCGATACTCGAAACTCTATACTCTCCCTTCCATGCTTCCCCGCCCCAACGTCACCCGCCGGTACTTCTTCCAGGAGTGCGCCCTCGGCGTCGGCAAGATCGCCCTCGCCTCCCTGATGGCCGACGGCGCCATGGGGCGCCTCGCCGCCGCGGGTTCGGGCCAGGTCTCCGGCCTGCCGCACCATCCGCCCAGGGCCAAGGCGGTCATCCACCTCTTCATGGCCGGCGCTCCCTCGCAGCTCGAGCTCTTCGACTACAAGCCCGAGCTGGCCAAACTGGAAGGCAAGCCCCTCCCGCCCTCGGTCATCAACGGACAGCGCTACGCGTTCATCCGCCCCGACGCCGCCGTGCTGGGTCCGCGCTATAAGTTCGCCCGCCACGGCCAGTCCGGCGCCGAGCTCTCGGAGATGATCCCGCACATCGCTTCGATCGCGGACGACATCGCCATCGTGAAATCCTGCCGCACGACGCAGTTCAACCACGCGCCCGCCCAGATCTACATGAACACCGGCTTCTCGCAGCCGGGCCGGCCGAGCATGGGTTCGTGGATCACCTACGGACTCGGCTCCGAGGCCAAGGACCTCCCGTCGTTCGTGGTCATGAGCACCGGCTCCGGCATCAGCGGCGGCGCGGCCTGCTGGAGCAGCGGCTTCCTGCCCAGTTCCTACGCCGGCACCCGCTTCCGCAACACCGGCGACGCCATCCTCAACACCGGCACGCCCGCGGGCATCGACCCGGCGACGCAGAAGGACACCATCGGGCTCATCAACGCCATGAACGACCGCCGCCTGCGCCTCGACGGCGACAGCGAGATCGCCACGCGCATCGCCAACTACGAGATGGCCTACCGCCTCCAGACCTCGGCGCCCGACCTGATGGACCTCTCCACCGAGAGCAAGGAGACCCTCGAGCTCTACGGTTGCGACCCGAAGGTGCCGTCCTTCGCCCGCGCCTGCCTGCTCGCCCGCCGCATGGTCGAACGCGGCGTCCGCTTCATCAACATCTACAACGAAGGCTGGGACGCCCACAGCGACGTCGCCGGCAACGTGCGGAACAACTGCGCCAAGACGGACAAGGCTTCCGCCGCGCTCGTCAAGGACCTCAAACGGCGCGGCCTCCTCGACAGCACGCTCGTCGTCTGGGGCGGCGAGTTCGGCCGCACCCCGATGGTCGAGTCCAGCGTCTCGCTCGGCCGCAGCCAAGGCCGCGACCACCACCCGCAGGCGTTCTCGATGTGGATGGCCGGCGGCGGCATCAAGGGCGGCCAGACGATCGGCGAGACCGACGAGATGGGCTTCAACATCGTCAAGGACGAGGTCCGCGTGCCGGACCTGCAGGCGACCATCCTCCACTGCCTGGGCGTCGACCACGAGCGCCTCACCTTCCGCAACGCCGGCCTGGACTTCCGCCTCACCGGGGTCGAGCCCTGCCACGTGGTGAAGAAGTTGTTGGCTTAAGGCTGATAGCCTAGGGGTAGGGATAGGGGTCGGGGCAGGGGTAGGAAGAAATCAAGGACTCAACGGCCAGAACCATGCTGCCCGGTGCGCTCGTCCGCTGAATCTCCATCGTTGCATCGTGGTGATTTACTACCCCTACCCCAACCCCTCCCCCTTCTGCTCTGCTCTATTCTCGCAACCTAGGCGGATTTCAGATGTTAGATAAGCATGCGCACCCCTCGCTTGCTCGCCCTCCTGCTGGCCGTCTTCCTCGGCGGCGCCTCCCTCTTCGCCGCCGGCTTCCGCCTGGCCGCGCCGATCTCCGACCACATGGTCCTCCAGCGCGAGAAGCCCGTGGCGATCTGGGGCTGGGCCGACGCGGGTGAAGCCGTGACCGTGACCTTCGCCGGCCAGTCCAAGTCCGCGACCGCGGGCGCCGACGGCAAGTGGATGCTCAAGCT
Source organism: uncultured Klebsiella sp. (assembly GCA_964643215.1). Lineage (GTDB taxonomy): Bacteria > Verrucomicrobiota > Verrucomicrobiia > Opitutales > UBA953 > UBA953. The sequence goes on along the minus strand of CAZXSI010000015.1, from coordinate 31,089 downwards.
GGACGCCCTCGCCGCTTCGGCCGAACCGCGCACGCTCGTCGTCACCGGCAAGGACGGACACAAGCTCGAGGTGAAGGACGTCCTCGTCGGCGAAGTCTGGCTCGGCTCCGGCCAGTCCAACATGGCGATGACCGTGCAATCGTCCAACCACTTCCCGACCGAGCAGGCGCGCGCCAAGCTGCCGCTCATCCGGCACTATCGCGAGTCCTCGACCCATGCCGCTTCGCCCGCCGCCGAAGGCAAAGGACTCTGGCAGGAATGCTCGCCCGACACCGTCGGCGGCTTCTCCGCCGTGCTGTATTTCTTCGGCCGCGAGATCCACCGCGAAGTCGGCGTGCCCGTCGGCCTGATCAACACCTCCGTCGGCGGCACGCCCATCGAATCCTGGGTCGCCGCCGAGACGCAGTCGTCCGACCCGGAGACGAAGGCGAACTTCGATGCGAAGCTGAAGGACTACCTCGCCTTCGACGAAAGCAAGTCCGGCGAGCTGCACGCCAAGCAGATGGCGGTCTGGCGCGAGGCGGTCGCCAAGTCGAAGAAGGACGGCAAGGAGTTCGTCACGCCGGCGCCGAAGAATCCGCTGGCCATGCGCAAGCTCAAGGGCGGACCCGCCGGGCTCTACAACGGCAAGGTCGTCAACCTCGCCCCTTACACCCTCCGCGGCATGCTCTGGTACCAGGGCGAAGGCAACGCCGGCAACCCCGGGCTCTACGAGAAGCAGCTGTCGCAGCTCGTCACGAGCTGGCGGGCCCTCTGGCAGGAAGAAGTCCCCTTCGCCTGGGTGCAGCTGCCCAACTACCGCAACTCGAATTCCGAGAGCTGGCCGCGCGTGCGCGAATCGATGATGAAGGTCCTCGCCCTGCCGAAGACGGGCATGGCGATCACGCTCGACATCGGCGACCCCAAGGACATCCACCCGAAGAACAAGCAGGACGTCGGCAAGCGTCTCTCCTACTGGGCCCTCGCCACGGTCTATGACCGCAAGGTGCCCGCCGTCAGCGGACCTTTGCCCGCCTCCCATCAGGTCGAAGGCGCCGCGATCCGCGTCACCCTCTCGCATGCCGAAGGCCTGAAGACCCGCGACGGCGCCGCCCCTCGCGGCTTCCTGCTCGCCGGCGCCGACAAGGTCTGGAAGCCCGCCACCGCCCGCCTCGAGGGCGCCGCGATCCTGATCAGCAGCCCCGACGTGCCCACCCCGGTCGCCGCCCGCTACGCCTGGGCCGAGAACCCGGACTGCAACCTCGTCAACGGCGCCGGCCTGCCCGCCACGAGCTTCCGGACCGACGATTGGCCGGCCAAGTAAGCCGGTCTGGCCGACTGGGGTGAAAACGGGGGGTTCGCCTTGCAACCGCAGGGTCTTTGGACTGTCTAGAAAGCCAGCATGAAGACCCCGCTTGCCGTCCTGGCTCTGCTTGTCGGAGCCACGTCCGCCTTCGCCCTGAACAAGGGCAATGCCGGCCCGACCGACGTCGAGCTGAAGTTCACCCTCCCTCCGCCTGCCCCGCTCACGCCCGAGGAGGCCTTGAAGACCTTCCGCCTGCCTCCGGGTTTCCGCATCGAGCTCGTCGCCAGCGAACCGATGATCGAGTCGCCCGTCGCGATCAGTTTCGACGAACAAGGCAGGATGTTCGTCGTCGAGATGCGCAGCTACATGCGCGACCTCGAAGGCACCACGGAGAAGGAACCGACCAGCCGCGTCTCGCTGCTGACCGACACCGACGGCGACGGCCGGATGGACAAGGCCTCCGCCTTCCTCGACAACCTGGTGATGCCCCGCGGCGTCATGGCCGTCCGCGGCGGCGCGTTCGTCGCCGAGCCGCCGAACCTGTTCTTCTGCCGCGACACCAAAGGCGCCGGCGTCGCCGACGAGAAGATCCTGATCGCCTCGGACTACGGCACCTTCGGCGGCCAGCCAGAGCACATGGCCAACACGCCGACCTGGGCGATGGATAACCGCGTCTATTCCGCCAACTACGGCACGAGCTTCAAGCTGACCAACGGCGCATGGCAGAAAGGCCCGGGCCTCGGTCGCGGCCAGTGGGGCCTCAGCCAGGACGACGCCGGCCGCCTTTTCTACAACTACAATTCCGACCTGCTTCGCGCCGACCTGCTGCCGGCCGCCGCCTACGCGCGCAATCCGCTGCTCCGCGACGCCATCGGCATCAACAACAAGGTCATCAAGGAGCAATCCGTCTACCCCTCCCACCCGACTCCGGGCGTCAACCGCGGCTACGACCCCAAGACGCTCCGCGCCGACGGGACGCTCGCCAACGCCACCTCCACGTGCGGCGCCGCCATCTACCGCGGCGACGCCTTCCCCGCCGAATTCCGCGGCAACGCCTTCATTCCGGAACCTTCCTCGAACCTGGTCAAACGCGTCGTCATCAAGGAGAAGGACGGCCTGCTCACGGGGTCCAACGCCTACGAGGAGAAGGAGTTCCTGACGTCGACCGACGAACGCTTCCGCCCGGTGATGATGGCCAACGGTCCGGATGGCGCGCTCTACGTCGTCGACCTCTACCGCGGCATGCTCCAGCACCCGGCCTTCCTCACCCACTACCTCATCGCCAACATCAAGGCCCGCCGGCTCGAGCTCCCCGTCTCCGGCGGACGCATCTGGCGCATCGTCCGCGACGACCAGGTCGCGCCGCGCGCGACCAGGATCCCGGCCGACGTCGCCGCCCGCGTGAAGCTGCTCACGCACCCGAACGGCTGGGTCCGCGATTCGGCCCAGCGTCTGCTGGTCGAGGCCGCTGACCTCGCGGCCGCCGGCCCCCTCCGCGCCTTGCTCGCGGACGCCCAGGCCCCCGCGACGGCTCGCCTCCATGCCCTCTGGAGCCTCGACGGGCTCGGCGCCGCCCGCGCCGAGGACGTGCGGCCCGCCCTGAAGGACGCCGACCCGCAGGTGCGCGCCGCGGCCGTCCGCATCGCGCCGGCCGAGATGCTGGCCGACCTCTGCGCGCTCAAGGGCGAACCGGAGACCGTGGTCCTCGCGCACCTCGCGATCCGTCTCTCCGCCGCCAACCTGCCCGAGGCGGACAAAGCCCTCGCCGAACTCCTCGCCGCCCACGGCGACAACGCGCTCGTCCGCGAGGGCGCGCTCACCGGCGCCCGCGGACGCGAAGTCGTCCTCGCGAAAGCCGTCGCCGGGCTCGGCTCGGTCGGCAACCTCCGGCAGACCGGCCCGGTGCTCGAAGGCTTCGCGACCCTGATCTCGCAGGCCGGCAAGGCGGGGCCGTTCGAAGGCATGCTCGAGGTCGCCGCCGGACTCGGCGAACGGACCAACCTGCGCGCCGCCATCCTCCGCGGGCTCGACCAGACCACCCGCGACCCGAAGACGAAGAAACCCGCCCCGCTCAAGACCATCTGGCTGAACGCCGAACCGGTCGCGCTCGCGAAACTGAAGAAAGCCGTCACCGAAGCGAACGCGCTCAAGAACCTGGAAGGCATCGCGACGCGCCTCGCCTGGATCGGGAAACCCGGCGCCCCCTCCCCGCCCAAGGTCGTCGCCCTGAACAAGACCCAGCAGGCGCTGTTCGACAAGGGCAAGGCGACCTTCGCCAACCTCTGCGCGGCCTGCCACCAGCCGCACGGCTACGGCCTCGACGGGCTCGCGCCGCCGCTGGTCGACAGCGACTGGGTGCTCGGCAAGCCCGACGTGACCGCGAAGATCGTCCTCCAGGGCCTCGGCGGCCCCATCAAGGTCGGCAACCGCACCTGGGACCTCACCATGCCGCCGATGGGCATGCTGAGCGACGAGGAGATCGCCGGCGTGCTCACCTATGTCCGCCGCGAGTGGGAACACAACGCGTCGCCCGTCGACGCGAAGTTCGTCGCGGACATCCGCAAGCAATCCGCCGGCCATCCGAACTCCTGGACCGCCGACGAGCTCCGCCCGCCGGCCAAGAAGTCCGCGAAGGGCGTCAAGGGAGCCGGCCAATAACCCCAGATGATGACCCTCCGCCTGCTCCTCGCCCTCCTCGCCCTCGGCCCCGGCGCCGTCGCCGCGCCGAAGCCTAATGTCGTCGTGATCCTCGTCGACGACATGGGCTTCTCCGACCTTGGTTGCTACGGCAGCGAGATTCCCACGCCGAACCTGGACGCCCTCGCCAAGAACGGGCTGCGGTTCACGCAGTTCTACAACACCGCCCGTTGCTGCCCGACCCGCGCCGCGCTGCTCACCGGGGTCTACTCGCATCAAGCCGGCGTGGGCCACATGGTCGAGAACCAGAAGCTGCCCGGTTACGTCGGCCACCTCAACAACAGCTGCGTGACCATGGCCGAGGTGCTCAAACCCGCCGGCTACTTCACCGCGATGACCGGAAAGTGGCATGTCGGCCAGAACCAGGGCGTCACGCCGAAATCCCGCGGGTTCGACCGCAGCCTCAACGCCGCCGCCGGCGGCTTCTACTTCGCCCACGCCGCGAGGGCGGAACTCTTCCTCGACGGCGAAAAGATCGCCAGCGACGACGCGCGCCTGCCGAAGGACTGGTACTCGACCGACCTGTGGACGGAGTTCGGGCTCAAGTTCGTCGACGAGGCCTTGGCCGCGAAGAAGCCTTTCTACCTGCACCTCTGCCATAATGCGCCGCACTTCCCGCTCCAGGCGCCCAAGGCCGACATCGAGAAGTTCCTCGGCAAGTATCAGCTCGGCTGGGAAGAGGTCCGGGCCCGCCGCTACGCCCGGCAACTGGAGATGGGGCTGATCGACAAGCAGTGGGCGAGCTCGCCCCTGCCGGCCGCGGTCAAGGCCTGGAAAGACGTCCCGGCCGAAGAGCAGAAGCGCTTCGACCACCTGATGGCCACCTATGCCGCCGTCGTCCATCGCATGGACAAGGCCATCGGCGACCTCGTCGGCGGCCTCAAGCAGCGCGGCGTCCTCGATAACACCCTCATCCTCTTCATGAGCGACAACGGCGGCAACGCCGAGAGCGGCGCCAAAGGCCGCACCGAAGGCGACCCGAGCACGGGCAAGTCGCAGTGGTATTGCGGCGAAAGCTGGGCCTACGCGGAGAACACCCCTTTCCGCCTGTACAAGCATTTCAACCATGAAGGCGGCATCAGCACGCCGCTCATCGCCCACTGGCCTGCCGGCATCGCGGCCAAGGACGAGATCCGCCGCCAGCCCGGCCACCTCATCGACGTGATGGCCACGGTCGTCGAGGTCTCGGGAGCCACCTACCCGAAGGAATTCAACGGCCAGCCGATCCTGCCGATGGAGGGCCGCAGCCTGGTTCCGGCGTTCGCCGACAAGCCGATCGAACGCGAGGCGCTCTACTGGGAACACGAAGGCAATGCGGCCGTCCGCGTCGGCGACCTCAAGCTCGTCCGACAGGGACGCAACGGCGCCTGGGAACTTTACGATCTGAAGGTCGACCGCACGGAACTCCATGACCTCGCGAAGAGCCAGCCCGAAAAGGCCAAGGAACTCGCGAACCTCTGGCACGCCTGGGCCGAACGCGCGCACGTGCTGCCCGCGCCGGGCGCCGAAGGCGGCAAGAAGAAGGCGAAGAAAAACAAGTAGGCCCATGTTCGGCGGAAGATGTCCCTTCGGCCACAAGCCGTCCGACCCCTTCAAGGCGAAGCGGGAGGCTGGGCCCGTGGCCCGTTTCGAATTCCAAGGCGAGCAGATCCCCATGATCCTCCGGCACGCCGAAGTCCGGCAGGCCGCGAAGGACTGGAAGACCTACAGTTCCGACGCGCCCTTCCGGGTGCCGATCCCGTCCGAGGAGGAAGCCCGCTCGATGCGCCAGCTGCCCATCGAGACCGATCCGCCCGCGCACGGGGAATACCGCGCGATCGCGGAGCCCTACTTCCAGCGTCCGAAGCTCCCGGCGATGGTCGCCCAGGTCGAGGCCTTGATCGACGCCATGCTCCGCGAAGCGATGGCCCGCGACGCCATCGAAGTCGTGCACGGTTTCGCCCTGCCCATCCAGGCCCGGGCGCTGACCTACCTGCTTGATACCGACGAACGCGAGGCCGACATCTGGATCGGCTGGGGCGTCCATGTCTTCCGCGTCCGCGGCGGCCTCAAGAAAGGCGTCGAGCTCGAGGACTACCTCACCCGCAAGTTCGACGCGGTCAGCCAGGCGCCCGGCCGCTGTTTCTTCAGCGCGCTCACGCAGGCCCGCTTCCGGGGAAGGCCGCTCACGCGCGAGGAGATGATGGGCTTCGCCAACCTCACCTTCGCCGGCGGACGCGACACGGTCATCCACACGATCGCCTGCGCGCTCGGCCACCTCGCGGCGAACCCCCCGGCGCTGGCCTATCTCCGCGAGGACCCGAAGCGCATCGTCCACGCGAGCGAGGAGTTCTTCCGCTTCTTCATGCCGCTGACCCACATCGGCCGGGTCTGCCCCGTCGCGACCTCGGTGCACGGCGAAGAAGTCCCCGCCGGCGGCCGCGTCTCCCTCGGCTGGGCTTCGGCCAACCGGGATGAGTCCGTCTTCCCTCAGGCCGACGAGTTCAAGATCGACCGTAAGCCCAACCCGCACCTCTCCTTCGGCTTCGGCGAACACCTCTGCCTCGGGGCGCCGCACGCCCGCCTGCTCCTCCGCACCCTCCTCCAGAAATGCGTCGAGCTGGTCGGCTCGCTGGAGATCGTGTCGGCGGAGGAACGCACCGAGACGGAGCATTCCTACGAACGGAAACTGGGCTACGAGTCCTTGGTGCTCCGGATCAGGCCGCGGGCCTGATGGGGATTGCCAGTCGGGCGGGAGCGTCCTAGGGGTTCTTCGCCCCAACCTTCGCGTCTTCGCGGGGTTCCAAGCATACTCCCCGCCATGTTCGCCTTCAGCCTGACCATCTTCTGGGGAGCCTGCCTCCTCTTCCTCGTCCAGCCGCTGATCGCGCGTTTCATCCTGCCCTGGTTCGGCGGCGGTCCGGCCGTCTGGACGACCTGCATGCTCTTCTTCCAGGTCCTGCTCCTCGGGGGCTACGCCTACGCCCACTTCAGCATCAGCCGCCTGACACCGCGTCGCCAGGTCATCACGCACCTCTGCCTGCTGGCGCTCGCGGTCGCCCTGCTGCCGATCACCCCGGGCGACCAATGGAAGCCGACGGACGGGACGAACGCGGCCGGCCACATCCTCCTGCTCTTGCTCGCCTGCCTGGGCCTGCCCTACCTGGTCCTCTCCGCCACCGGCCCGCTCCTGCAGGCCTGGTTCAGCAAGGCGAATCCCGGCGTCTCCCCTTACCGGCTTTACGCCCTTTCCAACGTCGGCTCGCTCCTCGCGCTCCTGGCCTATCCTTTCGTCCTCGAACCGCAGCTCAGCCGGCAGGCCCAGGCCAACGGGTGGTCCGTCGGGCTCGCCCTCTACGCCGGCCTGGCCGGGTGGTGCGGCTACAAGGTCTGGCAGAGCGCCGGCGCCGACACCAAGGCCGTCGTCGCCGAAGAGGCCGAAGAGGCCCCCTCGGCCGCCCGCAGGCTGCTCTGGTTCGCCTTGCCCGCCTGCGGCGTGATGCTGCTCCTCGCGATCACCAACAAGCTCTGCCAGGACATCGCCGTGGTGCCGTTCCTCTGGGTGCTGCCCCTCGGGCTCTACCTGCTCTCCTTCATCATCAGCTTCGACAGCCCGCGCTGGTATCACCGCGCCGTCTGGCTGCCGCTGCTGGCGGTGCTCCTCGGCCTCGTCTGGCAGAACCTCAACGAAGCCGAATCCCACCCCAGCATCACCCCGCTGGCGACCTTGTACCTCGGCACCATGTTCGTGGCCTGCATGGTCTGCCACGGCGAAGTCTTCCGCCTGCGGCCGGGCGCGCGCCGCCTGACGGGCTATTATCTCTCGATCTCCGCCGGGGGCGCGGCCGGCGGCCTCTTCGTGGCGCTCGGGGCGCCTTTCCTCTTCCCGGACTATTTCGAACTTCACGTCGCGCTCTTCCTCACCGCCGCGCTGGTGCTGCTGGTGCTGCGCCTCGACCCCGCCTTCCCCCTCCAGCGCGGCCGGGCCCGCTGGGGCTGGGCCATCCTCCTCGTCGCCCTGCCGGTCTTCGGCTATGGCCTGTACGACGTCGCGGCGACCTCGCTGCGCGGCTCGCTGAGCGTGACGCGCGGATTCTACGGGGTGCTCAAGGTCAACGAGAGCGACAAGGAGAACCCCGAGCTGCACCACCTCACGTTGCAACACGGCGCCACCATCCACGGACTGCAATACGTGCACCCGGAGAAAAAGACGGCCCCCAGCAGCTACTACACGTCGACCAGCGGGATCGGCCGCCTCTTGCGCTCGCATAAGCCCGCCGGCGGACGCCGGGTCGGCGCCGTCGGCCTCGGCTCCGGGACCCTCGCGGCCTGGGGGCGCCCGGGCGACACGTTCCGCTTCTACGAGATCAACGACGACGTGGCCCGTCTCGCGACCAGCACGTTCACCTACCTCAAGGACTCCCAGGCCAAGACGGAACTGGTCATGGGCGACGCGCGCCTCTCGATGGAACGCGAGCCCGACCAACGGTACGACGTGATCATCCTCGACGCCTTCAGCAGCGACGCCATCCCCGTCCACCTGCTGACGCTCGAGGCGTTCGGGCATTACCAACGTCATCTCAAGCCCGACGGCGCCATCGTCGTCCACGTCTCCAACCGCTACCTCGACCTGCATCCGGTCGTGTACCGGCTGGCCGAGAAGATCGGCTTCCCCGGCGTGACGATCGACGACAACGACACGGCCTACGAGGACGCGGGCTTCTACGGCTCGGATTGGATCATCCTCAGCCGCAACGCAGCCTTGCTGCAGAACCCCCTCATCCGCGACGTGGTCTCCCCGCCTGCGAGCTATCCGGCACGGATCATGTACTGGACCGATGAACGCAGCGACCTGCTTTCCCTGCTGGCCGCCGAAGAGGGCAGTTTCATCCGCTGGCTCCAGGGGCTGTGATAAAAGATTAAGGATAGACCATGGAGGATGGATGATGGACATTCGTTCCCGGCAATTGCCAGACCCGCACCATAGCCCCTTCCCCCCTCGCCATGCGTCCTGACCGTCTTCTCCTCGCCCTGCTTTGCGGTGCCCTGACCTGCCTGGCGGCGGAACCGACGAGGAAGCCGGCGGCGCGGGAAGGCCGCCCGACGAAGTCCTACGCCCCGCAGCCCTGGGGCGATTGGGTCGAAGCCGACTTCCCCTTCTTCTCCTCCGTCCTCGACGCCCGTCGCGAGGGCCTCGGCCAGCACAACCTCACCCCGCGCGGCCTGGTCCTCAAGCTGCCGCATGACACGTGGGCCTGCTTCGATACGGACCTGCTCCGGGTCGCCGCCGTCTGGCGCGGGAAAGGCGTCAGCGACAAAGCCCTCGCGCCCGGATCCTACCACGACCCCAGCCGGAAGACGCTCGGCGGCCAGTTCCCCGCGCCGCAACCGGAAGGCAAGCTCTGGCTCGGACATGCGATCATCCCCGGCTGGCAGCTGGGCGGCTCCGTCGATCGCCGCGACCCTCGCTCCCCCGCCCCGTCGCCCGAAGAAGTCGGCCGGGGTCCGTTGCCGACCGCCCTCGGCCGCTTTCAAGCCGTCGAGCTCGTCGGCTCGGACGTCGTGCTCACCTACCGGGTGGCCGACGCCACCATCCGGGAACTCTGGAAGGCCTCCGAACACGACGGGCGCGTCGTCATCGAACGCCACCTGGCGGTCTCCGCCCACGCCCAGGACCTTCTCCTTGTCGTCGGCACGCGCCGCCAAGGGCCTTCGCAGGAACTGGAGACGGGCGTCACCGTCACCGGACCCGCCGAACTGGCCCATGACGACGACTTCTTCGCGGTGAAAGTCCCCGCGAACCCTTCGCCCGCGGCGCTCTGCGTCTCGCTCTGCGACGAACACCCCGCGCCGGGCATCGCCGCGGTCGCCGTCCCCGCCGGACCGACGACCCGCCGCTGGCAGGCCGAGGTGAACACCCAGGTGATCCTCAGCGAAGCGCGGGACGCCTACGTGATCGACCATGTCGGCCTGCCCGTCGACAATCCCTGGAAACGCGCCGTCCGCGCCGGCGACATCCAGTTCCGCAAGGACGGCACGGCGGTCGTCGTGACGCTCGACGGCGACGTCTGGCTGGCCCGCGGACTGAAGGAAGGCTCCGCGCCGGTCGCCTGGCGCCGCTTCGCCTCCGGGCTGCACGAACCGATGACCTGCGCGCTCCGCGACGACGAGATCTTCGTCTTCGACCGCAACGGGATCTGGCGTCTGCGCGACACCGATGGCGACGGCGAAGCCGACGTCCATGACCTGTTCTCGAACGCCTTCGCCCAGACGGCCGACATGCGCGAATTCCCCAGCACGCTCCGCCTCGCGCCCAAGGGCGAATTCGTGATCGCCAAAGGCGGGCAGGAGGCGACCACGATCGGCAAGCACAACGGAAGCATCCTGCGGATCTCCGCCGACGGCCGGACCGCGACGCGCCTCGGCTACGGGCTACGCCAACCCAACCTCTCCGTCCACCCGCGCACCGGCCTCGTGGTCTCGAGCGACCAGCAAGGCCACTACGTGCCGAGCACCCCGCTGCACATCATCGCGGACGACCAGTTCTACGGCTTCCTCAGCGACAAGCTTCCGAAGGAAAGCTACCCGGCGCCGATCGCGGCGCCGCTCACCTGGATCCCCCACGCGGTCAACGCCTCCGCCCTGTCGCAGGTCTGGCTCTGCGACGCCAAGATGGGGCCCCTGAACGAACAGATGGTGCAGATCTGCTTCAACCAGCCCGACCTCCTGCGCGTCCTCTGGAACCATCGGGGGGGTCGTCCGCAGGCCAGCGTCGTCAGCGTCGCCAAAGGCTTCGCCACGCCGCCCTTGAACGGCTCCGTCAACCCTCTGGACGGCCAGCTTTACATCGCCGGCTTCCAGATCGCCGGCTGGGGCAACACCCTCGACACCCTGACGGGCGTCGAACGCGTCCGTTACACCGGCGCGCCCTCGCTCACGCCCCGCGAGATCGTCCCGACGGACCGCGGCATCCTCCTCCGCTTCGACGTCGCCCTCGACGTCGCGAAGGCGACGAATCCCGACAACTACTCTTTCGCGACCTGGCGCTACAAGCGCGCTCCCTCCTACGGCTCGGCCCAATACAAGGCCGACGGCAAGACCGGCAACGACTGGCTGACGGCCAGCAGCGCCCTCCTCAGCCGGGACGGCAAGAGCGTCTTCATCGGCATACCCGGGCTGAAGCCCGTCGAACAACTCCGGATCGGCTGGGACCTCGCTTCCGCCGCCGGCGCCGAGATGCGCCAGAACGCCTACACCACCCCCTACGAGCTGACCAAGTTCGACCCGGTCGCCGAAGGCTTCGGTGACGTGGTCGTCGACCTCACCCCGCGCGCCGCGGTCGCGAAGAAGGCCGAAGTCGTCTCCGCCAAGGAGGGCCAGCGCCTCGCCACGATGTTCGGCTGCGTCGCCTGCCACTCCGTCACCGACACCGCGATGAGCAACGTCGGGCCGAAGTGGAAAGGCCTGTTCGGCGCCAAGCGCGACTACGTCTCCGACAAAGGCAGGAAAGGCACGACGGTCGCCGACGCGGCCTACCTCCGCGAATCCATCCTCGAGCCGAACGCCAAGCGGCATGCGTCGTTCCTCAAATCCGAGTTCGCCATGCCGAGCTTCGCCGGCGTGCTTTCCGACGCCCAGGTCGACTCGATCGTGCTCTATATCCAGTCCCTCCGGTGAGCGGGGGCGTTTGTTTCTCGCAACTCTCCGGCCGGCCGGCTGTTAGATAGGCATGCCCATCATGCGCCCCGTCCAGCTCGCCCTGCTCGCCCTCGCCGGCTTCGCCACCCTCGCGTCCGCCGCCGACCGCAAGCCGAACTTCGTCTACGTCTTCACCGACGACCAACGCTGGGACGCGCTGGGCGTCGTCCAGAAGGAACAGGGAGAGAAGGGCCGCTTCCCCTGGCTCAAGACGCCGAACCTCGACCGCCTCGCCAACGAGGGGCTCCGTTTCCGCAACGCCTTCGTGGTGAACTCGCTCTGCGCCCCCTCGCGCGCCTCGCTCGTCACCGGCCAATACGGCCACGTCAACGGCGTGACCAACAACCACACGCCTCACCCGGAGGGCAACCTGTCCGTCGCCGCCCTGCTCCGTCCGGCCGGCTACGTCTCGGGCTATTTCGGCAAGTGGCACCACGGCAACCAGTCCGGCAAGCGCCCGGGCTTCGACACCTCCGCGAGCTTCGTGGGCCAGGGCGTGTACTTCGACTGTCCGATCGAGGTCGACGGCGTGAAGACCCCGAGCAAGGGCTTCGTCGACGACGTGACCACCGAGTATGCGGCGAACTTCATCAAGGCCAACAAGGACAAGCCGTTCCTGATGATCCTCGGCTTGAAGACCTGCCACGGCCCCTTCACGCCCCCGCCTCGTCATGAGAAGGCCTACGAGGGCGCGCTGGCCCGCAACGTGCCGAATTACGGCGTCCCCGCGATCTATGCCGCGGCCGGGCCGAACGGCGCCAAGGGCAAGCAGACCGACGCCAAGGAGGTCCCGACCAACCTCGGCATGTTCCGCGGCATCAACGGGGTCGACGACAACGTCGGCAAGCTCCTCAAGGTCCTCGAAGACCTCAAGCTCGCCGAGGACACGGTCTTCGTCTTCTCGAGCGACAACGGCTACTACCTCGGCGAGCATAATCTCGGCGACAAGCGCACCGCCTACGAGGAAGCGCTGCGGATCCCGATGCTGGTGCGCTATCCTCGCGCGCTGAAGGCCGGCCGCACCGAGGACCGCATGGTCCTCAATATCGACCCCGCCGCGACCTTCCTCGACCTGGCCGGCCAGCCGGTGCCCGCCGCCATGCACGGACGTAGCTGGAAGCCGATCTTGGAAGAGAAGCCGGCCGACTGGCGCGAGGGCTTCTTCTACTGCTACTTCTACGAAAAGGGTTACGCCAACGTCCCGCTGACGACCGCCGTCCGCACCACCGACGCCAAGCTGATCAAGTATCCGGGACACGACGAGTGGACCGAGGTCTTCGACCTCAAGGCCGACCCCTACGAGCTGAAGAACCTCGCCGCCGACCCGGCCTACGCCGACCTGCGCAAGAAGCTCGAAGCAGAATACGACAGGCAGGCCAAGGCCATCGATTTCAGGATCCCCGACTTCGCCGACAAGCCCGCCGCCGATGGCGAAGAGGCCGCCAAGAAGAAGGCCGGGAAAAAGAAAAAGGCCAAGTAAGCCGAAGAAAACGGGTGGTTTTCTCCGCCAGGGCTGTCATCGTACGGCCCTTGCCCATGCCCGCCCCGCTTGACCTCACCCGTGCGCCCGCGCACGACCCCCTGGAGCTCTACCGATTCCGCGACGGCCTTTACGCCGTCGACCTGATCGCCGCCGCGATCACGGAGTTCGATCTCTTCACGAAACTCGCCGCCAAGCCGGCGGACCTCGCCACCGTCTGCCGCGACCTCGGCACGCACCGCCGGCCGACCGACGTGATGCTGACGCTCTTCGCGGCCAACGGCTTCCTCGCATTGAAGAGCGGCGTCTACTCCGTCACCCCGCTCGGCCAGGAGCACCTCGTCAGCACGTCCGCCACCTTCCTCGGACCCTACTACGCTTCCTTGAAGGACCGACCGGTGGTGAAGGACTTCGTCGTCATCCTCAAGACCGACAAGCCCGCCAACTGGGGTAGCTACAAGGACGAGAAACCGTGGAGCGAAGCGATGCTCACCGACGCGTTCGCGACCAGCTTCACCGCGGCGATGGACTCCCGCGGCTTCACCCTCGGGCCGGCCATGGCCAAGGCTTCCCCGATCGGCACGCGCACCCGCCTGCTCGATATCGCGGGCGGCTCGGGCATCTACGCCTGCGCGCTCGTCGCCAATCACCCCAAGCTCACCGCCACGGTCTTCGAACGGCCGCCGGTCGACGGCATCACCCGCAAGATGATCGCCAAACGCGGCTTCCAGGACCGGGTCGACGTCGCGGCCGGCGACATGTTCAAGGACCCCCTGCCCTCCGGCTACGACGTCCACCTGTTCTCCAACGTGCTCCACGACTGGGATACCGACAAGGTCCGCTTCCTGCTGGCCGCCTCCGCCCAGGCTTTGCCCAAGGGCGGACTGCTGATCGTCCACGACGCCCACCTGAACGACGACAAGACCGGCCCCGCTCCCGTCGCCGCCTATTCCGCCCTCCTGATGAGCGTCACGGAAGGCCGTTGCTACGGCACCGGCGAGATGCGCGCACTCCTCGCCGAAGCCGGCTTCGGCGACGTCCGCCATCAGGACACCGCGTGCGATCGCAGCATCGTCACGGCCGTGAAGATGGCTGATGACAGATGACGGATAAAACGAGCTACACCCTGTCCCAGCAATCATCTGCTTTCCATCTGTCATCCGTCCTCCGTCATCTTTCATCCACTCTTCCATGCGCTCCCTCCTCCTCGCCCTGCTCTCCGTCCTCGCCTTGCCGGCCGCCGAAAACCCTGAGCTCGCCCGCCTTACCGCGGCCGATGACGCCCGCGTGGCGGCCATGCTCGCGCCGACCCGCGAGAAGCTCGATGCCGTGCTCTCGCCCGAGCTGCGTTACGCGCACTCCAACGGCCAGGTCGACACGAAGGACGCGCTCATCACCTCGCTGACGGACGGTTCGGCCACCTATTCGAAATACGCCTATCAGGAGCGCGTCTTCACCTTCCCGGCCCCCGGCATCGCGCTGATGACCGGCCGCTTCGACGTGAAAGCGGTCGTGAAAGGCAACGCCGCCGAAAGCATCATCGGGTTCCTCGCCGTCTGGCGGCTGGAGAAGGGCGAGTGGAAATTCCTCGCCTGGCAGTCCTGCAAGATCCCGCCGGCCAAGTAAGTTTTCCTCGCAACCATGGGGGTTTCGGACTGTCTCAAAGGCAGCATGAACCCCCTGCTCGCTTCCGTCGTCGCCCTCTCCTTGGGCGCCGCCTCCGTCCTTGCCGCCGACACCCCGGCCAAGCCGAAAGCCAAGGCCGAGTCGCCGAAGGCGCCGGCCCGTTTCCAGAACGACGGCAACCCGGAGCGGCTGAAATCCCCGCTGGCGCTCAAACCCGACGAGAACGTCGCCTATGGCCCGCACCGCATGCAGGTGATGTACTTCTGGCGCGCGAAGTCGGATAAGCCGACCCCGCTGCTTTTCTACATCCACGGCGGCGGCTGGACCAACGGCGACCGTTCGTCCGTCAACGGCATGCTCAAGGAAGCCCTCGCCGCCGGCATCTCGGTCGTCTCCGTCGAATACCGGACCATCAAGGACTCGACGGAGGACAAGGTCGAGCCCCCCGTGAAAGGTCCGATGCTCGACTGCGCCCGCGCCCTGCAGTTCTGCCGCAGCAAGGCCAAGGAATGGAACCTCGACAAGACCAAGGTCGGCGCGGCCGGCGGTTCCGCCGGGGCGTGCACCAGCCTCTGGCTCGCCTTCCATGACGACCTCGCCGACCCGCAGAGCGCCGACCCCATCGCCCGCGAGTCGACCCGCCTCACCTGCGCCGCCGTCCAGGTCCCGCAGACCACCCTCGACCCGCACCAGATGCGCGAATGGACGCCGAACAGCCGCTACGGCTCGCATGCCTTCGGCATCGTCGGCGACGCGAAGAAGAAGGAGTCGTCCTTCGACGCCTTCTACGCCGCCCGCGAGAAGATCATGCCGTGGATCAAGGAATATTCGCCCTATGAGCTCGTCACCCGCGACGACCCGCCCGTCGGCCTCTACTTCGGCACCCCGCCCAACCTCGGCAAGGATGAGAAGGACCCCACGCACACCGCCAACTTCGGCGTGAAGCTCAAGGAGCACTGCGACGCGATCAAGGCCCCCTGCGAACTCGTCTATCCGGGCGCCCCGAACGTCGTCCACGCCAACCCGAACGAGTACATCAAGGCGCACCTGCGGCCCGAACTGAAATGAAGTCCCTCCTCGTCGCGCTTATCTGCGCCTCCGCCCTGCTGGGCGCCGAGCCGGCCTCCCAGGCGGCCAAGACGCCGGGCGTCCCCAAAGCCGGCGACCCGGAGTTCCGCAAATACCCTATCCCGATCGAGCCCGACGAGAACGTCTCCTACGGGCCGCACCGCATGCAGCGGATCTACTTCTGGCGCGCGAAGTCCGACCAGCCCACGCCCCTGCTCTTCTACATCCACGGCGGCGGCTGGAGCGGCGGCGACCGCTCGGTGGTCCGCAGCCTGCTCAAGCCAGCCCTCGACGCAGGCATCTCCGTGGTCTCCGTGGAATATCGCATGATCAAGGACGCCACCGCCGACGGACTCGTCCCGCCGGTCAAGGGACCGATGCTCGACTGCGCCCGCGCCCTGCAGTTCACGCGCAGCAAGGCCAAGGAGTGGAACCTCGACAAGACCAAGGTCGCCTTGGCTGGCGGCTCCGCCGGCGCCTGCACGAGCCTCTGGCTGGCCTTCCATGACGACCTCGCCGACCCGCAGAGCGCCGACCCGATCGCGCGCGAGTCCACCCGCGTGACCTGCGCCGCGGTCTCCGGCGCGCAGACGACCCTCGACCCGCACCAGATGCGCGCCTGGACGCCCAACAGCAAATACGGCGCCCACGCTTTCGGCATCGCCGGGGACGCGAAAAAGAAGGTTTCGTCCTTCGACATGTTCTACGCCGAGCGCGAGCGCATCCTGCCTTGGATCAAGCAGTATTCGCCCTACGAGCTCGTCAGCCGCGACGACCCGCCCGTCGGACTCTTCTACTCCGCGGCCCCGAACCTCGGCAAAGACGAGAAGGACCCTACGCATACGGCCAATTTCGGCGTGAAGCTCAAGGAGCACTGCGACGCGAACCAGGTTCGGTGCGAACTCGTCTACCCTGGCGCCCCGAACGTGGCGCACGCCACCGACAGCGACTACATCAAGGCCTTCCTGCGGCCCGGCCTGAAATGAGATTGCTGGCCCTGCTGCTCACCGCCCTTGCCTTCGGCGCCGAACCGAAGGCCGTGGCGAAGCGTCCCTCCGCCGCCGAGACGAAAGCCGCCGCGCTCCGGCTGGCCGTCGACGTCCGGAGCTCGAAGGACGACACCGTCCAGAAGGCGATCTACTGGCGCCCGGAATCCGCGGCGCACGACGCCAAAGGGCCGTCCGTGCCGCTGCTGGTCTTCCTGCATTCGTGGAGCGGCGGCTTCGAACAAGGCCCGCCGTGGATCGACCAGGCGAAGAAGATGGGCTGGGTGCTCGTGGCCCCTGATTTCCGCGGCCCGAACAACCGGCCCGAAGCCTGCGCCTCCGACCTCGCCTCGCAGGACATCCTCGACGCCGTCGCCTACGCCCGCCGCGACGCCCGGGTCGACGCCACCCGCATCTACCTGGTCGGCGGCTCCGGCGGCGGCCACATGGCGCTCGTCATGGCCGCCCGCGCCCCTGACCTCTGGGCCGGGGTCAGCGCCTGGGTGCCGATCTCCGACCTCGGCGCCTGGCACGCCGAAAGCAAGGCCCGCAAGAACAACTACGCCAAGATGATCGAGCAATCCTGCGGTGGCCCGCCCGGACCGACGACCGAGACCGAGTATCGGCACCGGTCTCCCCTCTTCCACCTCGCCGCCGCCAAGGGCGTCCCCCTGGACATCAACACCGGCATCCACGACGGCCACACCGGCTCGGTGCCGGTCAGCCACTCCCTCCGCGCGTTCAATGTCCTGGCCGCGCCCGACAAGCAGGTCTCGACCGAGGACATCGACTTCATGGTGCGCGAACAGAAGATCCCCGCCGGCCTCGCCGCGGAGACCCAAGCCGACCCCGAACGCCAGAAACCGGTGCTCTTTCGGCGCGCCTCGGGCAACGCCCGCGTGACCGTGTTCGAGGGCGGCCACGATTCCGAATCCTCCGCCGCCGTGCTGTGGCTTTCGCGTCAACGCAAAGGCCAGCGGGCCGACTTCAGCCTCGGCGAGAAGTCCGTCCCCGCCGGCGCCGCGACCGAAGTCTCGAAATAACCTTACCATGAATAACCTCCGCCTGCTCCTCGTCACCTGCGCCTGTGCCCTGGCTTTCGCGGCCGACCGCAAGCCGAACATCCTCGTCATCCTGAGCGACGACCACGGCTACGCCGACGTCGGCTTCAACGGCGGCAAGGCCGTGCCGACGCCGAATCTCGACGCCCTCGCCGCCTCCGGCGTACGTTGCACCAGCGGCTACGTCACGCACCCCTTCTGCTCGCCGACGCGCGCGGGGATGCTCACCGGCCGCTACCAACAACGCTTCGGGCATGAGAATAATCCCGCGTACAATCCGGCCGACGCCGTGGCCGGCCTGCCGCTGGCCGAGAAACTGCTGCCGCAGTTCCTCAAGGAAGCCGGTTACAAGACCGGCTGGATCGGCAAGTGGCACCTCGGCGCCACGCCGGCGCATGCGCCCTGGGCCCGCGGCTTCGACCAGACCTACGGTTTCATCGGCGGCGGCCACTCCTATTCCGACTGGGCAATCGACCTCAAAAAAGAATACAACGTCCCGCTGACGCGCGACGGCCAGGCGACCACCGAAGTGCCCGCCCACCTCACCACGGCGTTCGGACAGGAGGCCGCCGCGTTCATCACGCGCAACGCCGGCGCCCCGTGGATGCTCTACCTGGCGTTCAACGCCCCGCATACCCCGCACATGCCGACGATCGAACGCGAGAAGCAGTTCGCCGACGTCAAGGATCCCGTGCGCCGCAAATGCCTCGCCCAGATCAGCCTGCTCGACGACGCCATCGGCACGGTCACCAAGGCCCTCGCCGGCAGCGGCCAGACGCAGGACACCCTGATCTTCTTCTTCAGCGACAACGGCGGCACCCCGCCGGCGCTCGGCGCGGACAACACCCCGTTGCGAGGCAACAAAGGCATGGTCTACGACGGCGGCATCCGCGTGCCCTTCGTGGTGAGCTGGCCCGCCCAGCTCAAGGCGGGTAGCTCCTACGACCGGCCGGTCTCGTCGCTGGACGTCGCCGCCACCGCGCTCGCGCTCGCCGGCGCGCCCCTCCCGTCGGAACGCAAGCTCGACGGCGTGAACCTGATCCCGTTCCTCAAGGGCGAGGCTTCCGGCCTGCCCCACGCCAACCTGTTCTGGCGCACCGGCGGCGGCCAAAGCTACGCCGTCCGCGCCGGCGACTGGAAGCTGGTCCGCAACGGCAAGCAACCGGACGAGCTTTACGACCTTTCGAAGGACATCGCCGAGGCGAAGGACCTCGCGGCGAGCCGTCCCGAAGTCGTCGCCCGCCTCGCCGCCGACCTGGCCGCCTGGGACAAGGAACTGGTCGCCCCGCTCTTCCAGAGCCCCAAGGGCGGCAAAGCCCCTGCGAAGAAGCCGAAGAAATAGGCCCACGGTCCCCATGGCGGGGTTTCGGCGGCTTTTCCTCTGGTCGGGCTGGTGAGATTCGAACTCACGACCTCTTGCACCCCATGCAAGCGCGCTACCAGACTACGCTACAGCCCGAGAGAGGAAAGATTGGGTTAAGCCCCAGCCCGGCAGGGTTGTCAATCCGACAAACCCGCCTGCGTGGTTTCTCGACATATCCGCGGGCTATCCCTAGTAAATCCGCATGAGCCGCACCCCCCTGCTCCTGCTGTCCCTGCTATGCTCCGGCCTTTTCGCCGAGTCTCGCCCGAACATCGTCTTCATCCTGGCCGACGACCTCGGCTACGGCGAAGTCGGCTACAACGGACAGAAGATCATCCGCACGCCGAACGTCGACCGGCTCGCCCGCGAAGGCATGATCCTCACCCGCCACTACTGCGGCAACGCGGTCTGCGCGCCGTCGCGCACGGTGCTGATGACCGGCCGCAACCCCGGCCACGCCCCGACCCGCGACAACCGCGACGTCGGCGAAGGCGAACAGAATCCGCTCCCGGCCGGCATCACGACCTTGCCGGCGACCCTCAAGCAGGCCGGCTATGCGACCGCCGCCTTCGGCAAGTGGGGCATGGGCAGCTTCGACTCCACCGGCAGTCCCTTGAAGCACGGCTTCGACCGCTTCCTCGGCGTCACGAGCCAATGGGTCGCGCACAGCCATTATCCGCCCTACATCCAGGATGACGGCAAGAAGGTGCCGCTCGACAACGGGCCCGACGGCACCCCCGGCCACGGCGTCTTCCCCGCCGACGCGGATCCGCAGGATCCCAAGGCCTACGCCCCTTTCATCGGCAAGGACTTCCTGAGCGAACGCACCATCCTCGGCGCCGAAGCCTTCATCGCGCAGAACAAGGGCCGGCCTTTCTTCCTCTACTACGCCTCGCCGCTGCCGCACGTGGCCCTGCAGGTCCCGGCCGAGGAGCTGAAGCAGTACGAGGGCGTGATCACCGAAGCCGCCCCCTATGCCCCGCAGAAAGGCGGCTACAGCCCCAACCGCACCCCGCGCACGACCTACGCCGCGATGATCTCGCGCCTCGACAAGGAAGTCGGCCGCATCCTCGCCGCGCTCGAGAAGGCCGGCGTCGCGGACAACACGCTCATCGTGTTCTCCGGCGACAACGGCGCCACGCATGACGCCGGCGGCGTCGACACGAAATACTTCAATTCCGCCGGCGGGCTCAAAGGCCTCAAGGGCTCCCTCCACGAAGGGGGCATCCGCGAACCCACCGTCGTCCGCTGGCCCGCAGGCATCAAGGCCGGCACGCGGTCGAACCGCATCTCGGGCTTCGAGGACTGGCTGGTGACCTTCGCGCAGGTTGCCGGAGCAAAGCTGCAGCTCTCCTCCGATATCGCCAGCGAAAGCCTGCTCCCGGCGTTCAAGGGTACCGATACCCCGCGCCTCGCCCCCCTCTACCGCGAATTCCCTGGCTACGGCTCGCAGCAGGCGATCTGGGACGGCAAGTGGAAGGCCATCCGCACCGACATGGCCAAGAAAGCCCAGGCCAAGGCCCCGGTCGTGACCCAGCTCTACGACCTCGACGCCGACCCGAACGAGACGACCGACCTCGCCGCGAAATTCCCGGAGGTCGTCAAGGAGCTCGAAGCGAAGATGACCGCGGCCCGCGTGCCTAATCCGGATTTCCCGCTGTTCGGCGTGGACGCGACGCCGGCCAACGCCGGCAAGGGCAAGAAAAAGGCGGCGAAGAAGTAGGCCCAAGCCCCGCAACCTTGCGCCCTTGCTGGTTTTAAAACGGTGATGGCTCGGCTCACCCTCATCGTCCTCCTGCTGGCCGGCTCGGCCTTCGCCGCGACCGCCCGCACCTCCGGCCCGGTGCCTGAGCATGCCGGCCACCTGGGAGTCGGCCGGCTGATCCCCGACCAGGCCTTCGTCGACCTCACGGGCAAGACCCGTCGCCTCGGCGAACTGAGCGCCCAGCAGGGACTCGTCATCGCGATGTCGAGCTCCACCTGCCCGATCAGCAAGCGCATCCTGCCTTCCCTCGCGGCGCTTGAGAAGGACCTCGCCGCCCAAGGGATCGCGCTGCTCGTCGTGAACGCGATGGCCGGCGAGAAACCCGTGGAGATCCGGGAGCAGCTCAAGTCGGCCGGACTGACATCGCCCTATTGCCATGATGTCGGCGGCGCCCTCGCCAGGGCGCTCGGGGCGAGGACCACGGCCGAGGTCTTCCTGCTGGATGCGCGTCGCACCCTGCGTTATCGCGGCGCCTTGGACGACCAATACGGCGCCGACTACAGCCGTGAACGCCCGACCCGTCGCTACCTCGCGGAGGCGATCGCCGAAACCGCCGCCAGCCGGCCCGTCACGACCCCCGCCACCTCCGCCCCGGGCTGCGAGCTGGACCTCCGGCCCGGCAACGGCCTGACGACCGCCGTCACCTACCACCGCGACGTCGCGCGCATCCTCCAGCAGAACTGCGTCCGCTGCCATCATGACCAGGGCATCGCGCCTTTCCCGCTCGACGACCTCATCTCGGTCAAGGACCACGCCCGCACGATCCGGCGCGTGGTCGCCGAAGGCACCATGCCGCCTTGGTTCGCGGCGCCGCCGAAAGACGGCGGCCCGAGCCCGTTCGCCAACGACTGCTCCCTCGGGGCCAAGGACAAGGCCGACCTCCTCGCGTGGATCGACTCCCCGGACCGGCCGCTCGGCGACCCCGCCGAGGCCCCGGCGCCGCTGAAGTTCGACGGCGAATGGACGATCGGCAAGCCCGACGCCATCATCCCCCTCAGCAGGGCCTATTCCATCAAGGCATCCGGCGTGATGCCCTATCAGACCGACATCGTCACGACGGCCTTCGCCGAAGACAAGTGGGTGAAGGCCTACGAGATCATCCCGACCGCGCGCGACGTCGTCCACCATGTCATCGTGATGGCGCACGCGCCGGGCACGAAGATCGCCGGGAACGCCGCCGAGAACTACTGGGCCATCTACGTGCCCGGCAACAGCGCCCGCGTGTTCGACGACGGCATCGCCCGCAAGTTGCCGGCCGGCTCACGCCTGAGCTTCCAGATCCATTACACCCCGAGCGGCAAGCCGGTCCAGGAAAGGATGCGTCTCGGGCTGATCTTCGCCAAGGAATCTCCGCGGCTGGAGATCCGGACGGTCGGCGTGGCGAAACGCGACCTGAACATCCCGCCGAACGAGGCGAACCACGTCGAGACCAAGACCCAGCGCGTCCCCGTCGACCTCACGGTGACCAACCTGCTCGCGCATATGCACGTGCGCGGCAAGGCTTTCAGGTACGAGCTCGTCCACCCCGACGGCCGCGAGGAACTCCTGCTCGACATCCCCCGCTACGATTTCAACTGGCAGCTGCGCTATGACTTCAAGCAGCCCAAGGTCTTCCCGCGAGGCAGTGCGCTCCGGATCACCGCCGCCTACGACAACAGCTCGGGCAACCGCGCCAACCCCGACCCGTCCAAACCGGTCAAATGGGGCCAGCAGACCTATGACGAGATGATGATCGGCTACGTGGAGTACGTCGTGCCGGTGAAACGCTGAGGACTCAGAGATCCTCGATGCCGGCCCTCAGTTCCGCCGCCTTTTTGCGGACGGCGGCCTGTTCGGCGGTCGACATGTTCGCGGCCTGACGGACGGCCATGCCGATGCGCGGGTTGTTGAGGAAGCGGTCCTGATGCCGCAGCCAGAAGTCCCAGTAGAGCGCGTTCAACGGACAGGCCAGCGGGCCGGTGCGATCCTTCGGGTCGTAGGGACAGCCGCCGCAGTAGTTCGACATCTTCGAGACGTAGCTCGCGGCGCAGCAATACGGCTTGCTGGCCAGGAAGCCACCATCCGCATGCTGGCTCATGCCGATCACGTTCGGCAATTCGACCCACTGGAAGGCGTCGATGTAGACGCCGAGATACCATTTCTCGACCTCGGCGGGATCCATGCCGGCGGTCAGGCAGAACGAACCGATGACCATGAGCCGCTGGATGTGGTGAGCATAGGCGGTGTCGAGCGACTGACCCACGGAGTGCCGCAGGCAGTTCATCTTCACCTTGCCGGTCCAGAACCAGGAAGGGAGCGAGAGCGTGTGCCCGAGGCCGTTGGCCTCGGCATAACCGGGCATCTTGGCCCAGTAGACCCCGCGGACGTATTCGCGCCAGCCGATGATCTGCCGGACGAAGCCCTCCGTGGCCGCGAGCGGATAACGCCTAGGATCGCCGGCATGGGCCTCGGCGGCGGCCTGGGCGACCTCCATCGGTGAGAGCAGCTTCACGTTCAAGGCGTACGACAGGCGGGAATGGAAAAGCCGGTCCGACGACGTATGCATCGCGTCCTCGTAGTCGCCGAAATCCGGCAGACCGCGCCCGATGAAGGCGTCCAGCTGAGCCAAGGCTTCCTTGCGGTCGACCGGCCACGGGAAATCCTTCTCGCAGGGCTTGCCCATCGTCTTGACGCCGGCGGACTGGATCTCCGCCCAGATCGCCGAGTGGTCATGGGACGCGTCCCACGACTTCGGTGGCGGCGGCGTTCCCTTCCAAGGTTTCCGGTTCTCTTTGTCGTAATTCCATTCGCCGCCCAACGGAGAGCCGTCCTGCTCGAGGAGCAGGCGCGTCCGGACGCGCATCTTGCGGTAATACGATTCCATCAGCCAACGCTTGGCATCCTTCTGGAAATGGGCCGCCACGCCGCCCCGTCCGTCCAGGAAGTGCTCGGAACTGACGCAGGCCGTGACCAGCCCGCAGGCGGCGGCGAAGGCGCGCAGGTCCTGGTCCAGCCGCCATTCGTCGGGCTCCTGATACTCGAAGCGCCCGGCCTTCGTCTCGGCGAAGACGGCGCGGAGGTTCTCGGCGAAATTCTGGCGGTTGTCCTTGTCGCCCAGGCGGAAGTATCGGACCTGATGGCCTTTCATGCGGAGCAGCTCCGCCATGCGGCGCATGCCGGCGAAGATCGCGATCACCTTCTGGGCGTGATGCACGACGTAATCCGTCTCGGCGCGGACCTCCATGAAGACGTAGGTCACCGATGCGTCCTTTTTCCCGAACCAGGAATGCTCGGGGTTAAGCTGGTCGCCAAGGATGAGACGGACGGTCGGGGGCACGGACCCAAAGGGAAGACGAAAGGGGCCTGAGGCAAGCGACGCCGACCAATTCCGTTTGCACGGTTCGGGCGCGACGACTTAATGCCACCGATGGGAAAAATCGCCCGTATCGCATTGGTGCTCGGCCAGGTCGTCGTCTCGATCCTCGGGATCTTCGTCGGTGCCGACGCCCTCCCCGACCTTGTGACCCCCGAGGGCGGCGATGAGATCAGCCGGGGCCATCGGGCGATGGCCATCCTCGGCGCCTTGTTCAGCGGGCTGACCATCTTGGTCGGCGCCTTGGCCATCGACCTATGTATCCACCCTTTCCTGGATGCGATAAGCCTCACGGCGGTCATCCTGGCGGCGCTGGCCGCCCCCTTCCTGATCTACTTCCCGCTCGACCGACGCATCACCCGACTCGAACGCGCACGGGCCGAGACCACGGCTAAGACCACCCCGGAAGCCTAGTCCCGTTTGCGCCGCGCAACGCCCCCGTCACACTGAAGCCATGCGCGACGTCAAGAAAGCGAACCTCCCGGCCAAGACCTGCCCGGTTTGCCGGCGCCCTTTCCTCTGGCGGAAGAAATGGGCCCGCTGCTGGGACGAGGTCCGATTCTGCAGCGACGCCTGCCGCAAAGGCACGCCGCGCGGACAGGCGCAAAAAAGCCCGGGCTCACCGGGCTGATGCAAACCTCGGGCCAACCGGCCCTCAGATCCTCGGCTTACTTAGGTCCGCCGCTGCGGCGGGTGCCCGGGCGGCCGAAGGGGCGGTAGTTGCCCTGGGAGGCGCGGTAGCCGCCGTGACGGCCACCCTGGGGGCGACCTTCGCGTTCGCTATGGTGGGCGCCGGCGCGGGGATCCTGGTGACGCTGGAAGTCTTCCGGGGTGCGGGCCGGGGCCTGCTGGGTGTAGTCGAAGCCGGGCAGCTTGCCGCAATGGAGATGCTTGCCGACGATGCGCTCGAGGCGGCGGAGCTCGCCGAGGTCCTCGCGCGTGACGAAGGTGATGGCGGTGCCGGTCGCGAGCGCGCGGCCGGTGCGGCCGATGCGGTGGACGTAGTCCTCGAGCTGGTCGGGGAAGTCGAAGTTGAAGACGTGGGAGATGCCGTCGACGTCGATGCCGCGCGAGGCGATGTCGGTCGCGACGAGCACGCGGATCTCGCCGTTCTTGAAGGCCTGCAAGGCGCGCTGGCGCTGGCTCTGCGACCGGTTGGCGTGGATGGCGGCGCAGCTGATGTCGGCGCCCTGGAGCTTGCGGCAGATGCGGTCGGCGCCGTGCTTGGTGCGCGCGAAGACGAGGACCATCTTCAAGGCCTCGTCCTTCAGGAGATGGTGCAGCATGACCTGCTTGAGGGCGCCCGGGCACTCGTAGAGCAGCTGGGTCACGGTCTCGGCGGGATTGGAGCGGCGGCCGACCTCGATGAGGGCCGGGTCGCGCTGATACTGCTTGGTGAGGGTCTCGATCTCGCGGGAGAGGGTGGCCGAGAACATCAGGGTCTGGCGATCCTTCGGAAGCGCGCGGACGATGGTGTTGATCGCGGGCAGGAAGCCCATGTCCAGCATGCGATCGGCTTCGTCGAGCACGAGGTATTCGACGGCGGAGAAATCGCCATGACCCTGGCCGCCGAGGTCGAGGAGCCGGCCCGGGGTGGCGATGAGGAAGTCGCAGCCCCGGCGGAGGGCGGCGATCTGGGGACGCTCGGAGACGCCGCCGTAGCAGGTGGCGACGGTCGCGCCGGCGTAACGGGAATAGGCGGCCACGTTCTCGGCGATCTGGACGACGAGCTCGCGGGTCGGGGCGAGGATCAGGCAACGGACCTTGCCCTGGTGGGCGCCCGACTTCGTGCGGACCAGACGGGTCAGCAGCGGGAGGGTGAAAGCGGCGGTCTTGCCGGTGCCCGTCTGGGCCACGCCGATGACATCCTTGCCCTCGATGATGACCGGAATCGAGGCCTTCTGGATCGGCGTCGGCTCGGTGTAGCCCTGGTCGGCCACGGCTTTGAGGATGGAGGCGTCGAGGCCTAAGGATGCGAACGGCATTGACGCAAAGTGAGTAGAGGAAACGGAAAGGGCGAGAAGAATAGGGGGATGACGGGCATATGGTGGTAGCGGTTGGCGGTCAGCGGTTAGCGGCTAGCCCAACAAACACCTGCCAAAGGGACACGTATTTCGGCCGTCGGCACGCATGCAACCCTCATCCAACCGCTGACCGCCAACCGCCACCACCTTCGCTGGGACTGCGTCCCAGCATTGCACTCCCCCTGCTCTTTCCTACAAAACCTGGCAACCCCTGACGATGACGACCAAACAACCCGATGGCTGGAGCTCGAAACTTGGCGTGATCATGGCCGTCGCCGGCAGCGCCGTCGGCCTGGGCAACTTCCTCCGCTTCCCCGGACTGGTCGCCGACAAGGAGACCGGCGGCGGCGCCTTCCTCATCGCCTACTTCGTCTCGCTCCTGATCGTCGGCCTGCCGATCTGCTGGGTCGAATGGACGCTCGGACGCTTCGGCGGCACGCAGGGCTACAACTCTTCGCCGGGGATCTTCCATGCCATCATCCGCAAGCCTTGGGGCAAATACGTGGGCCTGCTCGGCTTCATCATCCCCGTCGGCGTCTACTTCTACTACGTCGTCATCGAATCGTGGTGCCTCGGCTACGCCTGGCACAGCTTCACCGGCGGGCTCGACCTCGGCAAGGATCCGGCCGCTTACGCCCGCTTCTTCGGCGCCTTCACCGGCCAGTTCGCCGACGGCTCGATCCTCGGCTTCAGCGGGCCGTTCCTCTTCTTCATCGGCGTCTTCGTCCTCAACTTCGTCATCATCTACCGCGGCCTCTCCAAAGGCATCGAGTTCATCTGCAACTGGGGCATGCCGCTGCTGATCGTCATCGCGCTGGCCTTGCTGGCGCGCGTGATGACGCTCGGCACGCCGGACCCGACCAAGCCCGAGCTGAGCGTCTGGAACGGCTTGGGCTACATGTGGAACCCGCACGACATCGCCAAAGGGCTCTCGAACCCGGCCGTCTGGCTCAAGGCGGCCTCCCAGATCTTCTTCACCCTCTCGGTGGGCTTCGGCGTCATCATCACCTACGCCAGCTACCTCAAGAAAAAGGATGACGTCGTCCTCAGCGGCCTGACCGCCACCGCCGCCAACGAATTCTGCGAGGTCGGCCTCGGCGGCCTGATCACCGTCCCGGCGGCCTTCGCCTTCCTCGGCGCCTCCGCCGTCGCCGGCGGCACCTTCGCCCTGGGCTTCAACGTGCTCCCGCAGGTCTTCGCCGGCATGCCCTACGGCCACCTCTTCGGCGGACTGTTCTTCGTCCTGCTCTTCATCGCCGCCATCACCTCTTCGCTGTCGATGCTCCAGCCCGGCATCGCCTTCCTCGAGGAAGGCCTCGGCCTCGACCGACGCGGCTCCGTCGCGCTCCTCGGTTTCATCACCGCGGTCGGCTGCACGCTGGTGGTATGGTTCAGCGAAGGCCTGAAGGCCCTCTCCACCGTGGATTTCTGGATCGGCGACATCGGCATCTTCCTGCAGGGGACGATCCTGATCTACGTCTTCAACTTCGCCTTCGGCACCGAACGCGGCTGGACCGAGGCGCACCATGGCGCGGACCTCCGCATCCCGCGGGTCTTCAAGTTCGTCATCCGCTGGCTGTCCCCGGCCTTCCTCACCGCCATCTTCCTGATGTTCGTCCTCAAGAACGTCGCCGGCTGGAACCTCTCCTTCGGCGCGCCCGTCTTCGCCCCGACCGACCCGATCCTCGACCTCGTCGGCGGCCCCGGCCACCCGCCCAGCGGCGTCGCCCGCCTCACGGCCTTCTTCCTCGTCCTCTTCGCCGCCTTCACGGCGCTGATGATCAACCGCGCCGGCAAACGCTGGGACGCCCGCTGAGCCACAGACCTTACGACCATGACTACCGCCGGACTTCTCTTCATGCTCATCTCGGTGGGCGCGGTGACCGGACTCTTCGTCTGGTGCCTGATCAAGGTGCTCACGGGAAAGAAGGACCCCGAGCACCTCGCGCACGTCGAACCGGTCGAGACCAAGGACCTGGACCGCCGCTGAGCGGGCCCACTACTTCGCCGGAGCCAATTCCTGGCGCGTGGCGATGGGGACGTAGCCGACTTCGAGGCCCTTGGGAGGGGTCAGGACCAGCGCGGGATCGAGCGCGGCGAGCCGGCCGACGGTCGGCGGCGCGAGGTAGTCGCGGTCCTTGGTCCAGGCGCGGTGGAGTTTCTCGACCTTGGCCTGCAGGGCTTCGCGCTCGGCCGGCGTGAGGTCGGCGTTGAGCATCGCGGGCTGGTCGGCGAAACGATACCAGTAGTAGGTGACGATGCTGCCGTCGCCGAGGAAGGCCTGGAACGGACCGGCCTTCGGGCCGGGCACCTTCCAGCTCGTCTGCGCGCCGTCCGGCGTCGTGCGGGGATCCTGCGGCTTCTCCTTGGGGCGGTCGAACGCCAGTTCGGCGAGGCCGGTCGCGGCCGGGACTTCGGCGGGCTTCACCGGCGTCCACTGCCCGTTCTTACCGCCCGCGCCGAAGCGATAATACTGCGGCAGGGTCACGAGCCCGCCCGCCCGGGTCACGAGTTCGTCGTTCCACTTGTACCCGTAAGTCATCGGGTCCGGCGAATGCGGCGTGGCGAACGATTTCCAGGCGAGGCCGGGCTTGGCCTCCCGCTTGGTGCCTTGCTTGTAGATGCTCCAAGTCGAGCCGCCGTTGTTCTTGAAGTTCTGGATGAACGCGCCCGCGGGATTGATCGCGCCGGTCGCGACGGGTCCGCCGTCGAACCAGGCCTTCACGCCGTCGTAGAGCGCGCGGCGGTCATAAGACGTCAGGCGGTGCAGCACGACGGTCGTGCCGTCGGAGCCGACGGGGAAAGCGGTCGGGGCGACCCGCGCATAGGTGTCGCCCTTGGCGTCCTTGGCCTGCGCGGCGGGCACGTACTGGGTCTCCATCTGGAAATGCTTGTTGGGGTCCGAGCCGCGCGAATCCAGCATCTGTCCGGCGACGGCCGGATTACGGACGGCCGCCCGCGACCAGAAGTTCGGCGTGAAGAAACAGACCGGCCCCTTGAAGTTCGCCGTGTTCAGGAAGAGCGTCCAGCAGTTGTCGCCCGTGGGGACGTCCTTGCCTTCGGTCTTCGCCTTAGGCTGCGCGAACGGCATCGGGAGATAGCCGTAGCCGAACAGCTCGCCGTTGACGCCTTGCTTCAGGTTGAGGCCGTCGAGCGGGAAGAGCAGCCAGGGCGTGAGCTGCGCGACGCCGTACAATCCGCGCGGATCCTCCCAGGTGCCGCGTCCGTAAGCCGGGCCGTTGGCGATGTCGTAGAAGTTCACGCCGACGCCGCCCATGATGAACTTCGGGGTCTCGGTCGGGAAGCGCGTGTCGCGCCACCAGCCGAGGCCGCCCTCGATGTCGTTGTAAAGATCCTTGGGCTTCTCGCCGAGGTACTGCGGATGCATCCAGGTGCCGAAGAGGCCGGTCTGGAAACGATGCCCCGGGTATTGCTTCAACAACGGCCAGGCCGCGGCGTAGATCGAGAAGCCGGCATCGTAACTGTCCGGCACCCGCTCGGTCGGCACGAGCAGGTAGCCGGCCATCTCGATCTTCTCGGGGGCGGCAGGAAGGGGCGCCGCCAGCAGGCAGGCGGCCAAGAGTGCGGGGGTGCGCATAGGAAGACTTAAGCCCCGTAACGGCATCCTGCCCACCCGAAACGATGGGCGGTTAGCGGTTTGCGGTTGGGCGTGCGTAGCCACCGTGACCTCGTGATCCGCCTATCCGTCTGCAAAGGGCGGAGACCGAACTTTCGACGTCCGATGTTCTTCGCACCTGACCGCCAACCTCTGACACCCTCTGCCCGTGCCCCTTGAATCTAGCCCTCCCCTCCCCATAACCCTGCAAAGCTTAGCCCTATCCCTACCCCTATCCCTGCCCCTCCAAATTGGTCTTTGACTAGGGTTTTCCCCGTCCGTTAACCATACCCCTCGATTCCGTCCGTCCCGACCCCATGAAACGCACCCATACCTGCAACGCCCTCCGCCCCGCCGACGCCGGCCAGACCGTGACCCTCGTGGGTTGGGTCGACACCAAGCGCGACCTCGGCGGCGTGACCTTCGTCGACCTCCGCGACCGCGAAGGCATGACCCAGGTGGTCTTCAATCCGGGCGCCAACGGTATCCAGGAAATCGCCCAGCGCCTGAAGACGGAATCCGTCATCGAGATCACCGGCAAGGTCCGCGCCCGTTCGGCCGACACCGTCAACGGCAAGCTCGCCACCGGCAGCATCGAGATCGCCGCCGAATCCCTGGCCGTCCACAACGTCTGCGCCGACCTGCCGTTCCCGATGGACGACGACAAGGCCGACAAGGTGAACGAGGACCTCCGCCTCGAATACCGCTTCCTCGACCTGCGTCGCCCCCGCAACATCGGCCTGCTCAAGCTCCGCGCCAAGGCCGCCCGCGCCATCCGCGCCGAGCTCGACAGCCAGGACTTCCTCGAGATCGAGACCCCGACCCTCTTCAAGAGCACCCCGGAAGGCGCCCGCGAGTTCCTCGTGCCGAGCCGCACCAACCCCGGCGAATTCTACGCGCTCACGCAGTCCCCGCAGCAGTACAAGCAGATGCTCATGGTGGCCGGCGTGGAACGCTACTACCAGATGGCCCGTTGCTACCGCGACGAAGACCTCCGCGCCGACCGCCAGCCGGAATTCACGCAGGTCGACCTGGAGATGTCCTTCATCGACCGCGAGGACATGTACAAGCTGATCGAAGGCATCCTCA
>CAZXSI010000014.1:0-34316 GCA_964643215.1 uncultured Klebsiella sp. | reverse complement strand
ACAACGTCACCGGCCTGCCCCGCCAGCTGCACCTGACCTCCCAGGAGGTCCGCGAAGCCATGGCCGACAACATCAACCAGATCATCGAGGCCGTGAAGGGCTCGCTCGAACGCATCCCGCCCGAACTGTCCGCCGACCTCGTCGACCGCGGGATCGTCCTCGCCGGCGGCGGTTCGCTCATCCGCAAGATCGATCGCGCCATCTCCGAGGCGACCGGCCTCCCGGTCTTCGTGGCCGAAGACCCTCTCTGCGCCGTGGTGAACGGCACCGGCAAGATCCTCGCGAACTCCTCCCGCTGGAGCGGTCGCGACTAAGCCCCGACCGCGGGCCTCCCCGCCATGGACCAGAACCGCCAAGGCGCCCGCGCCTCCTACGTCGCCCTCGCCGTCTTCGTGGCGCTGTGGATCCTGCTGCCGAGCGCGGTCCGCCGCTTCAACCGCGAGGCCTTCGTCGAATTCCAGGCTCCCGCCCTGCATCTTGTCGGCAAGTCCCGCGACCTCGCCACCTTCTGGGAGAAGAAAAGCCGCAGCGTCGAGGAGCTGACCGCCGCCGGCCGCGACCTCGCCCGCATCAACGCCGCCCTGGAGATCAAGATCAACGCGCTCGAGGATATCCGCCGCGAGAACGTGCGCCTCCGCGAGATCGCGCATTACAACGTCCCCGCGGAGTACATGTCCGTGGTCGCCCGGGTCGCCAGCCGCGACAGCTCCTCCTGGTGGCAGCGCATCGTGATCCGCAAGGGCCGCAACGACGGCATCCGCCCCGGCGCCCCCGTCGTCTTCGGCAACACCGTCGTCGGGCGCGTGACCGCGGTCCATCTCACCACCAGCGAGGTCGACCTCGTGACGAGCCCGGGATTCCGCTGCACCGCCTACCTGGAAGGCGACGACCAGAACAGCATCGTGCTCGTGAACGGCGTGGCCTCCAATTCGCTCGGCACCGCCAAGGCCCGCGTCAGCGTGATCCCTCGCGACTACTCCATGCCGGCCGGCCAGCCGGCCCGCGTCTTCACGACGGGCATGGGCGGGGTCTTTCCCAGCCGCCTGATGCTGGGCTACCTCGACGGGGGCACCTACGCGACCCAGGTCGGCAACTTCAAGGAGAGCCTGCTGATCCCCTCCCGCGATCTCTACAACCTGCAGGAAGTCTCCGTGCTCGTGCCCCTGCACCAGAATCCGGGCGAAGCCCTGATGCAGGGCGACCAATTCCAGTGACCATGGGCTGGGCTTGGGTCATCTTGTTGCTCGCGACCTACCCTTGGTTGCTCGGCGCCGACCTGGCCTCGGACACGCTGGCTTCCTCCTCGCTGGTCTTCTTCGTCTCCGGCACCTGCCTGATCGCGCCGAGCCGCCGCCTCAAGCGGTGGCAGTCGATCCTGTTCGCGGCGTGCGTCGGCTTCCTGTTCGAGGCGCGCCGGCCTGTCCCCGACGGCCTGCTGGCGCTTTCGCTGGTGGGCGCGTCGATCTTCCTTTCCACGCATCGCCCGATGCTCCGGACCACGCCGGCCATGCTGCGGGCGGCGGCGGTGCTCAATGTCGCGGCCTGCCTGGTCTGGTTCCTGGGCGCGGCCTACGTCTCGCCGGCGCCGGCGACCGGCCTGTTTGGCCAGCTGTTCGCCCAATTGCTGCTTGCCGGCGTGGTCGGCACGCTCGGGCTGGTGCCGATCGCCCTCACCCAGAACGCGGCCCTGGACCGCCTCGGCGTCCCTCCGGCCGTCGACACGCCATGAAGGAATCCGCCGACCAGCGTGTGCTGCCGTCCACCCCGGTCGAGAAACTCCGGCTCTACGGCGTCTTTTTCTTCTTCGCCCTCGGCTTCCTCTATGTCGTCGGCGGCCTCGCCTATCGCCAGCTGATCCAATCCACCGACCTGAAGGAGCAGTCCGACACCCAGAGCCGGCGCGTCGTGCTGCGTCCGCCCGCCCGCGGACGCATCTACGACCGCAACGGGTTCCCCTTGGTGGACAACCGGGCGCGCTGGAGCGTCAAGGCCGACCTGGCCGCGCTGCAGAAGGAGATCCGCGCGGAGTACCTCCGGCTGCTCGCCGCCGAGAAGGCCCGCGAGGCCGTGAGCATCGACCGCGAGAAGATCATGGAAGACGCGCGGGTGCGCGTCCTGCAAGGCTGGCTGAACAAGGTCTGGTTCGTCATCGACGAGACCAACCGCGCCACGAAGGCCCGCAGGCCGGTCGGCAAGCTCACCCCGGTGACCGCGCCGGCCGAACGCCAGGTCAACATCGAGGAACTGCGCCGCCACCTGCGCGAACGGCGCGCCCTGCCCTTCACCCTCATCAACGACCTCGCCTTCCCGGTCGCCGACCAGGCCTTGGCCGCCGACGATGGCACGAAGTCGGTCGCCCGCTTCATCGAGCAGTTCCCGGTCGAAGGACCGATCCGGCTCGAGCAGGACATCGTCCGCACCTATCCTTTCGGCGCGATGGCGGCCCATGTGCTCGGGTATGTCCGGGACACCGACGCCCTGCCGGAGAACGTCGACGACATCTCCGAGGTCCGCCTGGAATCGATGCAGAAACTCCGCTACACCGGCAAGACCGGCGCCGCGGGGGTCGAACTCAGCTACAACCAATCGCTCAGCGGCCGCAGCGGCTGGGAGCTCTGGACCAAGACCTCCTCCGGGTACAATCAGACCCGGCTCAGGTACAGCGAACCCGTCCAAGGCGGGAACGTGATCCTTTCCCTGGATTACCGGATCCAGCTCGTGGCCGAGGCCGCGCTGGCCAAGCTCAAGGACCCGCAAGGCGAGCTTCTGCCCGCCGCCGCCGTGATGTTGGACGTGCATACGGGCGAGATCCTGGCCCTCGCCAGCCAACCCTCCTTCGATCCCAACCGCCTCGCGGACCGGGTGTCCTCCAAATACTACGACGAAGTCGAGAAGGACGGAGGCTGGCTCAACCGTGCGACGCAGGGCCTCTACCCGCCCGGCTCCACCTTCAAGCTGATCACCGCCACCGCGGGCATGCGTCGCGGGATCGTCGACTGGGATGACATCCTCGACTGCGGCCCATCCTACCGGGTGGGCGATCGCGATTTCCCGGAACACGAACCGGTAGGCTACGGCGAAGTGAACCTGGACAAGATGCTCGCGGTGTCCTGCAACGTCTGGAACTACCAGGTCGGCGTCCGGACCGGCATCGACGCCCTGGCCGCGGAAGCACGCCGGTTCGGGCTGGATACCCCGCTGCTGCAGACCGTCAGCGACTTCGACCAAGGCGGGCAACCGATGTCCGAACTTCCTTACGCCGCGAGCCGCGGCCTGGTGGTGCCCGATCGGGCCTACAAGAAGCGCATCGGGGCCGGCGCTTGGAACGACGGCGACACGGCCAACGTCTCCATCGGCCAAGGCTATCTCCTCACCACCCCCTTGCACATGGCCTGCGTGGCCGCCTCCATCGCCCGCGGCGAGACGCGCACCGTCCCTTCCGTCATCCACTCGGTGGAACGCACCGGCAAGCACGTGGGCGCCGAACCCATCGGGCTCAACCGCGAGCAGCTCGAGGCGTTGCGGGGCGGCATGGTCCGTTGCGTCGAAGAAGGCACCGCGCGCGTCGCCCGCATCGAAGGCCTCCCTTACGCCGGCAAGACGGGCACTTCCGAGTACTTCAAGAAAGGCGTGAAAGCCCACCTGGCCTGGATGATCGGCTATGCGCCCGCCGACCACCCGGTCGTCGCCTTCGCGGTGCTCGTCGAAGGCCAGACCGACACGAACACCTGGGGCGGCAAGACCGCCGGACCCGTGGCCAAGGAGATGCTGGAGGCCTGGTGGCCGACCGCCCTGAAGCCGGAGGACGCGGCGAAACTGAAGCGTCCGCGCTAGTCGCGGATCAGCACCTTGGTGCCGACGGGCACGGAGGCGAACAGCCGGATCACATCATGGTCGGACAGGAGCACGCAGCCGTGGCTGTTCGGCCGGCCGAGCTTGTCGGCTTGGTTCGTCCCGTGGATGTAGACGAAGCGGCGACGGGTGTCGACGACCCTGCCTTGGCCGTCCGTGCCTTGGTTATGTCCCGCCTCCAGGCCATCAAGCCAGAGGATGCGGGAGGTGATGAGGTTGTCTTCCGGGGTCGGCCATTCGGCGGCCAGCTTGCCGGTCGCCTGCCTCGCCTTGAAGACCATGCCGACGGCGGCGCCTTCGCCGAACTTCTCGCCGACCTGATGGAGGCCCGTGGGCGTCTGTTGCGAATCCTGGACGCAGCCACGTCCGGCCCGGGCGGTGCTGACGACGTAGGTTTCGCAGTCCTGGCCGCGGAAATGCCATAGTTTTTGCTGGTCAATCGACACAACGATGCAATCTTCCGCTGGAGGCAGACCCAGCCCCTTCAGGCGTTCGGTCACCTCCTTCTTCAAACCTAACTCGAACTCAGAACATGGCATATCGTATCGGCATCGTGGGCGTGACAGGCGCGGTGGGTCAAGAACTGCTGGCGCTCATGGCCAAGCGGAACTTCCCCGTGGCCGAGCTCCGCCCCCTGGCCTCGGCCCGTTCGGCCGGCTCCAAGGTCACCTATGGCGGCAAGGAATGGACCGTCCAGGAAGCCAAGCCGGAAGCCTTCGAAGGCCTCGATTTCGCCATCTTCAGCGCGGGCGGCTCGATCTCCCTCGCCCTCGCCCCGGAAGCCGTGAAGCGCGGCTGCATCGTCATCGATAACAGCTCGGCCTTCCGCATGTACCCGGACGTCCCGCTCGTCGTCCCGGAGATCAACGCCCATCACCTGGCGAACCACAAAGGGATCATCGCCAACCCGAACTGCTCGACGGCCATCGCGCTGATGGGCCTCTATCCTCTCCACCAGGCCTTCGGCCTCAAGCGCTTCTTCGCCTCGACCTACCAGGCCGTCTCCGGCACCGGCGCCGAAGCGATGCGCGAACTCGACGCCCAGGCTCGCGCGTGGGCCAAGGGCGAGACCCTCGCCCCGAAGGTCTACCCGCACACGATCAACTTCAACCTCATCCCCCAGGTCGACTCGTTCCTCGAGGACGGCTATACCAAGGAGGAGATGAAGATGCTGAACGAAGGCCGCAAGATCATGGACCTCCCGGGGCTCAAGGTCACGACCACCTGCGTCCGCGTGCCGGTGTTCCGCGCCCACTCGATCGCCATCAGCGCCGAGTTCGAGAAGCCCGTCGACCTCGCCGTCGCCCGCAAGGCGATCAGCGCCTTCCCCGGCTCCGAGCTCTGCGACGATCCGGCCAACAAGAAGTATCCGATGCCGCTCGACTACGCGGGCAAGGAGAAATGCGGCGTCGGCCGTCTCCGCAAGGACACGCTCTTCGACAACGGCCTCTCCCTCTGGGTCTCGGGCGACCAGCTCTGGAAAGGCGCCGCGCTCAACGCCATCCAGATCGCCGAGGCGCTCCACGCCCAGGGCCGCCTGGCCCGCAAGTAAGCCGACCATGGCCCGGAGCAACGATCGCGCCCCGCGCCACGCCGACCTGCATCGGCCGATCCGTCTTTTCGACGAGGCCGACATCCCCGCCTTGCTCAAGGACGTCAAGGATCCGCTCATCCTCGTCCTCGACGGCGTCCAGGACCCGCACAACCTCGGCGCCTGCCTCCGCAACGCCGAATGCGCCGGCTGCGCTTTCGTGGTCATCACCCGCAAGAACTCCGCCCCGGTGACCGATACGGTGCGCAAGGTCGCCGTGGGCGCCGCCGAGTCCCTGCCGATCGTCCAGGCCAACAACCTGCGCAACGCCCTCGTGAAGCTCAAGGACGCCGGCGTCTGGATCGCGGGCACGTCCGACCATAAGGCCAGCCTGTCCCTTTATGACGCCAAGCTGAGCGGTCCGCTGGCGATCGTGCTCGGCGCCGAGGGCGACGGCATCCGCCACCTGACGGCCGAGACCTGCGACTTCCTGCTCCGCATCCCGATGCTCGGCCAGGTCCCCTGCCTCAACGTGTCCGTGTCCGCCGGCGTCTGCCTTTTCGAGGCCGTCCGGCAGCGTGGCCATCGCTGAGGTTCAATTTTTCTTTACCCCCAACTGCGGGCATGTCGTAATCGACGCGTTCGGCAGGCCAGATAGCTCAATGGTAGAGCAGTTGACTTTTAATCAATTGGTTCCGGGTTCGAGTCCCGGTCTGGCCACTCCGAACACCTTCCTGACCCGACCGGGAAACTCTCTGCCGATTTAAGTGCATTTGCTCTTGAAATCCCGCCCGCGTCTTGCACTCATTCCCATCCCGCTGTCTGGCTGGATAGCTCAATGGTAGAGCAGTTGACTCTTAATCAATTGGTTCGGGGTTCAAGTCCCCGTCCAGCCACCAGCGGGAAACCTTTTCAGTCGCGCCGCCGGGCGCCCTGCAGCCGGCGATATCGTTCCGCCATGTAAGCCGCGTGACATGGGCGGCAATAGCTGTGGTAGCTGCCCGAGGCCCGGAGCCAGTGGAACATCTGCACGGGCAGGTCCTGGCCGCACTGCGCGCACGCCCGCGTGCTGACGGGCTGCGGCCGGCCGCGCGACGCCGAGCGCCGCCGGGCCGCCGCGCCGAGACACGGCCGGCAGAACGGGTGGATCGCCGCGGTGCCCTCCAGCCGATGGAACAGGTCCAACGGCTTGGTCTTCCGGCAGCAACGGCACTTCTTCTTGGTTCGTTCATTCATGACGCGTCGAGGAAGGCCCCGCCGACGTCCCAGGCAACGGCGGGGGCCTGGGGTGTATCGCTGAGGCGTTTCCCTTACTCGACGGTCACGGACTTCGCCAAGTTGCGCGGCTGGTCGATCGGGCACCCACGCAGGCGGGCGACATGATAGGACAGCAGCTGCAAGGCGACGACGGCCGGGATGGTCGCGATGAGCGGATCGCAGTCAGGGATCCGGATGACTTCATCCGCGATCGCCGCTTCGGGACCGCCCTCGGTGACGATCGCGATGACATGCGCGCCGCGCGCCTTGCACTCTTCCGCGTTGCCCAAGGTCTTCTCGACCACGGGCGAACGGTTGGCGAGCACGACGACCGGCATGCCCGGCGTGAGGAGCGCGATCGGACCGTGCTTGAGTTCGGCCGCATGGTACCCCTCGGCATGGATATACGAGATCTCCTTGAGCTTCAGGGCGCCTTCCAAGGCGACGGGGTGCATCGGGCCGCGCCCCAGGAAGAAGGCGTGCTCATGCTGAGCCATGCTTTCGGCGACCTTCGCGATGGCGGCGTCCTGCCTGAGCACGGCTTCGACGAGTTCAGGCAGGCGGGCGAGCTCGGCGGCAAGGGTCATGCCCCTTTCGCGTGACAACCGGCGGCCCCGGCCGAGCTTCAAGGCCATCAGCAGCAGGACGGCTACCTGGCCCGTGAACGCCTTGGTCGAGGCCACGGAGATCTCCGGACCGGCATGCAGGTAGACGCCTCGCCCGGCTTCCCGGGCGATGGTCGAGCCGACGACGTTGACGAGGCCCATGACCATGGCGCCCTTGTCCTTGGCTTCGCGGACGGCCGCCAAGGTGTCGGCGGTCTCGCCCGATTGCGAGATGGCGACGACGAGATCGCGGCCGTCGACCAGCGGGTTGCGGTAACGGAACTCGGCGGCGGGCTGCACCTCCGCCGGGAGGGCGGCGAGGTCCTCGAAGGCGAAATCTCCGACCATGCCCGCATGCAAGGAGGTGCCGCAGCCGACCATGACGATGCGCTGCAGGTCCGTCAGTTCCCGGGCGCTCGCGCCCATGCCGGACAGGACCGCGGTGCCGTTCGCGAGGTCGAGCCGTCCGCGCAAGGCGTTGCGGACCGACTCGGGCTGCTCGTGGATCTCCTTGAGCATGAAATGCGCATGGCCGCCCTTCTCCACGGCGCCGGCCTCGAAGGCGAGCTCGGCGACGTCGCGGTCCCTCGGCGCGTGGTCGAGGTCGGTGATGTCGACGCGGTCGGCCGTGACCAAGGCCACGTCGCCGTCGTCCAGGTAGATCACCCGGCGGGTGTGCGCGATCAGCGCCGCCGGGTCCGAAGCGATGAGGCACTCGCCTTCGCCCACGCCGATGACGAGCGGGCTGCCTTTGCGCGCGACGACGATGCGCCCGGGCTCGTCCGCCGAGATGACGGCGATGCCGTAGGCGCCTTCGACCTGGCGAAGCGCGCCGATGACGGCCTGCCGCAGGTCGCCTTTGTAATATTCGCCGACCAGCCGCGCGACCACCTCGGTGTCGGTCTCCGAGGCGAAGGCATGGCCCTTGGCCTCCAGCCTGGTCCGAAGGGCCCGGTAATTCTCGATGATGCCGTTGTGGACCAGCCGGAGGCGGCCGCTCGCGTCCGCGTGCGGATGGGCGTTGGCTTCCGTCGGCGCGCCGTGGGTGGCCCAACGGGTGTGGGCGATGCCGACGGTCCACGCGGCCTGCGCGCCTTCGCCCCACTCCGCCCGGACCTTGTCCGCCAACCGCGCGACCTTGCCCACGGCGCGCAACGTCCGGAGCCGGCCGCCATCCTGGACGGACACGCCGGCGGAATCATACCCGCGGTATTCGAGCCGGCGCAGGCCGCTGAGCAGGACGGGCGTCGCCGCCGCATGACCGACATAGCCGACGATGCCGCACATGGTCAGGCGCGGATGTCCTTGGCCACGACGGCGCCGGGCAAGGTCGAGGTCTTGGGCCAGAGCTTCCGGCCGGGGTAGATCGCGGTATGGATGCCGGTGTGCACCCCGTCCCCGACGAGGGCGCCGAGCTTGCGCCGTCCGGTGTCGACCAGCCGGCCGTCGATCAGGCTGCGGTGGGCGCCGCCGTCGTGACGCAGGTTGGACGTGATGGTGCCGGCGCCGAAATTCACTTTCTCGCCGAGGATCGAATCGCCCAGATAGGAGAGGTGTCCGACGTTCGTGCCCGGCAGGAGGATGGAGTTCTTGATCTCGACCGCCTGGCCGACGTGGCACTTGTCGCCGACCGAGGTCGAGCCGCGGATGTAGCAATTGGGCCCGATCTTGCAGTGGTCGCCGATGATGACGTCGCCTTCGATGACCACGCCCGGAAGGATCTTCGTGCCCTTGCCGACCTGCAGTCGTCCGTCCACGTAAAGCGACGCATGCGCGACCGACTCCTGCGCGTAGGCCTTGCGGGAGGTCATCGCCTCGGCGTTGGCGCGCAGCAGGTCCCATCCGTAGGTGATGAGGAAAGACTGCGTGGCCCGCAGTTCCCGGCTCCCGGCCTGTCGGCGCAGGAGCACGGCGCCATCCGTCGCCGTCAGCGCGGCGTAGGAGGCGTCGGCGACGAACGTCGCCAGTTCCGCCGGCGAGAACCAGGCGGCGGGATGGGCCTGCACCGTCGCCTCGGCCGAGGCGGCCTCCGACAGCCCCGCGGCGATCAGCGCGGCTTGCTGGTGCCTTCGCAACGCGACGTTGCCCAACGGGAAATCGGCCAGGGAGCGGGTCGAGGTCAGCGGATGACAGCCGGTCGTCTCCCCTGCCTCCGGGATATGGAAGGTGCCCATCTCAGAGGTTCTCGAAATCGGCTTCGACCGCTTCCTTGAAGGACCGGGACCAGCGATCGACCTCGGCCTTGTCCCGGTGCTCGACCAGGATGCGCAGCTTGTTCTCGGTCCCGGAATACCGGATGAGATGCCGGCCGGCGTCGCCGAACGCGGCATCGGCCTTGCGGATCTCCTCCTGCAAGGCGCCGAGCTGGATGAGCGGGATGCGCGACCGCACCTTGAGGTTCACCAAGGCCTGCGGATACTCGCGCATGCCCGCGGCGAGGTCCGCCAGGGTGGCGCCCTTGTTCCGCATGAAGCGGAGGACCTGGAGCGCGCTGAGGATGCCGTCGCCGGTGGAGGCGTAGTCGCCGAAGATCAGGTGGCCGGAGTTCTCGCCGCCGAAGGAGTAGCCGCCCTTGCGCAGCGCTTCGATGACATGGCGGTCGCTGACCGCGGTGGTCACCACGCCGACGCCGGCCTTGCGCATGGCCTCATGCAGGCCGAGGTTGGACATCACCGTGCAGACCATCGTGTTGCCGGCCAGCTTGGACTCTTCCTTCAACGCCAAGGCGCACAAGGCCAGGATGCGGTCACCGGAGACGGTCGCGCCGCTGGCGTCGGAGAAGATCACGCGGTCCGCGTCGCCGTCCAGGGAGATGCCGACATCGGCGCCCTGCTCCTTCACGACCCGGCCGGCGAACTCGGGATAAAGGGCGCCCACGCCGGCGTTGATGTTGATGCCATCCGGGTCGACGCCCAGCTTCACCACCTTGGCGCCGAGCTCCTTGAAGATGAGCGGCGCGAGGAGGTAGCCGGCGCCGTGGCCGCAATCCACCACGATCTTCATGCCGTCCAGGCGGGCGTTGCCGAGGCTCTGCTTCACGAACTCGATGTAACGGCCGCGCGCGTCGTCGATGCGGTAGGCCTTGCCGATGCGGTCGCCGGTCACCCCGTTGGCCTTCACGTCGTAGAGCACCTCCTGTTCGACGAGCGCCTCGAGGTCGTCGGACAGCTTGAAGCCGTCCGGTCCGAAGATCTTCAGGCCGTTGTCCTCGTAAGGATTATGGGAGGCCGTCAGCATGATCCCTGCGCCGCAACCCATGGTCTTCGTCAGGTGCGCCACCGCCGGCGTCGGCATCGGTCCGACCAGGAACACGTCCATGCCGCTCGAGACCAGTCCGCTGGTCAGCGCCGTCTCGAGCATGTAGCCGGAGATGCGCGTGTCCTTGCCGATGATGACGCGGTTATGATTCGCGCCGCTGGAGCGCAGCACGCGCGAGATGGCCTGCCCGATACGCAGGGCGATTTCCGGAGTGATCGGATATTCGTTCGCCTTGCCGCGGATGCCGTCTGTGCCGAAGAGTTTGATCGCCATGTCGTTATTCGGCCTTTTCGCATGATTTTGGCAAGTTCAAATGACCGAAAACCTTCTTTTATGAAAGATATGACCAGTTCGGTCATAAACAAGGAGTTGGTCACTCCGCGCGTTT
This sequence comes from uncultured Klebsiella sp., assembly GCA_964643215.1. Taxonomy (GTDB): domain Bacteria; phylum Verrucomicrobiota; class Verrucomicrobiia; order Opitutales; family UBA953; genus UBA953. The sequence continues at coordinate 23,425 of CAZXSI010000014.1, read as the reverse complement.
CGATCCGGGCCGACTGGCACCATGACAAATGAGCGAAAGGCACCGAGCGAGCAAATGGGTCAGCCGATACGACGGGTTTTGAGATGAGGAATAACCCTCGGACCTGAATCGCCGTTCGACAGGAACCGTGGCGAGAAGTTGAGTGTCTTGACCCCATGCGCGCCGCCGCCTTCCCCATGCTTTGCTTGCTGGCCGTTCCACACGGCTGGGCGGCCGAGGTGCCGGTGGATTTCAACCGGGAGGTTCGCCCGATCCTGTCCGATCGTTGCTACGGTTGCCACGGCCCGGACGCCGACAAAGGCCGCAAGGCGGGGCTCCGTCTCGACGAGTTCGCCGGGGCGACGAAAACACTGAAGAGCGGCGAAGTCGCGGTGGTGCCGGGCGACGTCGGTAAGAGCGCGCTGGTGCAACGCATCCTCAGCGAGGACGAGGAAGAAGTGATGCCTCCGCCCGAACTTCACCGGCCGCTGACCAAGCCCGAGAAAGACATCCTGATTCGCTGGGTGCGACAAGGCGCGAGATACGATCCGCATTGGGCGTTCGTCAGCCCGCGCGCCTACCCGTCGCCGGCCGTCGCCGATCCCGCCTGGCCGAAAGACCCCCTCGACAGCTTCATCGCCGCCAAGGCCGCCTCGGCGGGCCTCAAGCCCTCCGCTCCGGCTGACCGCACCACCCTGCTCCGGCGCGCCTCGTTCGCGCTGACGGGTCTGCCGCCGACGAACGAGGAAGTCGCGGCCTTCCTCGCCGATCCCTCGCCCGACGCCTATGCGAAGCGGGTGGACGCGATGCTCGCATCGCCGCGTTACGGCGAACACCTGGCCGTCGCCTGGCTCGACCTCTCCCGCTATGCCGACACGTGGGGCTACACGGGGGATAAGGCGATGTTCGCCTGGCCTTGGCGCGACTGGGTGCTGAAGGCCTTCAACGACAACCTGCCCTACGACCGGTTCCTGACCGAGCAGCTCGCGGGCGACCTGCTGCCCAACCCCACCCAGGACCAACGCGTCGCGACCGCTTACAATCGCATCCATCGGATGACCTTCGAGGGCGGCTCGATCGCCGAGGAGTTCCGTCAGGACGGCATCAACGACCGCGTGATGACCGCGGGCTATGGCTTCATGGGGCTGACGATGGAGTGCTCGCGCTGCCACGACCACAAATACGACCCGATCTCCCAGAAGGACTACTTCTCGATGGCGGCGATGTTCGGCGATCAGAACGAGAACGGGCTCCTCTCCTTCCACGGCGAAGTGCCGCCCCCTTTCGTGCGTCTTTACAAATCCGACGAGGAACGCCGGAAGGAAGCCGACCTCCGCGCCGCGGTGCGCGTCGCCGAGGAAGGCCTCGTCGCCGTGCGCACCGCCCCGACCAAGGCCGAGGTGAAGGTGCCGGCCCCGGTCGCCCGCTTCCCGCTCGAGGCTTTCACCAAGATCGGCGTCGACGATGCGGTCGGCGGCAAGCCGGCCAAGTTCGAACGCCGCGGCAGCCCCGAGGACCTCAAGCTCGTTCCCGGCGTCCTAGGTCAGGCGGTCAAGTTCGACGGCGACGCGGGCTTCAAACTCGAGGATTTCAGGCAGCTAGGCCGCTTCGACGCCTTCACGTTCTCCGCCTTCGTCCGCCTCGGCGAAAAGAACGCCCGCGCGACGGTGCTCCACTCGACCGGGTTCTACACCGGCGACGGGGACGCGACGGGCATCGAGCTGTTGGTGACCCAAGGCCGACTCCGCTGGAGCATGATCCACCTCTGGCCTAACAGCGCCGCCTCGATCGAGACGGTCGCGGCGCTCCCGGTCGACGAGTGGCGCCGCGTCACGGCGACCTATGACGGCTCCTCCAAGGCTTCGGGACTGCGCCTCTACCTCGATGGCCGCGAAGTGCCGACGACGGTCGTGCGTGACACCCTCCATGCCAAGCCCCGCGACAACGCCCTCGAGATCGGCTCGCGCTCCCGTGACGCCGGCTTCCGCAACGGCTCCCTTGACGAGATCCAGCTCTGGCGCACGGCGCTGACCCCGGCGGAAGTCGCCGTCCATCACGGCCTCGCCGTCGACTCGTTGCCCGCATCGGTCCACGCCGAGCACGCGTCGCGCCGGGCCGACCCCGCTTTCGCCCAAGCCTGGGAGCGTGTCCAGCAAGCCCGCCGCGCCCTTGCCGCCCACGAAGAAGCCGCCCCGGCCTTCTTCGCGATGGAACACTCGCCGCTCGCGCCGAAAACCTACGTGCTCACGCGCGGCGAATACGACAAGCCCGACCTCTCGAAGCCCTGCGAGCCCGGGGTCCCGACGCGCATCTTCCCGTGGAACGATGACCTGCCGAAGAACCGGCTCGGCCTGGCCCGCTGGCTGACCGACCCGCGGCACCCGCTGACCTCCCGCGTGGTCATCAACCGGCTCTGGGCGCAGGTCTTCGGCGCTGGCCTGGTGGCCTCCAGCGAGAACCTCGGCATGCAAGGCGACCTGCCCACCCACCCGGAGCTGCTCGACACGCTCGCGGTCGACTTCGTGCGGAGCGGCTGGAACACCAAGGCGATGCTCCGTCGCTTCGTCCTCAGCAGCACCTTCCGCCAGTCCTCGACCCCGACCGCCGAGGCCCGCGAGAAGGATCCGGCCAACAAGTACCTCGCCCGCGGTCCGGTCCTGCGCCTCACGGCCGAGATGGTCCGCGACCAGGCCCTGCTGGCCTCCGGCAAGCTCGTCGAGAAGATCGGCGGCGAAAGCGTCCAGGAGTCCGCGAACCGTCGCAGCCTCTACACCTTCCGCAAGCGCACGGCGCCGCCGGACAACATGCTGATCTTCGACGCGGGATCGCGCGAGGTCTGTCAGCCGAAACGCCTCAACACCAACACGCCGTTGCAAGCCTTGGTGCTGCTCAACAACCCCGGCTTCGTGGAGGCCGCCAAGAGTCTGGCGACCAAGGTCAGCCGGGCTTCCGTCGACCCCGCCGCCCAGATCGCCGCCGCCTTCCGGCATGTCTGCACGCGTGATCCGCGCCCCGCCGAGCTGGCCGCCCTGACCGAGCTCTACGCGGTGCAGAAAGCCAATCCTCCGCAGTTCCCGCCCGCCGCCGCGGCCCCTCCGCCTCAGCCGGCCAAGTCCGCCGCGAAAGCAAAGAAGGATCCGGCCCCCGTCCCCGCCCCGGTCCTGCCGAAGATGCCTGCCGACCCCGCGCTGGCCGCCCTCACCCTCGTCTGCTCGACCATCCTGGCGAGCGACGCCGCCGTCACCTCTCGCTGAACATGGCCGCCGAACTTCCTTCCTATGACCGCCTGATGCGACCCACGCGTCGGCATTTCCTCGGCACGTCGGCCCTCGGCCTGGGCGCCCTCGCCCTGCGCGGCATCGTCGGCGACGCCCACGCCGCCGGCCTGCCCCGCGGCACCCATTTCCCCGCGAAGGCGAAACGGGTCATCTATCTTTTCCAAGCCGGGGGGCCGTCGCAGTTCGAGACCCTCGACCCGAAGCCGCTGCTCCGCGAGAAGCACACGCAGCCGCTGCCCGACTCGGTGCGTCAAGGCCAGCGCCTGACGGGCATGAGCGGCTACCAGGCCACGCTTCCGTTGGCGGGCTCGTTCACGGATTTCAAGAAGTATGGGCAGAGCGGCGTCGAATACAGCGACCTGCTCAGCCACGTCGGCGGCGTCGCCGACGACGTCTGCGTGATCCGCTCGATGCACACGGAAGCGATCAACCACGATCCGGCCATCACCTTCTTCTGCTCGGGCAACCAGGTCGCCGGCCGGCCTTCGATGGGCGCCTGGGCTTCCTACGGGCTCGGCAGCATGAACGACAACCTGCCGGCGTTCATCGTGCTGGTCTCGCAGGACGCCACCAAGGATCAGCCGCTCTATTCGCGTCTCTGGGGTTCGGGCTTCCTGCCCTCCGAGCACCAGGGCGTGCAGTTCAAGGCCGGCAAGGAACCCGTGCTTTACCTCACCAATCCCGAAGGCGTCTCCCCGCATGCCCGCCGCGGCATGCTCGACGCGCTCGGCAAGCTCAACGCCGACCAGCGCGCGGCGGAACTCGACCCGGAAGTGGATGCGCGCCTCGCCCAGGCCGAGATGGCCTATCGCATGCAGACGAGCGTCCCCGAGGTCGCCGACCTCTCCAAGGAATCGCCCGCGACCCTCGCGATGTACGGCGACAGCGTGAAGACGCCCGGTTCGTTCGCCGCGAACTGCCTCCAGGCCCGCCGGCTCATCGAGAAAGGGGTCCGGTTCGTGCAGCTCTTCCACCAAGGATGGGATCAGCACGGCGGCCTGCCCGGCGGCATCAAGCGGCAGTGCCAGCAGACCGACCAGGCCTCGGCCGCGCTCATCAAGGACCTCAAGCAGCGCGGGCTGCTCGAGGACACGCTCGTGATCTGGGGCGGCGAGTTCGGCCGGACGGCCTACAGCCAAGGCAAGATCACCAAGGACTCCTACGGACGCGACCATCACCCCCGCTGCTTCAGCCTCTGGATGGCGGGCGGGGGCGTCAAAGGCGGATACGTCCATGGCCAGACCGACGAGTTCGGCTACAACATCGTCAAGGACCCCGTGCACGTGCATGATTTCCACGCGACGATGCAGCATCTCCTCGGCGTCGACCACGAACGGCAGACCTTCAAGTTCCAGGGCCGTTACTACCGGCTGACCGACGTCGCCGGCCACGTCGTCAAAGCCGTGATTGCCTAAGGGCCTCGCCGCGCCCAGAAGTGTCGGCGTGTCTTCCGCCTCGCCGGCCTCCGCCTCCGCCATCGCCTCCCGGTCGTTCCGGTGCTACTTGGCGGCGATCGTGCTGGGCACGCTGGCGATCCAGATCCAGAACGTCGCCGTCGCCTGGCAGGTGTTCCGCCTGACCAAGGACGAAGGCCCCAACGCGGCCTTGGCGCTCGGCGCGATCGGCCTGGCCGAGGTGATCCCGTTCGTGAGCGCGGTCCTGTTCGCCGGACATGTGGCGGACACCCATAACCGCCGGCGCATCGCCATCGGCGCCCTCATGGCGATGCTGGCCCTCGGGCTGCTCCTCTTCATCCCCGAGTTCCTGACCAGCCGATGGGCCCAGCTCACCGTCATCTACGGCGTGATCGTCTGCGGAGGCCTCGCCCGCAGCTTCCTGACGACCGCCCGGCAGGCGCTCATCGCGGAAATCCTCCCGCGCGAGCTCATTCCGGGCGGCGTTCGGTGGCGCAACACGCTGTTCGAACTGGCCTGCGTCATCGGGCCCGGCCTGGCGGGCCTGATGGTCTGGCTCGGCGAGAGCAACGGCCTCGCCCACGCGGAGAACGTCGCCTACGCGGCGATGACGACGTGCTTCGCGATCTCGCTCGGGCTGACGGTCGCGCTGCGGCCGACGCAGGCCCTCCAGTCCCGCCATCCCGAGCCGGTCCTGATCAGCCTCCGCCAAGGCATCGACTTCATGCTGCGCCAGCGCGTGATGCTCGGCGCCTTCACGATGGACCTCTTCGCGGTGCTCTTGGGCGGGGCGGTCGCCTTGCTGCCGATCTTCGCGGACATGCTCGAGGTCGGCGCCTTCGGCTTCGGCCTGCTGCGCGGGGCTTCCTCCGTGGGCGCGGTGCTGATGTCGCTCTACCTCATCGTCCGACCGCCGCTCCGGCGCGCCGGCCCGGCGCTTTACGCCTCGTTCGCGGTCTTCGGCCTGAGCACCATCGGCTTCGGGCTCTCCGTCGCGCTGGCGGACGCCCTCGGCCTCGGCCTGACGGCCGCCTTCGTCTTCTCCATCTTCTTCCTCCTGGTCGCAGGGGCCGCCGATGCGGTCAACGTGATCATCCGTCAGACGATCCTGCAGACGTCGGTGCCGCCGGAGATGATGGGCCGCGTGTCGGCGGTGACCGCGGTCTTCATCGGTTGCTCCAACGAGCTGGGCATGGCCGAATCCGGCCTGGCCGCGCGCCTCCTGGGCACCGTGAACTCGGTGGTGTTCGGGGGCCTGGCGACTTTCGGGGTGATGGGGCTGACCCATTGGCGCTTCCCCGAGCTCTGGCGGCTGCGAAAAGTCGGCCAGGAGCCTGCCCGCTGACCCCGCTTGGGCTTGTGTCAGTCCCCGCAGGTGTTTCATATCGAAGCACCCCCATGAAGCTCCTCCGCCTCCTTCCCTGCCTGCTGGCCGTCAGCCTGCTCGGCGCCGAACCCAAGAAGCCAGACTACGATTCCCAGTACGTCCTCGGCCCCGATTCCCAGGAAAAGCCCGGCGTGCCGAAGGGCGTGGTGACCGAATACGAGATGGGCGATTCCAAGACCTTCCCGGGCTATGGTCGCAAATGGGCCCTCTATGTCCCCGCCCAATACGATCCCTCCAAGGAAGCCGCGCTGATGGTCTTCCAGGACGGTCCGGGGTACGCCTCTCGCACCGGCGCATGGCGCGTCCCCGTGGTCTTCGACAACCTGATCGCCCAGAAGAAGATGCCGGTGACCATCGCGCTCTTCATCGCTCCCGGGTTCACCCCGGACCCGAAGAACCCCAACGGCAAGGACAAGAAGGGCAAGGCGCTGGGCAAGTCGAACCGCTCCTTCGAATACGACAGCGTGACCGACCTCTATGTGAGATTCCTCCTGGAAGAGATGATCCCCCTCGCCGAATCCAAGGGCGTCAAGTTCTCCAAGGATCCGGCGCGTCGCGCCATCGCCGGCTCTTCCTCCGGAGGCATCTGCGCCTTCAACGCCGCCTGGCATCGCCCCGACGCCTTCAGCAAGGTGTTCACCACCATCGGAAGCTTCACCAAGATCCGCGCCAATCTCAGCGGCGGCAAGGAGATCGGCGGCGACGTCTACCCCGACTGGGTCCGTGCGAATCCGCGGAAGAACATCCGCGTCTACCAGCAGGAAGGCGCCAACGACCTGCTGAACGAGCACGGCAGCTGGCCCGAAGCCAACCGGAAGATGGCGGCCGCGCTCAAGGAGAAGGGCTATGACCATGTCTACGTCGAAGGCCAAGGCACGCACAACAGCCGTCACGGCGCCATGCTCCTCCCGGAAGCGATGACCTGGCTCTGGCGCGACGTCCGCTGATCCCATGCGCCTCGCCCTCCTCCCCCTGCTCGCCTGCGGCGTCCTCGCCCAGGCCGCCGAGCCGACCTTCCAGCCCTTGCTCGACCCGCAGCTCTCCCAGTGGGAAAAGTGGCTGGGGCCGGTACATCGCGCTTACGAGGTCCCGGGCTACGTCCGCGGCGCCAAGCCGAAGGACGATCCGGTGCTGGGCCTGAACAACGACCCGCTCAAGGTCTTCACGACCCGCTACATCGACGGCGAGACGGTCCTGCACATCACGGGCCAGGTCTTCGGCGCGCTGACGACCCTGAAGTCCTACGACAACTTCCACCTGCGCACCGAGCAGCGCTGGGGGCAGATGCGCTGGGAGCCTCGCCTGCAAGCGGTCCGCGACAACGGCATCCTGATCTTCTGCGTCGGCGAACACGGCGCCCAGGGGAAATACTGGATGCGCAGCCAGGAACTGCAGGTCCAAGAAGGCGACATCGGCGACTAGTGGCCGCTCGCCGGCGCGATGGCCGACATCCCGATCCGCACCGACGACCCGGTGAAGAAGCGCATGTACGCCCCGCGCGGCAAGGTGACCACCGTCGACGCCCGTGTGTGGCATGGCACGGAATACCCGGAGAAGCCTTACGGCGAATGGAACGTGATCGAGTGCTACGCGCTCAACGGGGACGCGGTCTTCCGCCTCAACGGCCAGACGGTCAACGTGATCCTGAATTCCCGCTACCGCGAGAAGGGCTCGACCGTCGAAATCCCCCTGAAGGCCGGAAAGCTGCAGATCCAGTCCGAAGCCGCGGAATGCCAATACCGCCGCCTCGAGATCCGCCAGCTGACCGCCTGGCCGGCCGACGTGGCCAAAGACCTCCCTGCCCGATGAAACTGTCGCCCATCCCCTTGTCCCTTCAGCAGCTCGTGGAGGCCTTGAACAAGGCGGACGGTCGGATCGTACGCTTCGAACTCCCGACGACGACGCTGCTCAGCCCGCACGTGCACGTGACGGAAGTCGCCCGTCTCGACAAGAAGTTCGTCGACTGCGGCGGCACGCTCCGCACGGAGTCGAGCTGCCGTCTGCAGGTCTACCAGGCCGACGACACGGAGCACCGCATCACCGCGGCGAAGTTCGCGCAGATCCTGGCCAAGGGCGCCGGCGTGCTGGGCTCGACGCAGCTGCCGGTCGAAGTGGAAGCCGAAGCGCCTTACCTGGCGACCTTCCCGATCGTCGCCACCCGCCTCGAGGAGAAGCAGGTCGTGCTCTCCCTGGGCGTACGCCACACGGCCTGCCTGGCGGAAGACGTCTGCTTCCCCGCGAACCTGCAGGACAAGTCGGCCTGCACGCCCGGTTCGGGCTGCTGCTGAATTCCCCCGATGCTCCGCGCCTTCGAACTACGCAAGGATTTCGGAGGGCTGACCGTCCTGCATCCGACCACGGTCGACTTCCGGCCGGGCGAGGTGCATGCGCTGATGGGCGAGAACGGCGCCGGCAAATCGACGCTGATGAAGGTGCTGGCCGGCCTGTACCGTCCCGACGGCGGCCAGGTCGAGTGGCGCGGCGTGCGCGCCGACTTCGCCTCGCCGCACGACGCGCTGGTCGCCGGCATCGCGATGATCCATCAGGAGCTGATGCCCATCCCGGACCTGACCGTCGCGGAGAACATCACGCTCGGCACCGAACCCTGCGGCCGCTTCGGACGCGTCGACCGGCGCGCCCAGCTCCGGCGCGCCCGCGAACTGCTCGGCGAACTGGAAGCGGAGATCGATCCCTCCCGGCTGATGCGCACCCTGACGGTGGCGCAGACGCAGGTGGTCGAGATCGCCAAGGCGCTCGGACGCCAGGCGGACGTGATCCTGATGGACGAACCGACCGCCGCCCTTTCGGACCACGAGGTCGCCGCCCTCTTCCGGGCCATCGCCCGACTGAAGGCCCGCGGCGTCGCCATCGTCTATACCACGCACAAGATGGACGAGGTCTTCCGCCTGGCCGATCGCATCTCGGTCCTGCGCGACGGCCACCTGGTCGGCACCGCCGCCGCCGCGGAACTCGACCACGCCAGGCTGATCTCGCTCATGGTCGGTCGTCAGCTCGCCGACGTCTTCCCCGACCGTCGCGCGCCGCGCGATGAGATCCTCCTCGAAGTGTCCGGCCTGACCCGTGAGCCGGCTTACCGCGACGTCAGCTTTTCGGTCCGCCGAGGCGAAGTGGTCGCCCTCGCCGGCCTGATGGGGGCCGGTCGGACCGAAGTGGTGAGCGCCATCTACGGGCTGCAACCCGCGGCCGGCGGCACCCTCCGCTTCCGAGGCGAACCTTTGTCCGTCCGCCGCCCGACGGACGCCCTCGCCGCGGGCATCGGCATGGTGACCGAGGATCGCAAAGGTCTCGGCCTCATCCCGGCCCTCGCCGTGGGGCAGAACATCACCCTCACGGCCCTGCGCAGCCTTTGCCATGGACCGCTCATCCGCCACGGCGCGGAAGCCGCCACGATCCGGTCAAGCATGGCCGGGTTCGCGGTGAAAGCCAGCGGCCCCGACCAGCCCATCGCCCAGCTGAGCGGGGGCAACCAGCAGAAGGCCCTCCTCGCCCGCTGCCTGCTGGGCTCCCCGGATCTGATCATCCTCGACGAGCCTACCCGCGGCATCGACATCGGCGCCAAGGCCGAGATCTACGCCCTGATCCAGATGCTGGCCCGTTCCGGCAAAGGCGTGCTGCTCGTCTCGTCCGAACTTCCCGAGGTCCTCTCCCTCGCCCACCGTATCGTCGTCCTGCGCCGAGGTTCCGTGGCCGCCACGCTCGCCGCCGCCGACGCCGACCAGGAGACCGTGCTCCGCCACGCCATGCCTTCATAACGCCATGACCGAAAGACTCCTCCTCGACCGCAACACGCTGCACCGCTTCGGCCTCCTGTTCGTCATCCTGCTCGTCGGACTGGCTCTCACGCTCGCGACCGACACGTTCCTCTCCGTCGCGAACCTGACCAACGTCGCCCGACAGGTCTCCATCAACGGCATCCTCGCCGTCGGCGTGACCTTCGTCCTGCTCACGGCCGGCGTGGACCTTTCCCTCGGCTCGGTGGTCGCCCTCAGCGGCGTCGCCTGCGCGACCTTCGCCCACCCCGGCGACCACCCCGTGTTCGTCCCCATCGCCGTAGGCCTGCTCACCGGCGCGGCGTGCGGCCTCGCCAACGGCGTCCTCGTGACGCGTGGCGGCGTCGCTCCCTTCATCGTGACGCTCGGGATGATGACCATCGCCCGCGGCCTCGCCCTCATCGTCAGCGGCGGAAGGCCGGTCGCGAACATGTCCGACGAACTCACCTCGCTCGCCGGCGACTTCTGGGGTATTCCCATCCCTGTGCTCTGCTTCTCGGGCGTGGCCTTCGCGGCCTGGTTCTTCCTGCGTAATTTCCGGCTGGGTCGGCATATCTACGCCGTCGGCGGCAACGAGAACGCGGCCCGCGCCGCCGGCGTCCCGGTGGAACGCGTGAAGCTTTTCGCTTACGGCCTCTGCGGCCTGCTCACGGGTCTCGCCGGCGTGGTCCTCGCCGCGCGCATCACCACCGGCCAGCCCAACGCGGGACAGGCCTACGAACTGGACGCCATCGCGGCGGTCGTCATCGGGGGCACCAGCCTGGCCGGCGGCGTCGGCACGATTACCGGCACGTTGCTGGGCGTCCTGCTCATCGGCGTCATCAACAACGGCTTGGATTTGATGGGGGTTTCCTCGTATTATCAGGCGGTCATCAAGGGCGTGATCATCGTGGGTGCGGTTTGGCTCGACCGACGTCAGGCCCGTTCGTAAAAGTCCGGGATGCGCCATACCCCTCGCACTGCCGTCTCCGCCTTCCTGGTCGTCTGCGCCCTCTCGCTCACCGCCACCCTGTTCTCCGGCTGCAAGAAAGCCGAAGCCCGCAAGGAAGGCGAGATCCTGATCGGCTTCTCCTCCCGCGACCTCTCGGCGGAGTACACCGCCAAGCTTTCCGAAGCCATCGTCGACCATGCGAAGACGAAGCCGGGCGTCAGACTGGTCATGGTCGACGCCCAGTCCGACGTGCAGAAGCAGTTCGGCCAGGTCGAGAACTTCATCGCCCAGAAGGTCGACGCGATCATCCTCAACCCCTGCGAACTCGAGGCCAGCACCCCGGCCGTCGACCGCATCAAGGCGGCGGGCATCCCGCTCGTGCTGGTCAATCAGGTGACGAAGTCCGCCGGCGACGCCTACATCGGCTCCAACGATTTCGACGCGGGCCGGATCGCGATGGAAGCGGTCGCCAAGAAGCTGAACGGCCAGGGCGGCGTGCTGATGCTCCACGGCATCATGGGCACGTCGGCCCAGCTGCAGCGCGAAGCCGGCGCCCGCGAGGTCTTCGCCAAATACCCCGGCCTCAAGCTCGTGGACCATCAGACGGCCTCCTGGGATCGTGCCAAGGCCATGGCCCTGACCGAGAACTGGATCCAGGCCCACAAGGGCAAATTCTCCGCGATCTTCGCGCATAACGACGAGATGGCCATGGGCGCCTTGCTCGCCCTCGAACGCGCCCAACTGAAGAAAGACGTCTACGTCATCGGCATCGACGCCATCGCCCAGGCCCTGACGGCGGTGAAGGAAGGCCGCCTCGACGCGACGGTCTTCCAGGACGCGGTCGGTCAGGGCAAAGGCTCGGTCGACGCCGCGATCCTGCTCGCCAAGAAGCAGCCCTGCCCCAAGGAGACGATGATCCCCTTCAAGCTCGTCACCCGTGACAACCTCTCCGAATTCCTCAAATAACATGAAAACCCTGCTCGCTCTCCTCACCTTCGGCCTGCTCGCCACGACCGCCATGGCCGCCGACAAGCCCGACACCCGTCTCTTCGAGATGCGCGTCTACTACGCCAAGCCCGGCAAGCTCGACGCCCTCAACGCCCGCTTCCGCGACCACACCCTCAAGCTCTTCACCAAGCATGGCATGACGAACCTCGGGTACTTCGTGCCCGTCGACAACAAGGAGAACAAGCTGGTCTACTTCCTCGCTTTCCCCGACCGCGCCGCCCACGACGCGTCCTGGAAGGCCTTCTCCTCCGACCCGGACTGGAAGGCGGCCGCCAAGGCTTCCGAGAAGGACGGCAAGCTCATCGACCACATCGAGAACGCGTTCCTCACCGCCACCGAATACTCCGCCCTCGCCCAGGCTAAGCACTACGGCGTCGGCGTCTTCGAACTGCGTACCTACACGACCGAAGCCGGCCGCCTGCCCGACCTCAACGCCCGCTTCCGCGACCACACCCTCAAGCTCTTCGAGAAGCATGGCATGACCAACGTGACCTATTGGAATCTCGCCGACGCCGAGAAGGGCGCGAAGAACTCCTACGTCGCCGGCAACACCCTCATCTACCTCCTGACCCACAAGTCCGTCGACGCGGCCAAGGCCAGCTTCGACGCCTTCCGCGCCGACCCGGTCTGGGTCGCCGCCAAGGAAGCCTCCGAGAAGAAGGCCGGCGGCTCGCTCACGATCGCCCAGCCCAACGGCGTGAAGTCCGAGTTCCTCGTCCCGACCGATTACTCCCCGGTCAAGTAAGCGGTAATTCAACCTGCCACGAAGCCCCTCATCCGAGGGGCTTTTTTGTGACTGTGTGAGGTAGGGACATCACCACGTGATGTCCTAATCGGCCAGTCCAAGGAGGACAGCACGTGGTGCTATCCCTACCTCTCTGCACAGCATTCTGTTCGACCTCTTCCGGCGCTCCCACACATTACCCCCATGGATTCCCCCGCATCCTCCCGACGTCGCTTCCTGGCCTCGTCGCTGCTCGGCCTCGGCGCCCTTGGCGCTCTGACGAAGGTCTCCGCCGCCTCGAGCCCCAAACCGGGCTTCCTGACCGAAGCCGAGCGGGATATCCCCGTCGTCGCCGACTGCGACGTGATCGTCTGCGGCTCCGGCCCGGCCGGCGTCACCGCCGCCATCGCCGCCGCCCGTGCCGGGGCCAAGGTGCGCCTGTTCGAAGCCCATGGCTCGCTCGGCGGCGTCTGGACCTCGTCGCTGTTGGGTTACCTTCTCGATTTCGACAAACCGGGATTCAACCAGGAGCTCGTCCGCCGCCTGCGCGCACGCGACGCGGTCGTCGGCACCGGGGTCAACGGCATCAGCTATCACCCCGAAGACATGAAGCTCGTCCTCGAGGAGCTCTGCCTCGCCGCCGGCGTCACGGTCCATTTCCACACCCGCGTCGTGGCCGTCCATAAGGTCGGACGGCGCGTCGACGCGATCGTCACGGAATCGAAGTCCGGACGCGAAGCGTGGCGCGCCGCCACGTTCGTCGATGCGACCGGCGACGGCGACGTGGGCGCCCTCGCGGGCTGCGAATTCGAGATCGGCATGGCCGACGCATGCCCCTGCCAGCCGCTCAGCATGGATGCCCTGCTCGTCGTCAAGGATGCGACCAGGCTGACGCGCTTCATCCACGGTTCCGGCTCCGCGGTCAGCAAGCAGAGCATGAACGAGTCCAAGAAGAACCTCCTCGCCGAGATCAGACGCGGCGGCTTCGACCCCAGCTACCAAGGGCCGACCATCTTCCCGATCCGCGACAACCTGCTCCTGGCGATGATGAACCATGAATACGGCATCAACGCGACCGACGCTACGGCGGTGACCAAGGCCACCCTCAACGCCCGTGCCGAACTCCACCGCATCGTCAAGGCCCTCCGTGGCCTCGGCGGCGACTGGGAAGGCCTCCAGATCGTCGCCACGCCCGAGCAGATCGGCATCCGCGACGGTCGCCGTATCAAAGGCCGCTACCAGGTGGTCAAGGCTGACCTGGTCGCAGGAGCCAGACACGAGGACAGCGTCGTCCGGGCGACCTTCTCGGTGGACGTGCATGCGCTGACCCGCAACGACCCCGCCTACAGCAATCAAGGCGTCAAGGTGAAGCCTTACGACATCCCGCTCCGCGCCCTCATCGCGAAGGACGTCGACGGCCTGATGATGGCCGGACGTTGCATCAGCGGAGACTTCATCGCCCACGCCTCCTATCGCGTGACCGGCAACGCCGTCGCGATGGGCGAGGCCGCCGGGGTCACCAGCGCCCTCGCCGCCTCGTCCAAGCGCGCCCCGCACGAGGTCGCCTGGTCCGAAGCCGCCGCCCTGCTCCCCAAGGTCCGCCAGGGCTAAGGTGTTAGACTGCTTCGCAGCAGTTCACCATGCCAGCGGATCCCCATGCGACCATGGGTCGCGTCACGCCTTCCCCGGGATCGGCGGGACTTCGGCGGGCAGTTGGACGGTGCCTTTCTCGAAATCAAGCGGGCCGACGGAGGCCTTGAGATGGTAATACGGCGATTGCTCGTGCTTGAGGAGGTCGTCGAACTTGATGAGTTCGCCGGTGTAGGCGGAGATGCGGCCAAGGATCACGGCGAGATTGGTCTCGGCGATCTGGCGGGCGTCGTTCAAGGGCTTCCCATTGAAGGCCCCGCGGATGAGGTCGACGTGCTCCTGCACCATGGAGTCGTCGGTATCCAGCTTGATGTCCGGGGTCTGGTACTGCTTGCCCGCCTTGGCGAAGACCTTGCCGGAACCGAAACACGAGCCCTCCGCACCGGTGAAGAACTCGCCGACGCGGCCGGAAGTGCCGGTGATCTGGCGGCACTGGCTGTGGATGCGGACGCCATCACCGAAGTCGTAGTCGACGCTGAAGAAGTCGAACATGTTGCCGGTCTCGCGACGGGCACGTCCGCCGAAACCGAGGGCGCTGACCGGCGTGCGGCCAAGGAACCAGATGGCGACGTCCACGTTGTGGATGTGCTGTTCGACGATGTGGTCGCCCGATAGCTCGGTGAAGTTGAGCCAGTTACGGTTCATGTAGTCGGCGTCGGACTCCCCCTTGGCGCGGCGACGGACCCACGGCACGGTGCCGTTCCACTGCACGACCCCGCCACGCAGGGCGCCGATGGCGCCGGCATCGATGAGGGCCTTGTTCTTCATGTACGAGGCGTCATGGCGTCGCTGCGTGCCGGCGACGACGGCCAGGCCCTTCTTCTTGGCTTCCTCGCCGGTGGCGATGATGGCCCGGGCGCCCACCGGATCGACGGCGACGGGCTTCTCGACGAAGCAATGCTTGCCCGCGGCGACGGCCGCGGCGAAGTGCACGGGGCGGAAGGCGGGCGGAGTCGCCATGAGCACGAAGGCGCAATCCGTGGCCATGACCTTCTGGTAGGCGTCGTAACCGACGAAGACCCGGTTGGCCGGCAGCTTATAAGTCTCGTTGAGGCGCTTGGCCCGGTCCTCGAAGGCGTCCGCCAACGCGACGACCTCGGCTTCGGCGCCGAGAATCTTGCAAGCGGCGAGGAACTGACCGAGGGCGCCGGTACCGCGGCCGCCGCAACCGATCAGGGCGACCTTGATCCTGGAGGGGACCGACTGGCCGCGCAGGACGGCCGGGGCGGCGGCCAAGGCGAGTCCGCCGATGGCCAGAGTGGATACGAAATCGCGACGAGGGATGGGGTGTTCCATGCTTTGAGATTGTGGGGGCGGCCGAGGGCTCTCAAAGGTTTTCGTACCTTTCCTGATGTTCGCCAAGCCGCCGAGAAATGTCCTCCTCTGGGTCGCCATCCTCCCCCTGGTTTCCTTGGTGGTCGGCGCCGCCGGGGCCGGCTTCTTGCATGCCCTGGACGCCGTCACGGCGCTTTACCTCTCGACCCCATGGCTGATCGTGGCCTTGCCGTTCATCGGGCTGCTCACCGTCTGGCTCTACAAGGGGCCATTGAAGGCCTCCGCCGGGGGCGTGAAGACCCTGATCGCCCAGATCAAGGATCCGACCAGCCCCCTGCCTGCCACCATGGGCCCGTCGATCATCGGCACGACCTTGCTCTCGCACCTCGGCGGCGCCTCGGTCGGCCGCGAAGGCACGGCCCTCCAGATGGGCGGAGCGATCGCCGACCAAGGGTCGCGCTGGATCGACCTGAACGAAACAGAGCGTCGCACGCTCATCCTCTGCGGCGTCTCCGCCGGTTTCGCCGCCGTTTTCGGCACCCCGATCGCGGCCGCCATCTTCGCGCTGGAGTTCGTGCGTCAACGCAGCTGGGCGATCATCCCCTGTTTGGCGACCGCCTTCCTCGCGGACCTCGTCGGTCGTAAGCTCTTCTTCGCCACCCACGCCGACTACCGGCTACCTCTTCCGGCACCCTACGACCTGAGCGGATTCGGATCGGCCGTGCTGCTCGGCCTCGCCTGCGGGGGCACCGCGTGGCTCTACGTCTTCTTCAGCCGACGCGAGGCCGCCAAGCCCAACCCTGAGCCATACGCCCGCATCTTCTTCACCGGCACCTTATTCTCGGCCGCGATCTACTTCCATCACTCGGCGGACCTTACCGGGCTCGGCCTGCCCGTCATCGAATCCGCCTTGGTCGAACCTGCCGCTCCGCTGACCTTCATCTTCAAGTTAGTTTTCACGCTCATGTGCGTCACCGCCGGTTTCCGCGGCGGCGAGGTCACCCCGCTCTTCTTCGTCGGCGCGACGCTCGGCAGCGCCGCCGCCGTCCTGCTGAGCCTTCCTCTGAGCATCTGCGCCGCGCTGGGCTTCGTGGCCGTCTTCGCCGGAGCCGGCGCCGTCCCGCTCGCCTGCTCCGTCATGGCCGGCGAGCTCTTCGGGTGGTCGATCGGAGGCTACGCCTTGGTCGCCTGCGTCGTCAGCTGGCTGGTGGCCGGCCGCAGAGGCCTGTACGACGAAGCCTGAGCGAAGCTCAGACGGTGAAGTCGAAGACCAGCACGCGCTCGAGGTTCGGTACGACGATCTCCTTCACGCGTTCATGCTCGGGGTGCGGGAGGTAGCGGTCGCGGCTCTGCGGGGTGTCGAAGGTCATGACGAACCCATGGGTGAAGCCGTCGTTAAGGCCTTCGTCGCTCTGATAGACGCCATGCTGCATGGAGAGCAGCCCGGGGATCTTGCCGACCATGCCGCGCATCTCGGCGAAGCAGCGGTCGATCTGGGCCTGGGTGACGCCCTGCTTGAAGACGAAAGTTCCGTAGTGGTAGACCATGGTAGCTAGAGTATCGAGTATGGAGTATTGAGTATAGAAAAGACGTCAGGAGGCATCAGAGAAGGAGTCCTGTTTCGTAGGGGGATTTTATGTCACTCCCCCGATACTCGATACTCCATACTCGATACTCTCATTACTTGTTAGAGACCCAGGTGAGGGAGTTGAGGAGGAGCTGCTTGTACGCAGGATGGTCGTGCGATTTCTCGTCGTGGCCTAGGGCGATGCAGACGACCCGGGCGCCCGGATACCTGACGGTCCACACGGACGGCAGGATGTTCGACGACCCTTCCTTGGGAGTCTGGCGCGGGATGGTGCCGAGGACTTCGGCGCCCTCGGGCCGGGTCAGCTCGATGTTGTAGCTCTCGTCGTTGATCACGAAGGTGGCGGGAACCCCCTTCATGATGGGGTGCTCCGGCTTGGTGACGGTGAACGTGAAATCGCTGTGTCCGTGGTTGCGTGAGCCGCCGCACACGAACTCGTCGTTATACTTGGTCTCCAGCGGCCAGTTATACCAGGTCGCGGCGTGGAGGAGCACGATGCCCTTGCCGGCCGCGGCGAACTCACGGATCGCCTTCTGGAACTCCGGCGTGCCGAACTGGGCGTGGTTGCCGCTGAACACGAAGAGGTCCGCCTGCGGGAGCAGCGCGAGGGTCTCCTTGAGGTTAGGAGTCGCGGCGACCTCATAACCGGCGGCCTTGGCCGTCAGGGCGTCCGTGCCGAGGAAGAAGGCCGGGAAGTTGTGCGAACTACCGGCGCCGGCGAACAGCACGCGGAGCTGGCCGTCCTTGCGCGGTCCGAAGGACTGACCATAGGCCTGGGTGGTCCTGGGGTTGTCCTTGGGCAGGAGGTCGCTGGGGCCTTCGTTGGCCTTGCCCTTCTTCTTGCCCGCCTTGGGCGCGACATCGTCCTTGCCAGCGGGCGGATTGGGCGGGCCGCCGATCTCGATGGTCACGGCCACGGTCGTCGGAGCGATCTCGGTGTCGGCGGAACTCAGGACCAGCTTGTCGATGATCTCATTGCTCTCGACCGGGATCCAGTGCGTCCGGACCTGACGACCGTCGCCCGACAGCAGCTGACGGGCCGACTTGGAGCGAGGCACGTCGCCCGTGCCGTTGTAGTCCGCGAAATCGACGCCGCCATAGAAGACCTTCTTCTGCACCTTGCCGCTGAGGAAATGCACCTCCGCGATCATGGCGATGGCGTCGCCATGCGCGCCCCAGCCACCGACGGCGCCGAGGAAGTGGATGCGATTGGCGACGGAACCGACGGGAATCTCGACCTTCTGGGGGAAGGATTTGGAATAGGCCCCCTTGAAGGCGCCGCCTTTGAGGACGATGACGTTGAGGCCGTCTTTGGCGCCCTTGGGGTCGACGACCTTGTAGGGCACGCCGTTGGATTCGACCTGGCCGAACTTGGCGAACGGCAAGGTGTCACGCTTGGCTTCCTTGCTGGCGTAGAGGCCGGTGTTCGTGGAGGCGGTGAAGGCCGCCCGGAGGTCGAGCAGGCGGAAACGGCCGATGGTCTCGCCTTCCGGGCTGACCGCCACGCTGCGGAGGTAGGCGATGACGTTGCGCAGGCCCTCGGCGCCGAGCGACTCGAAGCCTTCCGGCATCAGGGAGTTCGGACTGCGCTCGCGGCTGACGATATCCGCCACCTTGAGTTCGGCGGACTGGCCGGCCGGCAGCTTGAGCTTCACGAAGGTCGGGTTCTCGCTGCCGATGAGGGCCGAGTACTGCGTACCGTCCTTCATCTTGAAGTTCCAGGTGCGGTGCTCGTCGTCGACCATGCGGTTCGGATCGACGATGTGCACGAGCATCTCGGCGGGCGGGTGCGAGCCGATGCCCTGCAGGTTCGGACCGAAGTCGTTGCCGACGTTGCCGACCTTGTGGCAGGTCTGGCAGACGGCGACGAAGAGCTCCTTGCCCTTGACGGCGTCGCCGGGCTTCTCGACCTCGGCGCGGAGCTTCGAGATGACATCGTCCTTGGCGGGGTTGCTGCCGGCGTCCAGTTTCGCCAGGACGGCGGCGGCGCGTTTGGCGACGGCCTCGTCGGGGTGACGCACGAGCTGCGAGACCTGCATCGGCCCGAGCTGCATGGCGGACAGCGACCTGGCCTCGAGGGCGTCGAGCACCAGTCCCGCCCACTCGGCGCGGCCGGCGAGGGCCGAGAACAAGGTGGCGCGGAAATTGCCGGAGGACTTCGGGAAGGCGGCGTAGAGCATCTTACCGACGGAGGCGTCCCCGCTGGCGGCGAGGGCGCCGACGGCGGCGATCGCGACGGCATCGCGCGAACCCGCGAGGGCCTGGGCGAGCGCCGGCCGGACCTGGGGATCCGCATCACGCAGTTGCACGAGCACGCGCGCGGCGGCGACCTGCGCTTCGACCGAGGCCTTCGGATCGCCGAGCACGGGCACGAGACGCCCGGCGGCGGCGGCCAGCTCGGCCTTCAGGCTGCCATCGGTGAACCATAGCGCCGCGACCGCGGCGGAGGCGGCGGCCACGGCGCCGTCCTGATCGGAGATCAACGCACGCAGCGACTGCCGGACCGCATCGGGTTTGGCGGGTGCCGCGACGCGGCGGGCGGAGAGTTCTCCGAGGACGGCCGTCACGACCGGCTTGTTCGCGGACTTGGCCGCGGCGGCGAGGACGGCCACGGCGTCGTCGCCGGTCAAGGAAGCGGCCAGCGTCCGGGCGAACTCGGCACCGGCGGCGTCGACCGGACCGGCGAGGATGCCGGCGAGCACGGGACCCGGGTTGGCGGCGGCCGCGGCGGTGGCGGCGGCCTTGGACCAGTCATCGGTCAGGTTGGCTTGGACGGAGAGAAGCAGCGCGCCGGAGGAAGCCTCGAGCGGCGCGGCCCCCATGGCGCGGAGGGCGGCGAGCCGGACCCGGGGCTCGGAATCCTGCAAGGCCTTGGCGTAGACCGCGGTGGGCAGCTTGCTGCGGCCGGCTTCCGCGACCAGGAAGGCGTTCTTGCGGACGGCGGGATCCGCATCGGCGCACTGGGCATGCAGGAGGCCGTCCTCGAGACGATCCAGGCGCTGGAGGGCCCAGAGCGCCGCGATGCGGGCTTCGGGCCTGGCCTCGCTGCGGACCATGGTCACCAGCGGCCCGATGGCGGAGGCGAGCAGGCCCGCGTCCTTGTCCATCAGCACGCGGAGCGCGTTGAAACGGACGACCTTGTTCGGGTGATCGAAGGCGGCGACCAGCGCGGCGACGTCGGCCTTGGCGAGGTCGGGGATCGCGAGCTTGGGCGCGGTGTCATGCTGGATGCGGTAGATGCGCCCGAAGTAGTGTTCGCGGTCGGGACGGACGGAGGCGCCTGACTTGCTGTGCAGCGGGCCGCGGGTGTCGTTGTGCGCGACGACCGGGGTGTAGAAGTCGAGGACGTACAGGGCGCCGTCGGGGCCGAACGAGACGTCGATGGGGCAGAACCAGTGGTCCATGGAGCGCAGCCACTCGCGGTCCTTGAGCGTGACCTCGCCGAGGAACGTCGGACCGCTGGGCAGCAGCTTCTCGAAATGGATGACGTCGAGGATCGGCTCGGTGATGAAGATCGCGTCGCGATACTCTTCCGGCCAGGCGCCATGCTCCTGCACGGCCACGGAACAGGCGGCCGTGTAATAGCCGACCTGGTCGATCTGCAGCAGCGGCGCGCGGTCGGGCAGGTCGGTACGCAGCACCGGACGACGCGGATTGACGGAACTGAAGGCCTTGGCCGGGGTGCCCGGGGCCTTGGCGAGGATGGATTCGGGGATGACGGCGTGCTGGATCGGATTGCCGTTGGTCGCCTTGCCATGGAAGAACTCCATCTTGCCGGTCACCTCGTTGCCGAAGCTGTTGCCGCCCTGCGAGGCGATCTGCTCGATGGCCGAACCGTCCGGCCTGAAACGGAACGTGCCGGAGGAAAGGCGGACCTTGCGCTCGGGATGCGAGGCGGGGTACACCTCGCCGCCGCCGCCGTTGCTGGCGTAGATCCAGCCGTCGGGGGCGACGATGAAGTGGTTGGCGACGAAGTGCGTGTCGCCCGGCGTGAAGCCTCCGTACAGGACGACTTCCTTGTCCGCCTTGCCGTCGCCGTCCGTATCGCGCAACCAGACGATGTGAGGCTGACAGACGGCGATGACGCCATCCTTGTAATGACAGAAGCCGGTGATCAGCTCGAGGCCTTCGTGGAAGAGCTGCTTCTGGTCCGCCTTGCCGTCGCCGTCGGTGTCGACGAGCACGCTGATCTTGTCCTGCGCGGGGCGGTCATAGCTGCCAGGCACCAGCACCCCGCCCTCACGCCAGGACTCGGCGGTCAGCGGGCGGCGTCCGTTCGGGTATTCGGGGGTCTCGGCGACCCATAGGCGGCCGCGCTCATCCCACTGCACGGCGATGGGCTTGTTGATGAGCGGCTCGGTCACGACGACGCTGGCCTTGAAGCCGGGCTGCATCTGGAAAGCGGCGATGGCTTTCTCGGCCCGGCTCGGGCCGCCGACGGGGTAGCGCAGGTCGGCCAGGTCGCTCGCCGCGCAGAGTTCGTCGACGTTGGCACGACGGGCGGCCCAGGCGATGCCGCGCTTGATGAAGGTCCGATAGCTGGCGTGGGCGAGCGTCTCGGCCTCGCCCTGCAGGAAGACCGCCGAACGGAGGCGGGCGTTCTCGAACACCCAGGCCTGCGGCTGGATGTCGTAGATGGAGGCCTTGTCCGAGACTTCGGCGATATTCTTACGGTTGGCGCTCACCTTGGAGGTGAACGACGAAGCGAGCACGTGGATCTTCTCGTTGAGCTCGAGGTTGAAGACCGTCTGGTCGGTGACGTCGAACGTGGAGGCGCCCTTGGCCAGCGGATGGGCGTCCGTCCGGATATTGAGCATCATCAAGGCCCGGAAGCGGCGGCTCTCCGGCGTCCAGCCGGCGCCGAAGGTGTCGCGCGCCCAGGTGGCGGACGGGCCGGCGATGGCGCCGCGCAAAGCGACGAAACTGACGCCACGGTTGGAAAGGTCGGCGAGGGCCGCGCGGTCATGGACCTCGTAAGGAGCGTAATCCTTGCGATAGAGGACGATGACCTCGTCCTTCTCATGCTTGGTGTCCAGGATGTCCCGCGGGCGGTCGGCCTCGGCCACCACGGCGCCGGCGCCCTTGAGTTCGGCGACGAGCGATTTGACCGCGGCATGGTCGTCGGCGATGACCGTTACCTTGATCGGGGCGGCGCCGAGGGCGGTGACGGCGAAGGCCAAGGCGAGGCGCAGGAGGGGGGTGATGCGGGGAAGCATGCGTCCATCAAAGGAACCGCCTCGCACCCTACAAGACTTAGCGACACTCCCAACCGCAAGCCGACCCCTCTCAAATGCACATTTATGGGGGAATCCCGCGCTCAGGTCCCGGCCCGGAAGTGGGAGGGGGCGTGCCCCGTCGATTTCTTGAAGGCGGAAGAGAAGCTGTTGCCGTTGGCGAACCCGACCTTGCGGGCGATCACGGCCAGCTTGTCCTCGCTCTCGCTGATCAACCGGATGGCCTGCTGGATCCGCAGGTGCGTCAGGTGGTTCATCGGCGTGCGGCCGATCTCCTTCAGGCAGAGGCGACGCAGATGCTCGAAACTCAGTCCCGAAGCGCGGGCGAGCGTCTTGGTATCCCAGGCGAAATCAAGCCGACCATGCACCTCATCCCACAGACGCTGCACGCGCGGATCCCCCCGGAAACTGCCGGCGAAACTCCTGACATAGTCATAGGCGAGCTCGATCCACTGGTGGCTGCGCCGCGAAACCCCGGCGCCCTTGAGTTCGGCGAGCAGGCCGGTGATGGCCGCGCGCAAGGGTTCGGCGTCGAACTCGGCCAGCACGGGCGAACTCGCCCGGAAGATGGTATTCGAACGGACGCCGCCGGCGAAACGGACCCAGCAGAAGTCCCAGCGCCGGGCGCGGCCGATGCGGAAGGAGTTCCGGATTCCCGCCGGTTGCAGGCAGGCCTGACCCGCCGTGATGGTGCGCCAACGCCCATCGACCCAGACCTGCCCCTGGCCCGAGAGGCAGGCCATGAAGAAAGCGCCGCTCTGATTGGCCCGGACGACCTCGTAAGGGGCCAGCATCTCGGCCACGCCCAGGTGGGCGATCTCGAAAAGGCCCAGTTCCTTGCAACGCACGCCCGCCAGCACCCAAGGCCGTTCGTCCTGATAATCGGCGGCGACCACGATCCGGCGGCGGGAACGCGGATTCTCGATGTCCGTCTCGGAATGACGGAGTTGCGTCTCGCTGTAATGTTTTAAATCGCTCTTGCGGGCCACCTTCTTTGCATAAGACCTATCTCCGCCCGGAGCAACCCCCGACCACCCTTCCCCTCTCATCACCATGCCCAACCCCTGGACCGGAAAAGGAAACCCCTACACCCGCACCGAAGTCATCGCCCGCCTCCGCGACACGATGTCGAAGGGCAAGCCGATCATCGCCGCCGGCGCCGGCA
>CAZXSI010000013.1:0-35587 GCA_964643215.1 uncultured Klebsiella sp. | reverse complement strand
GGTATGACTTCCTCGGCGCCACGGTCGGCGAAGCGATCCTGGCCCGCCTGAGATAGGATCTTCGCCTCAGTTGTGGGCCGGAGAGGTCTTCTGGCCCAGCGCCAGCCGGAATTGATTCAGGCAGCGTTGGTCCGGCGTGGCATCGATGATGGCGAACGTCACGCGCCGGAAGGCGCCCTTGAAGGGGCCTTCGAGGGCTTGGCGGAAAAGGTCGGCGATGAGCGCGGGATCGTTGGCGAAGTTGCCGCAGCCCCAGGCCCCGAGCACGAGGGCGTCGTGGCCGTTGGCTTGGGCGGCCGCGAGCACCTTGACGATGCGGGCGCCCATCGCGCCGGGGATCTTCGGCTGGTCGAGCGGGGCGACGTCGCGGGCGTCGCAGGCGGCCGCGGAGATGAAGGCGACCTTGAACGGCTGCTCGAGCATCCGATGTTCGTCGTCGCGGAAGACGGGCACGTCGGGCGAGTAGATCATCGCGTCGGAGCGGAGCGCGTTCGCCTGATGGGTATGGAAGGCGTACATCGGGCCGCCCACCTGGCAGGCGAAGAGCGCGGAGGAGCGGCAGTGGTACTCTTCCTGGGCGCGTTCGCCGGCGAGGAAACCGCCGCCGGGGACCGTCGGCGAGGCGAAGTTGAGCACGACCGTGTTGAGTCCCTCGTCGAAGTGCCGGCGGGCCGCGCCCAAGGAGGTGCCGGCGATCACCTCGACCCGCGTGGCGTGCGCGCCGGTCCGCGGGAACGTATGCCGGTGGTCGGGCGGCAGGTGGGTCGTGCGGGCGACCGCCGACGCGATGTCATCGGCGAGATCGACCTGACGGCTGGTGGGCGTGGCGTACAGGCCTAGGTCGATGACCTGCATCGCTTCGCGCCCCAGCTTGGTGGCGAGTTCTCTTGGGATCTTGGGGTCGAAAGGCATGGGCGGGGACGAATCCCACCATGGGGCCGCGGCGGGCCGAAGCCAACCGCAACCTATGACAGGCCGTCGGTTTGACGGGCGACCCAGCCGCAGGCATAACGGTGTCATGTCGCAGCCCCCTTTGACCGTATTCTACAGCCCGGCCTATGTCGTCGAAGGCAAGACCGAGACCGTCACGAAGTCCAAGCTCGTCGCCGGCATGATCGAAGCGGGCAAGGCCGGCGAAGTCTGGCTCGAGGCCCCCAAGTTCGCGACGCGCCAGGAGCTCGAACTCATCCACACGGCCGAACACGTCAGGAGCACGTTCGAAGACAAAGGCAGCTTCCTGGAGGTCGGCGCGTGGTCGCAGCCGTTGCTGGACAGCATCCTCGCCTCGACCGGCGGCATGCGCGACGCCGTGAAGGAGGCGCTCAAGAACGGCCGATCGGGCAGCCTGTCCAGCGGTCTGCACCATGCCCGCCGTAACTCCGGCAACGGCTTCTGCCAGTTCAACGGCCTGGCGCTGGCCGCGCTCGAGGCGCTGAAGAAGGTCAAGACCGTCGGCATCCTCGACCTCGACGCGCATGCCGGCGGCGGCACGTTCGATATCCTCGGCGACCATCCGCAGGTCCATCTGGCCGACGTCACCGTCAACGCGTTCGACTCATGGGAGCCGACCGACCGCGACCGCCATTTCTACGTCGAGGTCGCCCAGCCCAAGCGCTATCTCGACCACGTCGAGGAGGCCTTGGTCGCCTTGGAGCGGGTGGACTTCCTGATCTACAACGCCGGCATGGACGCCTACGAGAAGGCCGGTGGCATGAAGGGCATCACCAAGGAGATGATCCTGAAGCGCGAGAAGCGCGTCGTCCAATGGGCCCGGGCCAGGAAGATCCCGCACGTCTTCGCGCTGGCCGGCGGCTACAAGTGGGACGGGCTCACCCTGCAGCAGGTCGCCGAGCTGCATCTTGAGACCGTCAGGGCCTTCGCGGCCTGATCACTCCGGCTTCGGGACGTTCAGTTCCTGCAGCCGGAACGCGCCGCTTTCGGTCGGCAGGACGACGAAGAGCTGGCAGGCTCGGCTCTGGGCCAGCGCGACCATCACGTGCCACTGTTCCTGGCGCACGCCGGCGACGACGAACATCGGCATCGCGCCCGGCTCGGTGCCCGAGGGTTCCTCGATGGCCACGCCCTTGTGGTCGACATCGAAATTATGGGCCAGCCATTTGCCGAGCTCCTTGGCCAGACCCCGCATGTCGGACTTGCCGGCCTCCACCTTGGACTGGTCGACGAGGGCCCAGAGCGGGAGCGCGAAGTTGTGTTCCAGGTCGGCCATCGGCGCGGCGGCGGCAGTTCTTCAGGCCTGCCTGATCAGGTCGGCCGTCGCGGGGACGTCCGAGATGATCTGGTCGGGGTCCGGACCGACGCCGATGTAGCGGAGGTTGGGGAGGGAAGGCAGGGAGCCGCCGCGCGAGGCGAGGCGGACGATCTCGGCCATCGTGAAGGCGACGTAGCGGCGCGCCTCGGCCGGCAGCTGGGCGTAGGAGCGGACCTTGGTGATGTCGGCCGTCCAGCCGGGCAGGGTGGCGTAGATGGGCTGAAGCGTGCGGCGGACCGCGTCGTTGCGGGGAACGCCCGGGACGACCTTGCCGGCCGCGTCACGGTAGCCCGTGCAGACGAGCAGGTCGCCGCCCTTCCATTCGCCGTGGGGCGAGAGGGCGTCGAGCTTGTTGAGGACGATGTCGTCGTAGCCGCCGTAGCGGAGGGCGTCGGCTTTCTCGACGAGGTCGGACCAGCCGACCATGCGCTGACGGCCGGTGCTGGTGCCGAATTCCAGCTTGGCGAGCGCGCGCTGGAGCGGGTGCTCTTCCGGCATCTTGGTCAGGAAGACGTGCGTGCCGACCTTCGTGTCGTAGGCCTTGCAGCAGCCGACCGTGTGGATCGCCTGGACCGGGATGCCGGCGGACTGGAAGAACTCCGGCGTGTAGGTATGGGAAGCCGTGACGTTCGGGGCGAAGCCCGCGCGCTTGTCGAGCCAGTAGGCCTGGCCGAATTCGCCGATGATGCGGCGGTCGGCGGCGAGGTCGCCGAGGATGCGTTCGCGGACGTCGCCGACGGCGTGGGCGAGGGCGGCGCCGGCCTGCCAGTAGCAGTCGAGCACCGCGGCGTGGTCGAACGTGAACGGCTCCTTGCCGGCGAAGCGCGTGAAGTCGAATTCCGCGGCCGTGAAGACCCCGGACTCGACCGCGCCCTTGTTGGCGCGCAGCTCGGCTTCGGTCAGCTTGGCGAAGAGCCCGGCCCACTTCTCGGGCGAGAGCCTGCACACGTCCCGCACGATCGAGGCCGCGCGGTGGAGGCGGGCCGAGAGGCGGGTGGCGTAGTCGGCCTTCGCGCCGAGGAACTCCGAGTAATGGATCTGGAACTGGCCGACCTCGTCGGCGTAGGCCGGCGTGATGCCGCGGCCGGTCGACCCGCGGGCTTCATGGCCGAGGATGTGGATGCGGTAGTCCTCCCAGGCGAGGTCGAGGATGCGGTGCGAGACGTCGCTGACCATGCAGCGTTCGTCGATGAGCAGGCGGTTGAGCACCGGGATGCCGATCTTCTCGAGCGGCAGGGCTTCCCAGAGGGCCTTGCGCGGGTCGGCGACGACGCCGGCGCCGAGGGCCAGGCAGGCCACGTCGTGTTCGGCGACGCCGCCCGGGAGCAGGTTGAGCTTCAGGCCGGCGACGGTGTGGCCGGAGTTGGCGCCGCCGTTGACCTTGAGCACCGTCCCGACGACGTCGCGGCGGCCGGTGAGCAGCTGGAGTTCGCGGACGATCTCCGGGATGAGGCGGCCCTTGCCTTCGTCGCCCATGCTGATGCCGACGTCGGCGATGAGGTTGCTCTTGAATCGGGTGAGTGCCATGGGCAGGAGGGGAGGCGGACGGAGAGGGCCGTCCGTGATGGTTTTGACGGGGCGGGCGGGCTTAGGCCGAGGCGCCCTTCTGGCGTTCGTAGAAGTCGTTGATCTTCTTCGCGACGTCGCGGTAGCCGGAATCGGCCATGTAGATGATCTTGTACTCGTCGACGGCTTCCTTGGCCTTGCCCATCTTCTCGTACGTGTCGCCGAGGGCGTAGATGATCTCCTTCTTGAGGTCGTTCATCATCTGCACCTCGCTCTTGGCGGCGGTCAGCTGCTCGACGGCGAGGTCGTACTTGCCGCCCAAGGTGAAGGCGCGGCCGATGGCGAGGAGCGCCGGCTGGCGGAACTTCGGGTTGCGCTGGGCGTACTGGAGCTGCTGGACGGAGTCCTCGAGACGGTTCGCCGCGAGGAGCAGGGTGCCGAGCTCGTAGCGGTAGGAGAAATCGTTCGGGTAGCGTTCGACCAGCGAGATGGAGGTCTTGAGCCGGAAGTCGGCGAGCTCGGCCTCGTTCTTCGTCAGGGCGTCCTTGCTGGCGGCGTCCGCGGGGTTGGCCGCGATCGCTTCGCGGAGCTGCTTGGAGATGCGTTCGAAGCGGCGGATGACGAGGTCGCTTTCCTGGCGTTCAAGGGAGGTGTCGGCCTTGCCGAGGGTCGTCATGCGGCCGCGCTGCAGCCAGGCGATGGCGCTGTCGAGGTCTTCGGCGATCAGGAACATGCGGACGATCTCACGGTAGAGGTCGAGGCTGTCCGGCGAGGCCTGGATCTTCTGGGCGAGTTCGGCGGCCTGGGCGAGGGCCGTCGCCGAGTCGGTGACGGCGCGCGAGGACTGGTCGAGGCGCAGGGCTTCGTCCTTGTCCTTGAGCTTGGACTGGAAGTCGCCTTTGTCCTCCCAGTTGCCCTTCTTCATCGTCTTGCTGACGGAGGCCTTGCGGACGGCTTCCTGCAGGTCGCCGTTGCCGGGGAAGAGTTTCAGGCCTTTGTCGGCGGCGTTGAGGGCGTTGTCGTATTCGCCCGCGGCGATCCACACGTTGGCGAGGTCGACGAAATGCTGGATCTGGGTGGGTTCGTTGGTGGAAAGCTCCTCGTAGGCGAAGGCGGCGAGCTCATGGAAGCCGAGCTTGATGGCGGCGAGGGCGATCGTCTTGTTCGCGTTGGCGTCGACCGGCTTCTTGGCCAGGACCTCCTCGGCGGCGGCGATGGCGGCGACCGGGTCGGCCTCCACGGCCTTGGCGATCTTGCCGGAAGTCAGGGCGCCGGTGAGGCCGTCGAAGAGACCTTTCTTGGTGCCATGAAGGGCTTTCTGGGCCTTGCGGAGGGTGCGGCGCACTTCGATGCAGCCCGGATTACGGGCGAGAATCCCCGTCAGGACCTCGACGGCGTACTGGGGGTTTGTCTTCAGTTGCTGGTCCGCGGCCGTGATCTGTTTCTGGAGCCGGGGATCGAGCTCGGTAAGGGCGACTTTTTTCATGGGGAAATGGGCTGTTTGACCTGCGAAAACTGACCTTCCCCTCGCGGGTGGTCAATCCCTTGGACGTGAAAAACGCAGGTGACGGCGCAGGGCCGGACGCAGGGGGGTGGCGATAATCCGTCCGACGCAGTCGGCGGCCCCGCAGGAGCATGGCTGAAAGAGGCTTTCGGCCAATGAAAAGCCATAGTCGAAGGTGATTTCTTCGTCGGTGGCGATCGGCTGACGGGCGGTCAGCCAGGCCGCCGATTCCTCCTCGTGCCAGACGAGTTCGGCGTTGGGGTGGCAGGCGTGGTTGGCATGGCGGCCGGGATTCTCGGCCGCGGAGCCGTCGAGCCACCTGCCCGGGGCGATTTCCAGCGCGAACACTTTCTCGCCCGACGTGACGCCGCCCGGGGGCTCACGGGTGACGGCGCCGAGATAGGGCGCGATCCTTTCTCCCGGACGGAAAGCCCGGAGGGCGAAGAGTCCCAGTCCGGCGATGGCCGACGGTCGGGAGGCGACGTCCGGCGAACTCATGCCTCCGAACGGAGGTCGCGGGTCATCAACGCGACGACGCCGGCGCGCGGATCGAGGCCTTTGTAGAGGATGGCGTGCAGGCAGGTGAGGATCGGGGCCTCGAGCCCTCGGCTCGTCGCCAGCTTGGAGAGGGCTTCCGCGGCGCGATGGCCTTCGACGGCCTCCTTGCGGGAGGCCAGCGCGGCGAGCGTGCCTTGCGGGTCTTGGGCGAGCTGTTCGCCGAGCGAACGGTTGCGGCTCCAGGAGCCGTGCGCCGTGGCCATCAGGTCGCCCACGCCGCCGAGTCCGAGGAACGTCTCCGGGCGCGCGCCGAGCGCCTCCCCGAGGCGGGCCATCTCCTGCAACGACCGCGTGAGCATGGCGGCCTTGGCGTTGGAGCCGAGGCCGAGCCCGTCGCAGAGGCCGGCGCCCAGCGCGTAGACGTTCTTGAGCGTGCCGCCGATCTCGACGCCGATGAGATCGGTCGAGGTGTAGGCGCGCAACGTCGGGCCGCTGACGGCGGACTGGACCTCCTTCATCAGGGCTTCGTCGGCGACGGCGGCGAGCACGAGCGCGGTGGGCAGCCCGCGGGCGACCTCGTCGGCGTTGCTCGGGCCGCTGAGCGTGGCGACCGGGAGCGGGCCGAAGGCCTGGGCCATGAGTTCGGAGGGCCGGCGCAACGTGGAGAGGTCCAGGCCTTTGCAGAGGGAGATGGCCATCTTCGCCCCGGAGCCGCGGACGGCGGGGCCGATGGACCTGAGCAGTTCCGGCAGGCCTTTGGAGGGGCAGGCCAGGAAGACGAGGTCGGCGTCCATCAGCGCAGGCAAGGGCTCGAGGCCGATCTGGATCGAGTCATCAAGGCGATGGCCCGGCAGGTAGTCGGTGTTCTCGCGGGTGGTCGCGAGCGCGAGGGCCTGCTCGGCGCGGCGCGGGACGAGCGTGACGGTCTGTCCTTGGCGGGCGAGGTGGATGGCCATGGCCGTACCCCAGCCGCCGGCTCCGAAGATGACGCAGTTCATGAGGATTTCTTGGTGCGCACCTTGGCGGCCCAGCGGCGGACGGCCGCGACCGCGTCACGGTGCAGGCTGGCTTCGGGACGCGCGAAGGGCGGAGGTTCCGGCGTGAGCCCGAGGAGGTCGTGGATGACGAGGATCTGGCCGTCGCAGCCGCGGCCGGAGCCGATGCCGATGGTGGGCGCGGTCACCGCCGCCGTGACCTTGGGCATGAATTTCTCGTCGACGCATTCGACGACCATCGCGAACGCGCCGGCGGCCGCCACGGCCTGGGCGTCGATGAGGATCTGCCGCTGGTCGTCGGGCGTGAGGCCGCGCCGACGATAGCCGGCGGCGTGCACGCGCTGCGGGAGCATCCCGACGTGGCCCATCACCGGGATGCCCGCGTCGACGAGCCGGGCGATCGCGGGCGCCAGCGAGGCGCCGCCTTCGATCTTCACCGCCTTGACGCCGCCTTCCTGGAGGAAGCGCCGGCAATACCCGAGGAGTTTCGGGAAGCTGTCGTGCGCCAGGCCGAACGGCAGGTCGCCGACCACGAGGGCTTCCGTCTTCGCGCGGGCGACGGCGGCCGAGTGGTGGAGCATCATTTCCAGCGTCACGCCGACGGTGTCCGGAAGCCCGAGGACGGCGTTGCCGAGGGAATCGCCGACGAGGATGAGGTCGGCGCCGCCCGCGTCCGCGATGCGGGCCGTGCTCACGTCGTAGGCGGTCAGGCAGACGATGGGCCGGACGCCCTTGAGGGCGCGGAGGGACCGGGTGGTGGACTTCACGTGATGGGCTTACCCAGAGACGCTCCGCTTGTAAAGCGTGGGTAAAGGGTGTATGCAGGTCGCGTGCTCCGCCGCCTTGCCCATCTGTTCCGCAAGCCCGATTACCGGGTCAACGCCTACGCGCATCGCGACCTTTCGAAGGAGACCAAGCTGGCCTGGCATGCGCGGCTGCGGCTGCTGCTGACCACGCGCGGCGGGCTGGATCATGCCGCCGAGACCCCGGCCGTCTGGGCGCGCACCCGCAAGTGGGTGCTGCTCGCGCTCGCCTTGGCGGCGGCCTGGGTGCTGGCGGAGAGCGCCGTCGCCTGGAATTTCTTCGAAGGCTGAGGCGCGCCTACTTCCGGGCCTTCCACCCGTAGTCGCGGTATTGCCATGACCATGTGCCGTCGCGCCGGCAGGTGACCGTGCCGAAGTTCTCCGCCTTGCCGAAGACCGGGCCCTTCCACCACATGCCGCTCACGGCGCCGCCTTGGAGGTAGGTGACCTTGCCGATCTCGATGCGTTCGACGACATGGCCGTGACCGCTGAGCACCAGCTGCAGGTTGTAGTCGTCGAACAGCTTCCGGAACGCATGCAGGTTGCGGACGATCGCTTTGCCGTCGAGGCGATGGTCCGGGCCTTTCAGCACCTGGTGCCAGGTGGTGTAGAAAGGGATGTGGGTGACCATCACGATGGGCTTCGCGCGACCGGTCGCGGCGAGGTCCTGCTTCAGCCAGTCGAGCTGGGCCTCGTCGATCCAGCCTTCGTATTCGAGCGTCTCCCGGTTCTGCCCGATCGAATCCAGGAGGATGAAGTGCCAGCCTTTGTGGTCGAAGCTGCGGTAGGTGCGCGCGAGGCCGAAGCGTTCGGCGAAGAGCTTCTTGCCGTAATCCTGGTCGGTCGGCTTCACGACGGATTTCGCGGACCACCCCACCACGTCATGGTTGCCGATCACGTGGTGCGTCGGCAGGGCGAGCTCCTTGCTGCATTCGTCGAAGATCCGCCACTGCTCGCGGATGCGGTCCATGCCGACGTCGAGCGCGTCGAAGATGAGGTCGCCGCCCGTCAGGACGAAGTCGGCCGGCGTGGCGAGGCGGTTGACGGCCCGCAGGCACTGGCGGAAGCCCTCGGGGGCGCCGAGCTCGGGTTGCACGTGGATGTCCGTGAGGAAGGCGAAGTCGAAGGAAGCGGGTTCGGCGGTCGCCGCGAAGGCCGGCGCGGCGAGGCCCGCCAGCAGGCTCGTTCCCAGGAAGCGTCGGCGGTCCATCATCGGTTCAGCCGGGTCCGAACCCGAAAAGGTCGATGCCGAGCTGCCTGGCCCGGGCGAGGACGGCGGGTTTGTCGATGAGGATGACCGCGTCGGCTTCGAGCGCGGCCTTCGTCACGCCGCCTTCGGCCATGCTCTCGAGGGTCTTGAGTCCGAAGCAAGGGACGTCGAAGCGCCAGTCCGGCGCGTGCTTGGCCGTCTTGGTGAGCAGCATCTCCTTGCCGCCGGTCTGGGCGCAGCGGCGCAGCATGTTGTCGGTGCCTTCGAAGGCTTCGACGGCGATCACGGTGCCTTTGGCCGTGACGACGGACTGCCCGACGTCGAGGCGCGCCATCTCGCGGGCCAGGCGGACGCCGAAGGCGAGCTGGTCGTCGCCGATGCCGCAGGTCCAGCCGGTCATGCAGCCGGGGGTGGCGAGGTGGTCGTCGAGGAAGAGGCGGGCGTCGAGCATGCGGACGCCGACCTGCTCGATCTCGACGGCGATGGCGCCGAAGATCGTCTCGGCGTTGCGCTCCTTGAGCGCGGCCATGAGCGCGATGAGCTTGAGGTCCGGCACCATGCCGGTGAAGAGCTTGCGCGGGGTGACCTGGCCGGCCATCACGGCGCCGGCGGCGCCCAGCTCCTTGAGGGCGGCGAGCATCTGGCCGAGCTTGCCGACAGGAATCGCGCGATGGTCCGCAGGGGAGAAGGTGGCGACGAGGGCCGGGTCGGTCTCTTCCTCGAAAGACACCAGCTTGATCCGGGCGCCGCGGGCTCGGGCGCATTCGACCAGCAGGGCGGGGTAGCGTCCTTTGCCGGCGATGACCGCCACGGTCTGCGTGGGGTCGAAGCCCGGGGGGAGGAATCGCGACGCTGACGCCATGGACGCAGTGTTTCGGCGGAAGGGTCCGGGCTCAAGCCTGCTTTGGGTTGCCACGGGCCGGCCGCCGGAGCGTAATACGGCATGCCTGCCGCCATCGGCATCCTGGGTGGGACCTTCGATCCCCCGCATGCGGGTCACGTGGCCGCGGCCGTGGCCGCGCACAGGCAGCTCGGCTTGGATGAGGTGCGCATCATCCCGGCGGGCCAGGCGCCCCTGCGCGCGGGCGCGCCGATCGCTTCCGCCGCCGACCGCGTGGCGATGTGCCGCCTCGCCTTCGCGGAGCACCCATGGGCGGTGGTGGACGAGCGTGAGACACGGCGGGCCGGCACGAGCTGGTCCGTGGAGACCGCCCGCGAGCTCGCGAAGGAGTTCCCCGCGGCCCTTCGCGTCTGGATCCTCGGCGCCGACCAGCTGGCCCGGCTCGACCGATGGAAGGAGATCGCCGAACTCTGCGGCCTCGTGGAGTTCGCCGTGCTGTCGCGCGACGGCATCTCGACCGTGCCGCCCGCGTCCGTCGCGCCCGTCATCCGGCTCACCGTGCTGAAGGCGCCGGCGGTGCAAGTCTCCTCCACCGCCTTGCGCGAGGCGCTGCGGCGTGGTGATTCGCCCCGAAACGGCTTGCCCCTCGGGGTCGCCCGCCACATCGATGAGCGCTCCCTTTACCAAGCCTGACCATGTCCGCCCTTAAAAAGAAGACCAAGAAGACCGCCGCCAAGCCGACCGCCAAAGGGCGCCCGGCAGGCAAGGGCGCCAAGCCGGCCGCCCGCACGGTCCGCCCGGCGCGGCGCATCCTTCCGGCGATCCCCGCCCTGAAGGCGAAGAGTCGCGGCGAAAAGGCCGCCGCCAAGCCGATGGTGGTCATGCCGAAGCTGCCGGCGCACCTCGTGGCCGCCATCCGCGCCTTGGACGACAAGAAGGCCGTCGAGATCCGCGTGCTCGAGATGGGGCAGATTTCCTCCGTCGCGGATTTCCTCGTGATCGCCACCGGCACGTCCGAACCGCATCTCCGGGCCCTGCGGATCGCCCTCGAGCAGGCGCTGGACGAGGTCGGCGTGACTTCCCGCTCCGAATCCCAGCGCGACAGCGGCTGGACGGTCGTCGACGCCTTCGACGTCCTCTTCCACGTCTTCCGCGAGGATATCCGCAAGAGCTACGCCTTGGAAGCCCTCTGGAAGGACGGACTGGACATCCCGGTCTCGGCCATCCTGAAGGCCTGAGGCGCTGCCGATACCCGGTGGTGGTAGTGGGCAGGATCGAACTGCCGACCTAGGGCTTATGAGTCCCTCGCTCTAACCAACTGAGCTACACTACCGAAAACCGAGTCCGCCAAGTCCAGCCAAGCCCCCTTGGCTCGTCAAGCCGATTGAGGTTCACGGCCTCGAGGGAACCAGCACGAGGAAGCAGAGCATCCAGAGCGCCAAGCTCAGGAAACCGAGGACGATGGCCAGATTTCCCTGCGTTTGACGGATATCGGACAGGCCTTCCTGCTCGAGCGTCAGGCCGATCTTGCGGACGAACAGGATCGGCAGCAACGCCGCGGGCGTGGTCGTGAAGGCGAGCAGGATGAGGATCATCGTCCGCGACAGCTGCGGATCCAGGAGGTAGGCTCCGTAGACCAGGAGGGCGAACAGCGGCGGCAGCAGGAACGTCGAGCCGCACCACAGGTAGCCCTCGCGGACGGAGCGCTCGAGCGATTCGCCGGCGGCGTTCCGCAGCGCGTCGGGCGTGAGCGGTTCGCCCAGCGGGAGTTCCGCGCCGGGCGGCGGCGGCGCGTCCGTTTCCGCGGCGGCGGAGGCGGACGGCGCGCGGCTCATCCCGATGGACCGGAAGTAGTCGCGCACCGTCATCCAGGAGCCGTCCACTTCGATGTTATGGAGCAGGCTGATGTCGCCGGCGCGCAGCATCTCGCTCACGCGGAGGAGCGGGAAGGGGCCCGTGATGGCGCCTTTCCAGCGGAGGCGGAAGTGGGTGGGACGTGACATCGTTCAGAGATCTCGGCCTTGGAGGAGGGTTTCCCAGCCGCCGTCCGGGGCGAGCAGGCCTTTCGGGATGCCGGCGGCCTGGGCGGCTTCGGCCACGGTGCCGGGGTAGCGGAGCAGGGGCGTGAGCGGCGCGGCTTCGGCGACCCGCTTGGGTTCGCCGTCGTCGCCGACGCGGAAGAGCACGGTGGCCTTGCCTTCGTTGTCGAGGCCGTAGAGCGCGCTGCCCTTGATCGATTCGCGCAGTTCCGGCCGGCCGTCGCGGCCGACCCAGCCCGCGAAGATCAGCTTGCGGTTGCGAAGGTGCGCGAAGGTGGCCCGCCAGAAACGGGCTTCCTCGGCGTAGCCCGCGCCGCCGGGCGGGGTGAGGAAGGCCCGCAGCTCCAGCTGGATGTCGGCCCACTTCTCCTTGAACAGGAAATCGTAGGGGCGCAGCTCGTTCTGCGTGATGCGCCGCAGCTGTTCCGCGTCGCGCTGGGCGCTCGGCGAGAAGAGCAGGCCCCAGGCGTCGGGTCGCGTGGTCGCGAGCTTGAAGAGCTCCTGCAGCTGGTAGGCGCGCAGCTCGGGGTAGCGCGACTCGCCGCGGCGGACGCGGTCCATCGTGCGGATGAGCGGTTCGAGCAGCTTGCCCGTCCGGGGATCCTGGAAACGGCTGACCTGCCGGATGGCCTCCAGCTCGGCGATCTGGGACGGCGTGACGATCTCCTCGCCGGCCCGCACGCCGTTGTTGAATTCCCGTCGGCTCCAGCTGTTCTCGACCAGCGTCCCGTCGCGCGTGAGCTCCTTCGCCTTCTGGCTGAACTCGACCCCGTCGGTGATGTTTCGTTTCGCTTCGACGACTTCGCCGGTCACGTAGACCGTCCGGCCGGTCGCGATCCCTCTCACCGAGTAGAGGTTGAGGGTGTAGCGGCGGAGCGAGTCCGCCAGGGACGTGTCGGCGAGGTTGCGCAGGGCGCGTTGCTCCGCGTCGGTCAGCGTCGCGGGGTTGAAGATGCCGGCCGGGTCGGCGGTCGCGGCGGCGTCCCACATCGCGCCGACCCGCGGGGCGAGGGCGGTCCGGGGGAGGCCCTGCAAGGTGGGGGCCTGCGCGAAGACGAAGGAGGCGCGGGTGCTCAGGTCGGATTTCTCGCCCGCGGTGTTCGCCGCGGTGTCGGACAGGGCGGCGAGGTAGCCGGCGAGGTCGGCCGCCTGCTTCAGGCTCTTCAGGGCGGCGATGGTCTTGCGTTCGCCGGCGAGACGCAGCTCGGCGCGGTCGGCGGCGGCCAGGGCGGAGTCGAGGTCCTTGACCTTCGCGTCGGTCAGCGTCTTGAGCAAGGCCCGCAGGTGGTCCAGGGTTTCGGCGGCCTTCGTGACGTCGGACACGTTCTCGTCGCCCATCGCCTTGTTCAGCGCGGCGATCTGCGTCGCGACGTCGTTGCGCGTCCGGTCGAGCAGCTGGCGGCAGGCGGAGAGCAGGGCTTCGGGTTCCGGCAGGACGGCCTTCAGCCTGGACTGAAGGGAGCCGCCGACCTGGTTGAATTCCTGGAGGTATCTGGCGGCCCGGCTCTCGGTCTCGGCGACGTTGCCGAGGGTGAGTCCTTGCTTGCGCCGGTCGGCGAGCGCCAGCGCCTCGAGCCGGAGGCGCTGCTCGTCGGCGACCTGGGCGGCCAGGCGCTGGCGCAACGTCGCCGTCTGCGCCTTCCGGGCGGCTTGGTCGGCGGACGAGAGGCCGCCGCGTTCGAATTCGTCCAGCGCGACGAGGGCCGCGGGGTGGTCGTAGAGCTCGATCAGGCGGGTGGCCTCCGAGAAACGGTCGCGGGATTCCTCTTCCTGCGTCTTGAGGATGTTCCAGGCGATGACGCCGGCGATCACGAGCAGCAACCCGGCGACCCAGGAGCTGGTGAGCAGCATGTAGCGGCGGTTGAGGCGGGCGCGGGTGTTCTGACGCAACGCGCGGGCTTCCCGGAGCAGGCCGTCGGGCAGGCGTTCGGCCTGCGGCGCCGCGCGTTCGAGCCAGGCGCTCAGACGCACGATGAGGATGGCCGGCGACGAGCCGCGCGCGGCTTCCTGCTGGAGCAGCGCCCATTCGTCGTTCAGGCTTTCCAGCGCCGCCCGGAGGCCGGCTTCGGCTTCGGCTTCGGCCGCGAGCCCGCCCGCCCAGGCCTCCAGCGCGGCCACCGTCGCCGCGGCGTCTTCGGCGAGCGTGAGCTGGTGGTCGCGTTCCAGCGAGCGGACGCGGCCCAGCGCGGCGGCGCAGGCTTCCCAATGCCCGCCGGCCTCGGCTTCGGCGGCGGCGGCGACGAGGGTCGCGACCTGCTGCGCCGCCTTGGCGCGCAGCCAGGCCACCCGGCGCGCGAGCGCGTCGTCCCAGCGGGGCTCGCCGGCGAGGTCGTTCGCTCCGAAGCGCTCCATGCGGTTCATCAGTTCGACGGCATCCTCCTCGCGGCCTTGCTCGAAGGCCGTCGCGACCTTGCCGAGCGATTCGCGGAGGAACTTCGCCGAGAGGCGGGCGAGTTCGGAGCGGGCGTTGGGGTCGTCGGGATTGATGCGGACGATCGAACGCAGCACCGACAGGGCGCGGTCTTCCTCGCGCCGGCGGATGGCGTCGCGGTAGTCGCGGTACAGCGGATGGCTTTCGCCGATCTCGCGGCCGTAGAGGCCTTCGACGGCGAGGACATGCTGACCGTCGAGCGGGAAGCCCGCGGGCAGGCCGCGTTCGCGGCACAGCGCATGCCAGCGCTCGGACTCGGCGAAGCTCAGGGCGGCGCACAGGCCGAGCAGGTCGGGCTCGGACTCCGCCGCCTGGAAGGCGGCGTGTTCGTTGCCGCTGCGGACGAGCGTCGCGCATTGCTCGAGGCGTTCGCGCGCCCGTTGGCAGAGCGCGGCGTATTCGCCGGCGAGGGAACGCGCTTCCAGGTCCGGCGTGCCGAGCTCGAGCTGTCCGCGGATGCGGGCGATGAGGCGTTCGACCTGCATGGATCAGCGGAATTCCAGCAGACGCGGGCCGGCGGCGCCGTTGGCGTCGATGGCCTGGATGGACCACGGCGCGCCGGCGTCCATCAGCCGGCCTTCCTTGAAGGCCTTCCGTCGCTGGGCGACGACTTCGTAGGGGGGCGTGCCGGGTCCCTGCTTGTTCTCGAGCCGGATGATGTCGGTCTCGAGCAGCGAGCGCGTGGCGCGGATGGAAGGGAGGTCGCGGTCGGGGAACTCATGGCCTTCCGGGTACAGGCCGACCGAGCCGGGGGCCCAGACGAAGGCGTTGACCGCGCTCTCGGCCCAGGGGGCGGGACGGATGACGCCCGTGTCGGCGTCGAGCAGCAGGGCGTCGGGGCCGAGGTTGAGCGGTTGCAGCGCCTTCATGTCGCCGATCAGGGCGAAGCACTGGCGTTCGCCTTTCGGCAGGATCACCTCGATCAGGCGGTTGGCGCCCGCGCGGGCGCCTTCGCCGTTCGGGAAATTGAGCGAGACCGAGTCGCCGCGGGTGCTGAGATTGATGCCGATGGCGGGCAGCCTGCCCGGCTCGGACGTCGATTCGATCCAGGTCGACTTGGGCGTGCGGCGGATCTCGCCGCTGAGGTATTTCACGGTGTCGTCGCGCAGGTGCGGCGAGGTGAAGCCGAGGAGCCGGATGCGGATCTGCACCGATTCGCGCAGGGTCGCGCCGGAAGCCTCGACGAACTTCGCCACGGCGTCGGCGGCCGCGCGGGAGAGCGGGAAGTCGGCCTGCGAAGGCGAGTTCGCGCCGGATTCCCCGGTCCGCCATTCGCCCGGGATGACCAGGATCGGCCGCACTTCGATGTTCGTCAGGGCTTCGGCGCGCCGGAGCGTCGCCTGCAGGCGCAGCCAGGCCGCGTCGGCCGGCACCTTGATCTCGGCGCCCAGCCGGAGCGCTTCCTTGGCCTCGGCGATGGCGTCGCGCACGGACTTGGGGTCGTTGAGGATGCCCGGCCGGTCCAGCCGGACCTGCAGCTGCTTGGTCACGCTCGCGGAATAATGGCCGAGGATGCGGGGCAGGATCTGCTCGCGGTAGTTGCTGACGAACGTCGGCGAGAGGGTGCTG
Source organism: uncultured Klebsiella sp. (assembly GCA_964643215.1). Lineage (GTDB taxonomy): Bacteria > Verrucomicrobiota > Verrucomicrobiia > Opitutales > UBA953 > UBA953. The sequence goes on along the minus strand of CAZXSI010000013.1, from coordinate 19,922 downwards.
GTCTCGAGCCAGAGCTTGGCGGCGCCCAGGAAGTCGTCCGACTCCATCAGTCCTTGGATCTCGTTGAGGGCGCGGTTGGCCTTCAGGAGCTCGTCGGTCCTCGCGTTGTCCGCGGCCGTCGGGGCCTGCCGGACCTCGACCACCACCGGCGCCGGCGCGTCGTCGGTTCCGCGCGTGAACAGGAGCCAGGCGGATACGGCGGCGGCGAAGAGGATGAGCCCGCCGATGATCCAGGCGGCGTTGTTGTTGCCGGAGGCGCCGGAGAGGGCCTGGGCGGGAGCACGGCGCTGGGACTGGGAGGAGCCGGCCTTCGGGGCGGACACGCCCGCGGCGGCCTGCCGCGCGATGTCGCCCGACGGGGCGGGGAGCGACTTCGCGGTGGCGAAGTCGACCGTCGCCGGCAAGGCGGTGGTGTTGACGGCCCAGCAGAAGCCGTCGGTGCCCGTGGTCGTGGCGTCCGTGGTGAAGGTGGCGGCCCAGGCGGACTGGCCCAGCAGGGCGGAGGCTTCGGCCAGGAGGCGCAGGAGCCGCGGGGTCGCGGGCGGGTTGAGCAGGCCGACGGCGGCCGGGCCGGACGGGTTGACGAGCCAGGCGGCCTTCGCGCCGGTACCGGTCTCTTCGCGCCACGTGACGGCGGGCGTCAGCGGGGACGATGATTCCAGCTGCAGCGGACGGTCTTCGCCCTCGAGCCAGGCCGGGGCGCCCGTCCATTCGTCGCGCCAGCCTTTCCAGCGCGCGGCGAGCGCGGCGGGAGGCGGGAGCACGGCGGCCTCTTCGAGCGTGAAGATCAGGTGATGGGCCAGGCGGTTGTCGCGCTGGGTGTAGTCGAGGCCGCGGGCGACGAAGCGCGAAAGCACGCACCAGTTCCTGCCTCCGGCCTCGAGGGTGCGGAAGGTGAACGTCTCGCCGTCGGCGCGTTCATGGGGCGTGCCGACGGATTCGAGCAGCTGCGCGAGGCGTTCGGGGACGGCGCGATGGCGGGCGACGGTGCAGTAACCGCTCCGTCCGGGCGTGAGTCCCTGCGGCGCCGAAGTGAAAAGGAGTTGGAGGGGCATCAGCGGGCGGGGGTTTCGGACGAGGGGAACATCGCCGGGGAGGCGAGGTGCATCAGCCAATAGAGGGGTTCCTCGACGTGCGCCGGGGCCAGCCGCTGCGGGTCCGGGGCGATGCGGCCCTTGTTGAGGCCGGACTGGATCATGACCGGCGTGTGGCCGAACGAGGTGGCGGCGAAATAGCTGATCTGCTCGGCGAGCGATTCGGCGGAGGCCACCAGGCCGGGGCACAGCGCGACGAGCACCTCGCGGACGCGGGCGGAGTTGCGGGCGACCGCGGCGAGGTCGAGGGCGCCGGCGCGCACGACCGGTTCGAGCGGCGAGCTCAGCAGCTTCTCCCATGTGTCGGACTTGCCGACGACGAAGGCGAGCGGGGTCTTGATGCGTTCGTCCTGGGCGAGGCCGAGCACGCGCTTCATGCGCGTCTCCATCTCCGCCAGGATGCTGTCCTGCTGGTCGATGCGTCCCTTCAGCGTGAGCTGGGGGTCCTCGACGCCGACGAGCCTGGCCTTGAAGCGGGCGTTGGCCGTGGGGTCGAAGAGGAAGATCAGGCCGCTGGAGGTGGCGACGTGCATCGCGCCGGGCGAGTCGTGGATGTCGATGCCCGGTTCGAAGTGTTCGCCGGCGTTGTCGTAGAGGATGACCGACGTCTCGTTGCGCTGCTGGCCGGGGCGGCTGATCGAGTAGATGAACGGACGCGGCAGCGAGACCATGCGGCCGAGGCGCGGCAGCTTCTCGTAGGTCGCGCCTTCGAGGGCGGTCTTGCCGAGGAGGGCGTCCTCGGGCGTCGCGGCCGAGAAGAGCGTGTTGCGCATCTGGTTGAGCAGCATGTTGCCGCTCGGATCGCCGTCCTTGAAGGCGAGGTGGAAGTCTTCCGGCAGGCGGTCCTGCAGGGTGCGCGTGAGCACGGCCAGGTAATAGGATTTGCCCGCGCTGGGCGCGCCGATGAGCGAGATGATGCGGTGCGGGCGATCCAGGTAGCCCGGAGGCAGCTGACGGCGGCAATGGGGGCAGGCGATGTCCGTGCACGCGAGGCCCATCGGGTCGAGGGCCAGCCCTTGGTCGTTGAACCGCGTGGGCTGGAAGCGGAGGCGGGCGTCCGAGCCGAGGATCGGGTCGCCGCGCAGGTCCTCGTGCACCGCGATGCTCAGCGCGTCGCCGGCGTCGAAGCGCGTCCAGCAGACCGGGCAGAGGTGGGCCCCGCGGTTCTTTTCGGCGGCGAGCAGCCCCTTGCCGAGAGGGCGGACGATTTCTTCCGGGGGCGCGAGGAGAGGCGCGATCTGCGAAAGGCTGAAGCCGACCTCCAGGCCTTGCGGCGTGCAGGCGAGGGTGTCGGTCGCGCGGCCGAGTTCCTGGGCGACGTCGAGAAGACGTTGCGGCGGGAATTCGCCGAGCTGGTCGCCGGTCTGCGCGTCGAAGAGCACCCAGAGGTCGGTCCGGACGAACGGGAACTCCGCTTGCTCGCCGGGCGCGGCCACGAGCAGGGCGGCCGGTAGCTGGATCGTCGTGGCTTCCGTGATCTCGAGGCGTTGGCGCAAGGGCGCGCCGTTGACCAGGGCGGAACCTTGCCCGGAAGGTTCCAGGCCGACGCGTTCGCCGCTGCTGACCAAGGAAAGGGAGGGTTGGTCGGCGTCGCCGGGGAGGGCCGCCGGGAGTCGGTCGATGACACCTCTGGCCCCGCTGAGGCAGTCTACCCAGGAGAGGGTGGGGGTTTTCTTGCTGGAAGTGAACATCGGCTCCGAGGTGGGGTCTGAAATAGGTTGATTAGGGAGGGGGAATTGTAAAGATATGTCACCACGATAGTAGGTCGATTCCGCCCTGTTTTCGTCACCCCCTTAATCTTCCCTTCATGGAGACCGAAGCCGACCAGTCTGCCTTGGACCGCGCCCGTCAGGGGGATCTGTCGGCCTACAACGAGCTGGTCCTGAAATACCAGGGACGGATCTTCGCGAAGGTCTTCTCTTTGCTGCGCAACCGCCAGGACGCCGAGGAGATCACGCAGGACACTTTCATCCGCGCCCACCGCGTCCTGGCTTCGTTCCGCGGCACCGCCACCTTCTCGACCTGGATCCACCAGATCGGCACGAACCTGGCCCGTAATCGCTATTGGTACTGGCGCCGTCGCAAGCGGGACCAGTCCATGTCCCTGGACGCCGACCTGGGCGACGACCCGGGCGCCACCCTCCACGACATCCTTTCGGACGGCGCCCAAGGCCCCGGCCATGAGGCCCAGCACAACGAATTCGTCAGCAAAGTGGCCGAATGCATGGAACAATTGAAGCCGGAACATGCTCGTATCCTGACGATGCGCAATGTCCGCAACATGTCCTACGAAGAGATCGCCGAAGACCTCGGCCTCTCCATCGGTACCGTGAAGAGCCGCATCAATCGCGCCCGCGAAGCCCTGCGGGAACTCATGGGGGAGGAATTCCGCGGATGAGCTCGCCTGAATTCGATTCCCTGGTCGCCGCCTTCCTCGAGGGCAGCGCCTCCGCGGACCAGGTCGCCCGGCTGCGTGCCGTCCTCGGCCGTTCGCCTGAGCTCCGGGCGCGTTTCCAGTCGCGCGTCCGCCTGCACAAGGCCCAGCTCAGCTTCCTCAGCCGGCGCGAAGAGCGTTCGCTCGCGGGCGTCATGGTCTGGCTGCATGCCTTCGGGCAGCGCATGGGCCGCTCCTTCGCCCACCTTTGTCTGCTCGCCCTCGTGATGGTCGAGCTGCAGGTCACCATCCCGGCCGAATATTCGGGACTGCTTTCCTATGTCGACGCGCCCGCGGCCGAAGAGGCGGTGCCCGTCTCCGGCGACATGCCGTTGCGCCTGCTGACCGACGCCGTCCAGGACTTCGAGCTCACGCAGTCCGTCGAAGTGCCGGACCTGACCATGCCCAACCTGGTCATGCCCGACATGGGCATGCCGGCGGACGAGCCGACGGCCGTCGAGGTCTGAGCCCGAGTCCTGCCTTGCTTCCTGCGTTCCGTGGCGGTCAATTGACGCACGGATGAAGGCCGGAAACCATAGGCCCGAGGTACGCCTCAAGGGCATCGCCGCCGCGCCCGGCGTGGCCCGTGGTCCCGCCTACCCGCTGATGCGGGGCATGGCCATCGTCTCGTGCGAGAAGGTCGGCGACCCGGAGGCCGAGATCCGGCGCCTCGAGGCCGCCCTCGCCGCGACCCGCCTGGAGATCGCCCAGCTCCGTGACGACGTCGCCCGCAAGCTGAACGAATCCGAGGCCTCCATCTTCGACGCGCACCTGCTCGTCCTCGAGGACGTCGCCCTGATCGACGACGTGAGCAAGGAGGTCCGCCGCAGCGGCTACAACGTCGAATTCTGCTTCCAGGAGGTCGCCCAGCGCTACATCGAGATCTTCGAGAAGATGGACGACGACTTCCTGCGCGAGCGGGCGGCGGACATCCGCGACGTGACCGGCCGCGTGCTCGACCAGCTGCTCGGCACCCAGCCCGAACGCGTCGGCCAGGCCGCGCAGGCCCATGTCGTCGCCGCGCGCGACCTCACCCCCTCGGACACCGCCGGTCTCCATGACGGCGGCGTGCTCGCGTTCGTGACCGAAGAGGGCGGCCGCACGAGCCATTCGGCGATCATGGCCCGTTCGCTCGACGTCCCCGCCGTCGTCGGCGTCAAGGGCCTGATGGAAGCCGTCCAGGAAGGCGACGTCATCCTGGTCGACGGCGAATCCGGGCTCGTCATCATCAATCCGACGCCTGAGACGATCGAAGGCTACCGCGACAAGGAGCAGGCCATCCGCACCCGCCGCGACCGCGTGCTTTCCGAGGTCGCCTTGCCCGACGTCACGACCGACGGCGCCGCCTTCGGGCTGCAGGCCAACATCGGCGACCCGGCCGAGATGGAGGACGCCTTGGCCTACTGCGCCCGCGGCGTCGGCCTGTACCGCACCGAGAACCTCTACCTTCGTCTCGACGGCTGGCCGGACGAGCAGGTCCAATATGAGGAATATGCCGAAGTCGTGAAGGCCGCCAAGGGCCGCCCGGTGACCTTCCGCACCCTCGACCTCGGCGGCGACAAGCGCCTCGGCGACCTCGCCGACGAAGCCAACCCGTTCATGGGCTACCGCGCCGTGCGCCTGTGCCTCGAGCGTCCCGACGTCTTCCGTCCGCAGCTGCGCGCCCTCATCCGCGCCGCGACGCACGGGCCGGTGCAGGTCATGTTCCCGATGATCTCCGGCGTCGAGGAACTCCGCCGCGCGAAGGAGGTCTTCCGCGACGTCGAAGCCGAGCTCGTCCGCGAAGGCGTCCGCGCCGTCGCCCCGATCCGTCTCGGCGCGATGATCGAGATCCCCTCGGCCGCCGCGGTGGCCGACGAGCTCGCCGCCGAAGCCGATTTCTTCAGCGTCGGCACCAACGACCTCGTCCAGTACCTCCTCGCCGTCGACCGCGGCAACCAGCGCGTCGCTTCGCTCTACGATCCCTGCCACCCGGCCGTGGTGCGCACGCTCCTGGTCATCTTCGCGGCCGCCCAGAAACGCGGCATCCCCGCCGCCGTCTGCGGCGAGCTCGGGGGCGATCCGCTGTGGGCGCCTTTGCTCATCGGGCTCGGCGTGCACGAGCTGAGCATGAGCCCGGCCGCCTTGCCTGAGGTCCGTTTCGTGCTCCGCCATTCCGCCGCGACCGAGCTCCGGGAGCTCGCCGCCAAGGTCGTCGCCAGCGCCGACGCCGGCAAGACCCGCGCGTTGCTCCAGGATTTCGCCTCCGCCAAACTCAAGTTACGCTGATGTCCGCCAAGATTCCCGCCGCGAACCCGCATGTCGCGGCCATGTCGCCTTACGTCCCCGGAGAGCAGCCGCAGGGCGGGGGATGGGTGAAGCTCAATACCAACGAGAATCCCTATCCGCCCAGCCTGCGCTCGTTGGAGGCCATCCGGGCCGCCTTGGTCAACGACGGGGCGAGCCTGCGTCTCTATCCCTCGCCGGACTCCGCGCCTTTGCGCGAGGCGGCCGCGCGTTTCCATGGCTTCGACGCCGCGCGCGTCGTGGCCGGCAACGGTTCCGATGACATCCTCAACCTGCTCATCCGGGCCTATGCGGGCCCTGGTCGGCCGATCGGCATGCTCAATCCGAGCTATTCGCTCTATCCTGTCCTCGCCGCGGCCCAGGCCGCCGAAGTCGTCAAGGTCGAGGTCGCCGACGACTTGGGCGTCGATGTCGCCGCGATCGCGCGGTGCGGCGCCGCGGTGTTCTTCCTGACGAACCCGAACGCGCCGCTCGGCGTCGCTTTCACGCCGGAGGTCGTCCGCGCCGTCGCCCAGGGTTTCCCCGGACTGCTCGTCGTGGACGAGGCCTACGCCTCCTTCGCCGACGCCGATTGCGTCGCGCTGGCGCGCGAGCTGCCCAACGTCGTCGTGACCCGGACGATGTCCAAGGCGCATGCCCTCGCCGGGCTCCGCGCCGGTTATGCGCTCTGTCCCGCCGGCGTCGCCGAGGTGCTGCACCGCGTGCGCGACAGCTACAACGTCGACCGGCTCGCCCAGGTCGCGGCCGCCGCCGCGCTCGATGACCGCGAGTGGCTGGACGTGACCGTCGCCCAGGTCCGCGCCACGCGCGACCGCCTCGTCGTCGCGCTCCGCGACCTCGGCTGGCAGGTCAATCCCGCCGCCGGCAATTTCGTCCTCGCGGCGCCGGCTTCGGCCCGCCGCCCGGCCTCGGTCGACGCCGCCGCCCATTGCTTCGAGTTCCTTCGCTCCCGCCAGATCCTCGTCCGCCGTTTCCCGCATCACCGCCTCACCGAGAAGTCCCTGCGCATCTCCGTGGGCACGGAGCACGAAACCGACTTGTTCCTGCGGGCCGCGGCGGCCTGGATGGAAGGGTGAGGTTGACAATCCCGCCTTCCGCGGGGATTTCTGAGGGATGAGCGCAGTCGTCCGCAAAGCCAGCCTCCGCCGGGATACCGCCGAGACCAAGATCGCCCTCGAGGTGAACCTGGACGGCACGGGCGCGTCGGAAATCGCCACCGGCGTGGCCTTCTTCGACCACATGCTGACGCTCCTCTCCCGCCACTCCCTCGTCGACCTCAAGGTCAAGGCCGCCGGCGACACCGACGTCGACTACCACCACACCGTGGAAGACGTCGGCATCGTGCTCGGCCAGGCCATCAAGGAAGCGCTCGGCGACAAGGCCGGCATCCGCCGCTACGGCTTCTTCATCCTGCCGATGGACGAGACCCTGGCCCGCTGCGCCGTCGACCTCAGCAACCGTCCGATGATGGTCTACCAGGTCGAGATCACCAACTACATGGTGAAGGACTTCAACATCGCGCTCGTCCGCGAGTTCTTCCAAGGCCTCGCCAATTCGCTCGGCTGCAACCTGCACCTGAAGCTCGAATACGGCGACGAGCCGCACCACATCGCCGAAGCGCTCTTCAAGGCCTTCGCCCGCGCGCTGCGCGAGGCGTTGGAGGTCGATCCGCGCCAGGGTGGCCGCGTGCCGAGCACCAAGGGCACGCTGGGCTGAACGTGGAAGCCTCCGGGTCAGTGCGCCGCCCGCGGGTGGCCGTCATCGATTACGGGATGGGCAACCTCCGTAGCGTCAGCCGCGCGATGGTCGCCGCCGGCGCCGACGCGTTCCTGGCCGCCACCCCGGCCGAGGCCGAGCGGGCCGAGCTCGTCGTCTTCCCGGGGCAGGGCGCCATGGCCGATTGCATGGACTGCATCCGCCGGAACGACTTCGAGTCCTTCCTGAAGCAGTGGATCGCCGCCGACCGCCCCTTCCTGGGCGTGTGCATGGGGCTCCAGGTCCTCTTCGAGCGCTCGGAGGAGGCCGACCGCCCGGGTCTGGCCGTCTTCCCCGGGGTCGTCCGCCGCTTCCCGTCCCAGCCGGGCCTGCGTATCCCCCACATGGGTTGGAATGAGGCGATCTTCAAGCCGGGCGCCCCCCTGACCGAAGGCCTGCGGGCCGAAGGGGAGCCTTTCTATTTCGTGCACAGCTACCGCGTCGTCGAGACCGACCCCTCCCTGGTCTGGTGCGAGACCGACTATGCCGGGCGGTTCGTGAGCGGTGTCCGCCGGGGCCGGGTCTTCGCGACCCAGTTCCATCCGGAGAAAAGTCAGGTCAAAGGCTTGCAACTCTACCGCAATTTCCTGACTTTAGCCCCCCGCTGAGGCGTGTTTCGACCTCTGGCGGCACCCACCCCGCCATGAGCTCCCCCAACGCCACCCTCAAACTGGACGGCAAAGACATCGTCCTCCCCATCGTCGTCGGCACCGAAGGCGAACGCGGGGTCGACGTCCGCAAGCTGCGCGACGAGACCGGCTACATCACTTTCGACGACGGCTACGCCAACACCGGCGCCTGCGAGTCCAAGGTCACCTTCATCGACGGCGAGAAGGGCATCCTCCGCTACCGCGGCTACGGCATCGAAGAGCTCGCCGAGAAGTCCAACTTCATCGAGACGGCTTACCTGCTGATCTACGGCGAACTGCCCACGACCGCCCAGCTGACCGCCTTCAAGGCCCGCATCCTCGACAACTCTCAGATCCACGAAGGCCTGCGCATCGCCCTCAGCGGCTTCCCCGGCAACGCCCATCCGATGGCCGTGCTTTCCGCCACGCTGAACACCCTCGGCTGCTACTACCCGGAGCTCGGCACCAACGAGCGCACCCATGACCTCGCCAAGTTCGACGAGACCGCCGCCGTCCTGATCTCCAAGGTCCGCACGCTCGCCGCGCTCGCCCATCGCTCCAAGGAAGGCGAGCCGCCCGTGTACCCGAAGCCGGGTCTCGATTACTGCTCCAACTTCCTGCACCTGCTGTTCTCCCAGCCCAACGTCGATTACACGGTGCACCCCGAGATCGCCCGCGCGCTCGACCTGATCCTCCTCCTGCACGCCGACCACGAGCAGAACTGCTCCACGTCCACCGTGCGCATGGTCGCCTCGGGCGGCGCCAACCTCTTCCCGTCCGTCTCCGCCGGCGTCTGCGCCCTCTGGGGTCCGCTGCATGGCGGCGCCAACCAGGCCGTCATCGAGATGCTCGAGGAGATCCATGCTTCCGGCGACGACGGCTCGCGCTTCATCGCCGACGCCAAGGACAAGACCAAGAGCGTCCGCCTGATGGGCTTCGGCCATCGCGTGTACAAGAACTACGACCCGCGCGCCAAGATCATCAAGGCCCAGTGCGACAAGGTGCTCAAGGTCCTCGGCATCAACGACCCGCTCCTGGCCATCGCCATGCGCCTCGAGGAGGCCGCGCTCAACGACCCCTACTTCAAGCAGCGGAACCTCTACCCGAACGTCGACTTCTACTCGGGCATCATCCTCAAGGCCATCGGCATCCCGACCGAGATGTTCACCGTCATCTTCGCCATCGGCCGCATGCCCGGCTGGATCTCCCACTGGAAGGAGATCGCCGAGACCCCGAAGCAGAAGATCCATCGCCCGCGCCAGATCTACGTCGGCAACACCGAACGCAAGTACGCGCCGATCGCGCAGCGTAGCTGAGCGACCTGAAAAGTCCGCAAAGGGGGAGGGCCGAACGTTTCCGTTCGGCCCTCCGTCTTTGGAGCCATACACTATAAGCCGGATTCTGTCCTTGGGCGGCTCTCGCCGATCCCCTGCGCGTTCATTTCTCTGACCTTGCGGACCCGCCTTGCGGCGGTGCGACAACCCGGGACCTTGGTGGGCGACCTCGGACGGTCCCTGTTCGTCTTGCACCGGATTGGGTTTACCTTGCCTCGTCGGTCACCCTTCGAGCGGTGGGCTCTTACCCCACCTTTTCACCCTTACCTCGTTCCTTGCGGAGGAGGCGGTATCTTCTCTGTGGCACTATCCGTCACGCCTTGCGACGTGCCCCGACTTGCGGCGGGAATCCTGCCCTGTGGTGTCCGGACTTTCCTCACGGATTGCTCCGCGCGAACGCACATGTATGACTGTCCGGACAGGTTAGCGTCCGCCAGGCCGGCAGGGAAGGGCAAAAGCCGAGACTTAGGCCTTGGAAAGGCCTTCGGGCGGCTTTGATTAGGCGAACCCCATGCGATTCCTCCTCCTCGCCCTGCTTTCCCTCATGACCGCCCGCGCCGCCGAACCCATCAAAGTCGCCTGCGTCGGCGACAGCATCACCCAGGGCTCCGGAGCCCAGAAGGGCAAATCCTACCCCTCCCAGCTGCAGGCGTTGCTCGGCGACGGCTATCAGGTCGGCAACTTCGGCGTCAGCGGCCGGACGCTGCTGAAGAAGGGCGACTTCCCGTACTGGAAGGAAAAGAAATATCAGGACGCCCTCGCGATGGAGCCGGCGATCGTGATCATCATGCTCGGCACCAACGACACCAAGCCGCAGAACTGGAAGTTCGAGGCCGAGTTCGACGCGGATTACCGCGAGCTCGTGAAGTCGTTCCAGTCCCTGAAGTCCAAGCCGAAGGTGTTCGTCTGCCGTCCGGTCCCGGTTCCCGGCAAGGGCAACTACGGCATCAACGAGGAGAACATCCAGAAGGAGATCCCGCGCGTCGACGCCCTCGCCAAGGAACTGGGCTGCGGGGTGATCGACATGCATGCCGCGCTCGAGAAGAATCCGGAGATGCTGCCGGATCGCGTGCACCCCAACACCGCGGGTGCGGGCGAGATGGCCAAGGCCGCGGCCAAGGCCATCGCGGGCCAGTAAGCCTCAGCGCCTGACGGCAGCCGTCCCGACGATGCGTCCGAGCACGTCCTGGGCGGCCGCGCGCAGCTGCTGCCAGCGAGGCGACGGATGGCCCGGCCCATGGGCGATGAGCTGCAGGGTGCTCCGCCATTCGAGGACCGCACGTTCGAGGTCGCCTTGGCCCGGGCCGTGGCCATCGGCGTCGACGGGCGGTATCTTGCCATGCAAGGCGAACCCTTTCAGCGCTTCGGCGCACCCCTCGCCGAAGCCGGCGGGCAGGCCTTCGCGCAGGTAGCCTTCGGCGGTCAGGGACTTGTACGCCAGACGGCAGCAGGCGCCCAGGCGGCTGGAATTGCGCCCCGCCGAGGCCACGCGTTCGCCGGCGCGCAGTTCGGCGAGATCCCAGGCGAGCGCGTCGGCGTCGTAGGCTGGGTCTTCGAGGGCGGCGGCGACGGCCAGCCCTTCGCCGTGCTGGAAGAGGGAGGCGATGTGGCCTCGCTCGGTGGGCCGGCCTGAACCGTCGATGAGCCCGAGTTTCTTCCAGAGCCGGCCGGCCCGGGCGGCATGGAGCGTGCCGCCGCCGAGGACTTCGCGGAGATTGATGTCTTGTTTCTCGATCGAGCGGCGCGGCGGATTGATGAGCGGATGGTTGTCGGCGTCGGGCCAGACACGGACGTCGGCGCGGGAGTAGTCGAGCTTCACCTGCACGCTGTCGCGTCCGAGGAAAATTCCGCCATGGGCGAGGCCGCCTTGGGTGAGCTTCGGGAGCAGCGGGAGGATCTCTTTTTCAAGCTGTTCGAGTCTCCAGGTGCGTGGTCGGGCCTGGCCGCCCTCGAGCTTGCGGAGCGCCTTCAGCAGCCATTCCGCCGGTGTGAGGTGCGAGGCGCCGGCTTCCTTTGGGAAGTGGGCCAGCGTGATCGTCCGACCGTAGCGCACGCCTTCGCTCGTCTCGAGCTTGCAGGGCGTGCCATACGGCAGGGCACGCAGGGAGTCGGGTTTCGTGAGGGCAGGGTGCCAGGTGTCCTTGACGTAGATGAGCGCCTGCGAGAGCGGCACCAGGTGCGTGGGCCGCTCGCGTTGCCACGTCCCGTTGCGTCCGCAGATCTCGTGGATCTGCCGGGTGGCGCCGGCCGGGGCCGCGGGGACGTCCGTCGGCAGGTCTTCGTCCAGGCGGTCCAGCGCGAGGTCGATCGGCTCGCGGGTGAAGAGCGCCTGGGCCAGCTTGGCCGCGGCCGTCTTGGGCTCCTCGGCCCGACGCATCACGGAGAGGAAGGCCGGCCAGTCGAGGGCGTCGCTCCGCTTGAGCTGGAGCGGCTTGGCTTCGCCTAGGCGGGGGCTGTCGCCGGTCCAGAGGGCGAAGCCGCGGTCATCGAGTCCGCGTCGGCCGGCGCGGCCGAACATCTGCAGGAGTTCGTCGGGGCGGACTTCCCGTTCCGCGTGCTCGGCGGCGTAGCGACGGTCGGTGACGAGCACCGAGCGGAGCGAGAAGTTGATGCCGGAGGCGAGGCCCGTGGTGGCGACGACGACGCTGAGCTTGCCGGCCTTGGCCCAGGGCTCGATGAGTTCGGTGCGTTGGTCGAAGGTCAGGCCGCTGTGGTGCAAGCCGACTCCCTGGCGGAGCAGGCGGTTCAGGTCGTCGCCGGCCAGGGCCCGTTGGCTGGGCGAGAGCTGGGGGCCGTTGCCCAAGGGCAGGCCGGCGGCGATATCGCGGGCGATCTGTTCGGCCGCCCGGCGGCGGGGGGCGAAGACCAGGATCGGGCCGAGGTCGGCTAAGACCGCCCGGATGACCGCGCGGGCGACATGGCCTTTGATGCCGGCCGGTTCACGGGTCTCGAGGGCGTCCAGGGAGACTTCCTCGAGGGGGATGGGGCGGGTGTGCTCCTCGACGAGGGTGACCTTGCGACCGAGCCCGCGGAGCCATTCCGCGACCGCCTTGGGGTTGGAGACGCTCCCGCTGAGCAGCAGGAGCTGGGTGGCTGGCGGGGCGATGGCCAGGACGGTCTCGTAGGCCGCGCCCCGCCGGGCATCGGCCAGCATCTGGTATTCGTCCACGACCAGCAGGTCGGGATGGCGGCCTTCGAGGAAGCGGTGCCGTTGGGTCTCCAGGGTGGCGACCACCACCGGGGCCCCTAGGTTGTCGCTCACGTCGCCGGTCGCGATGCCGACGTCCCAGCCTAGCGCCAGCCATTCGGCCCGCTTGTCGTTGGCCAAGGCGCGGGTCGGGACCGTGTAGACCGCCTGGCCGCGATGCCCCCCTTTGATCAGCAGCTCGAAGACGTGGGTCTTGCCGGCGCCGGTAGGGGCTTGGATCACCACGTCCTCGCCTTGGCGCAGGGCGCGGAGGGCGTCCTGCTGCCAGAGGTCGGGGAGGATGAGCCGTGAGTCCGACATGGCGACTTTCCATCAAAGCTCGGACGGCCCGGGACGCAAGCCGAGGGGGTTTGCGGTTGCGAGTTTTCCTGAGCCCGTGCTACGACTCTCGTCGCATGGCCATCAGCACCGATCTCGCCCGCGGGCTTAAGAAAGTCGACAAGGACCTCGACTTCATGATGACGTGCTTCGTCGAGGTGCTCGAGCAGCTCGACCACAAGGATCTCGCCGGCACCTTGCCGTGGATGGGCAAGCGCAAGCTGCGGGGCGTGCAGATCTTCTCGTACCGCGGCGTGCAGGCCTACTCGATCGCCTTCCAGCTCCTCAACATGGTGGAGGAGAACGCCTCCGCCCAGTCCAAGCGTCTCCGCGAAGACAAGCACGGCCTCGCTTCCGACCCCGGTTCCTGGGGTCGCGCGCTCCGCGCCCTCGTCGAGGCCGGCCTGACCGACAAGCAGATCGCCAAGCGCCTCAACCGCATGCGCGTCGAGCCCGTGCTCACCGCGCACCCGACCGAAGCCAAGCGCGCCACCGTGCTCGAGATCCATCGCGAGATCTACAAGCTCCTCGTCCGCCGCGAGAACAACATGTGGACCGTCGCCGAGCAGCGCGCGATCCGCGAGGAGATCAAGGTCGCCCTCGAACGCCTCTGGCGCACCGGCGAGATCTATCATCAGAAGCCCGACGTGGCGTCGGAGCTGCGCAACATCAACTACTTCCTGTCGAAGGTGTTCCCGGACGCCGTGGTCAGCATGGACCTCCGCCTCCGCCAGGCCTGGGAAGAGGCCGGCCTCGACCCCGCCCGGGTCGAACACCCGGATTCGTTGCCGCAGATCGCCCTCGGCACCTGGGTCGGCGGCGACCGTGACGGTCATCCGCTGGTCACGGCCGAAGTCACCGCCCGCGCCCTCAATCTCTTCCGCGCCACCGCCATCGCGATCTGCAACGAACGGCTCGAGACCCTCGGGCAGCGCCTTTCCCTCGGCGACCACCTGCAGGAGCCTCCCGCGGTGTTCTCGCGGCAGGTCGCCAAGCATGCCGCCGCCCATGGCGAGGCGGGCGAAGAAGCCCTGAAGCGCAATATCGGCGAGACCTGGCGCCAGTATATCAACCTTACCCGGCTCCGTCTGCCGAACGCCGAAGGCGAGCTCGGTCCCGGCCAGCACCGCACCCCGGAAGGCGTCATCGCCGACCTCCTGTTCCTGCGCGAGACCTTGGTCGAGGTCGGCGCCGGCCGCATCGCCCGCGCCGAGCTCGACCCGCTCCTGCGCTTCCTGCGCACCTTCGGCTTCCACATGGCCGTGCTGGACATCCGTCAGAACAGCGCCTTCCACGACAAGGCCATCGGCCAGCTCCTCGCGGCCACCGGCCAGGACGACGCGAACTTCGCCCAGTGGGACGAATCCCGGCGCCTGGGCTTCCTTGATTCCGAACTTCGCTCGACCCGGCCGTTCCTGCGCGAGCAGGCCAGCGTCGGCCCGGAGGCCGACGCCGTGGTCGCCTGCCATCGCGCGTTGGTCACGCATATCAGCCAATATGGCTCTGCCGGGCTGGGTTCGCTGATCGTCAGCATGACCCGGTCGGTCTCCGACCTCCTTTCCGTCTACCTCCTCGCGCGCGAGGCCGGCCTGACCGCCGGCGGTTCCGACGACGCCTACTGCCTGCTGCCGGTCGTCCCGCTCTTCGAGACCATCGGCGACCTCGAGCGCAGCACCGGCATCATGGACGCGTTCCTCTCGCACCCGATGACCAGGCGCACGCTGGAGGCCCGCCGCGACGCCGGCATCACCGACGGGCTCACCCAGCAGGTGATGATCGGCTACTCCGATTCCAACAAGGACGGCGGCATCCTCGCCTCGCTCTGGAACCTCTACCGCGCCCAGCAGAACCTCGCCGCCGTCGGCGAGAAGCACGGCGTCCGCATCGTCTTCTTCCACGGCCGCGGCGGCACCATCTCCCGCGGCGCGGGCCCCACCCACCGCTTCATCGACGCCTTGCCGCAGGGGTCGATCCAGGGCGAGATGCGCGTCACCGAGCAGGGCGAAAGCATCACGCAGAAGTACGCCAATCACATCACCGCGGTGAACAACCTCGAGCTGCTGACCGCCGGCGTGACCCAGAACACCTTGCTGCATGACGTCGCCGTCCGCAGCGAGACCGCCCAGGCCAAGGTGATGGACCGCCTCGCCGAATTCTCCCGCGAGGCCTACCAGTCGCTCATCCAGACCCCCCGTTTCATCGAGTTCTTCCGCCAGGCCACCCCGATCGACGTCATCGAGGCCAGCCGGATCGGCTCGCGCCCGTCCCGCCGGACCGGCGCCGCCTCGCTCGAGGACCTGCGGGCCATCCCGTGGGTCTTCGCCTGGAGCCAGGCCCGCTTCTATCTCTCCGGCTGGTACGGCGTCGGGTCGGCGCTCGCCCGTCTCAAGGACGAGGATCCCAAGGGCTTCGAGATCATCCGCAAGAACTACGACGACTGGCCGCCCTTGCGCTACATGCTCAAGAACGCCTCCACCAGCGTGCTGGCGTCGAATCGCAGCATGATGAAGCTGTACGGCGCCCTCGTGACCGACAAGAAGCTGCGCAAGCTCTTCCTGAACCGCATCCTCGCCGAGCACAACCTGACCCGCAAGATGCTCGACGAGCTTTCCGGTTCCAAGCTCAGCGAAGGACGTCCGCGCCTGCGCAAGGTCATCGCCCTGCGCGAAGCCGCGATCGACCTCCTGCACGAGCAGCAGGTCGCGTTGCTCAAGGACTGGCGCAAGAAGGTGGCCGACGGCGACCGCAAGGAGGCCGACGCGCTGCTTCCGCAGATGCTTCTCTCGTTGAACGCCATCGCCGCCGGCCTCCAGGCCACCGGCTGAGGGTCCTCAGCGTTTCGGCGGGGCCGGGGTCGGCGAGAGGTTGCCGCGGAGCATCCGGCCGACCTGTCCGCTCAGCCAGAGGTAGTGGTCCGACGGCACGTCGGAGAGGTCCACGAAGCTCCCGACCGGGCGCGGGCCGCCGCATTTCATGATGGCCGTGCCTTCGTCGATCTCGTCGAACATCGCGACGTAGACGGATTTCGCGCCGGCTTCGCGGGCCGCGACGGCCTGCGCCCAGAGGAAGCGGCCGCCCAGGCGGGGGATGGCGTTCTTCGGGGCTTTCTTGCCGCGCACGGCGGAAAGGTTGCTCCAGCTGAAGCCGGGGAAGATCACCGGCAGGTAGGTCTTCTGCTTGGCGCGGCACCAGGCGATGTCAGGGGCCCAGACCTCCTTCGCCAGCTCCGCCGCGCCTTTCGGGTCGTCATAACGACCGACGCTCCAAGGACTGATGACATCGGCCTTGCGGATGAGGTCGTGCAAGCCCTGGTCGGCGATGCTGTCGTTCTTCTGTTCGCGCCAATAGGTCGGGATGCCGATCATCACCGCCGCGCCGGTGGACTTGAGTTCGGCGATCAGGGCGGCCCATTCCTTGAGCGCGGGCGGCCGGTCCTTGAAGCCCAGTCCCCAGATCGAGACAAGCGGCTTCCCTTGGTGATGCTGGGCGCAGGGTTGCTTCGTCTGGCCTGCGGCGACGAGGCGGCGCCAGTCGTCGGCGACGGTCTGGAATCTCTCGGGCGACAGCCCGGTGAGGTCGTACATCACCGTCAGCGAGCGTCCTTCGGCGTTGGCGGCGTCCGTGCAGTTCCGCAGGACGAGTTCCAGCGCGTCGGCGTTGCGGGTTTTGCCCAGGCCCGTCGCGAAGCGTTGGAGCATGGCGCCGTCGATGCCGTATTCCTTCATCCAGCGGAAGTGCCGCCGCACGGTCCCCGGATGGACGCTGCTGAACAGGTCCGCCGGGCGCCCGTCGGCATACTTGAAAGGCGAAGGGTAGCGCTCCTCCGGCGGGAATTCCCTCAGGTCAGGCCACAGGTCGAAGGTGTAGTTATCCGGAGAAAAGAGCTTCCCGGGGCCGAAATGGACCCAGCCGAGCCCGCTGGCGTCGCCCTCCGCCCGGAACCAGCCTTGGTAGCCCGTCACGACCTTGCCGGACAAGGTCGGGTGAAGCGGGGACTGCGCCTGGACGAACGACGCCAGGACGAAGCAGACCAAGGAGAGGGCCGCCTTCCGCATCGGCCTCAGATGTGCTTCCAGAAATCCATCAGGAAGCGCGTGGCCAGCTGGGCGAGGAAGACGATGTTCCAGAAGATCAGCTGGAGTCCGAGGGAAGGGCCGAAGCCCATGCTCAGGACCTGGGCGGAGGCGCTGGTGACCAGCAGCACCACCGTGGCGGTGCAGAGGGAGATGACCAGGATCTCGATGGACTTGGGGATGAAGCCGGAGAGGCTCGTGTCGGCCATGCAGATGGCGGCGAAGGTCAGGGCCACGGAGACGAGTCCTGTCAGGCCGATGCCGACGGAGGTGCCGTCCTTGGCGAAGAAGTGCTGGGCGGCGAGGCGCCCGAGGAGCGGGATGTAGACGATCACCATCGCGAGCGCGACCCAGAAGCCCATCGAGCCGTATTCCTGTCCGAGGATCTTCTCGGCGTAGCCTTCCGCCGCATGCTTGATGACGGCATCTTTGATCGGGTTGGTCAGCGCGAGGAGCACGTCGGAACCCTAGCCCTTGGCGGCTTCTTGTCCACGCCTAAGGCGCGACCTCAGCGTGTCCATTCCTCGCGGGCCGAGGCCCAGAGGTCGTAGTTCAGCGGCCGTTTGCCCGTGGGGACGAGCCGGAAATGACCGCCGGAGGCCTTGATGATCGCGAGGCCTGCGGCCACGTCCCAGAGGTTGGTGCCCGATTCGTAGTACGTGTCCGCGACGCCTTCGCCGACGTAGGCGAGGGCCAGCGCCGCGGAGCCGATCATGCGGATCTTCTTGTAGCGGCCGACCTGGTCGACGAAGCGCTGCATGGCCGGACCGGACTTGTCGGCGGCGGCCGGGAAGCCCGTCATGATGCAGGCGTCCTTGATGTCGGCGACCCAGCCGGGCGTGATGCGGACGCCGTTGAGGAAGCTGCCTTCGCCGACGACGCCGAGGTAGGTCTTCTGCGCGGTGAAGTCGTGGATCACGCCGAGCACCGGTTCCTTGCCGCGCATCAGGCCGAGCGAGACGCAGGTCGAAGGCTGTCGGCGGAGGTAGTTGTAGGTGCCGTCGAGCGGGTCGACGACCCAATAGAGGCCGTCGCCGTCGTAGAGGGAGGGGTCGCCGCCGAGTTCCTCGCCGATCACCGGGATGCCCGTGGCCTTGAGGCGGTCGCGGACGAGGTGTTCCGAATCGACGTCCGCCTGCATCTTCACGTCGTCGTCGGTCGAGGCGTTCACCTTCATCTGGGCGCCCTTGACGAGCAGGTCGCCGGCGGCGACCGCGGTCGACAGCGCGATGGCTTTCAGGCTTTCGAGGGAGGGCGTGCTCACGCGGGCAATCTAGGCGCGGCCGCGTAGGTCGGCAACCTCAGACCCTCGTTCACTTCGCCGCCGCCGGCGCACACATCGGCGCGTCCCAGTCGTAGCTAGGGCGAATGGTACCGTCTTTGAAGCGGACGCCTTGGCGGCTCAGTCTCAGCCCAGGGCCGACGGCTTCGCCGCGGCAGGAAAGTTGATCGATGCCGTAGGCCGCGATCGGCTTCACTTCCCCCGGTTCGCTGATGCCGTTGCCGTTGAGGTCCTGCCAAAGCGCCAGTCCATCCAGTTCGGCCCCGTTGATCAGCCCGTCGCCATTGGCGTCGAGCGAGCCGAGGGCCTGGTAGCCGTCGCGCCAGAAAATCCAGAACGTCACGCTGCCGAACATCTGCAGGCCTGAGGTGATCTTCCCCGTCTGCTTGCCGTCGAAGACCAGCCAAGCGGCTTTCGGCGTTATCCAGCCCCAGTGGCGAGCCGTTCCGGAGCCATCGAGGTCGAAAGACACGCCGGCATCGGGAGCGACCAAGGTTTCGAAGGGAGTATCACCCAAGGGGATGAGGATGGGGGTGATCATGCGTCCCATCCTCGCGAGGTGTTTCTTGCGATAGTTCAGCAGACCGATTTCCGTCGCATCCTTACGCATGTCGAGGAGGCGAAGCATGTATTGGAGGCATTCCTCGCTGAAGCAGATGCCAGGTCCGATGGAGCCGGCATACCTGCTGGAAAGAAGGCCTGATTGGTCGGCCACCGGCTCTTCGATGGGCTTTAGGTCATGCAGTTTGAGTGCCTTGCCGCTTTTCCACGCCTTGACGTCGAAATCATGCGAGATTTCTAACTGCCAGGAGGCGCAGAAGGTCTGCCGATACAAATCCAAGGCCTGGGTTCTGAGGCCGGACATCTCAAGGCACCAGGCGTAGCCCAGCTGCACCCGTAGCACGTTGCTGCTGACGGCACCAAGGTCTTCCGATTTCCGCATCAGGACCAGGGCGGTTTCATAATGCTTCAGGGCGAGAGAGAAGTTCTTGCCGATGTCGCTTCCTTTGGGTCGCTGGCCGCGGTCGTTCTGGAATCCCCACTGGATGGGGGTGCCATTGTCGCCACCCCCTTCCGCATACCTGACCCGGCCGATCTCGTACGCCCCTGATTTATAGACCGGCAGTTCCTTGGCTTCCGAATAGGCGGCCATCGCGTGGACGCGAGCCAGCTGATAGTGGAGATCGAAGCTGTCAGGTTCTCGCTTAAGCTTGGCCTGAAGGTTCTCCAGGATGCGCTCGATCGGCACTTTCTCAGTGTCGATGTGCATGTAAAGCGCCCGGCACTGCGGTGACAGCCATAGTATGAGGAGAGCAAGCAGGGCGTATCGCATGCTTAACCCTACCGCGGACGCGCCGGCCTTCAATCCTTCGTCCTTGGATTATCATGGCAACCGGCGGACCCGCCAACAAGAAGCCCGACTCGGCGAGTCGGGCTTCGGCGGGCGATGGCGGCGGGGCTTACGGAAGCTCCGACTTGCCCATCAGGAACTTGTCGCACTCGCGGGCG
>CAZXSI010000012.1:0-41247 GCA_964643215.1 uncultured Klebsiella sp. | reverse complement strand
TTGGCGCCGATGGCGAGGTGCTGGCCTTCGCCGACGAGGATGTCGGCGCCTTTCTTGCCGTACTGCGCGGGGGCCTTGAGGCCGCCGGTGGCGAGGAGCATCGGGTCGATGACCGCGACGGACTTCACGCCGGCGTCGGCGCAGGCGTCGGTGAGCGCGTCGACGTCCTCGAGGAGACCGAGCGCGTTGACCTGCGGGAAGATGACGGCGGCGAGTTGCTTGCCGAGGCGGGCGGAAGCGGCGGCGATGCCGGCGGCGGTCAGGCGGCCGGTGTCTTCGTCGGGAGACAGGAATTCGAGCTTCACCGACGTGTCGGCGACGTGCGTGCGCAGGACTTCGAGGTCGCCAGGCAGGAGATTGGCGGCGACGAGCACCGTGTTGGCCTCGGCGTCGCCCATGCGGACGGCGCAGACGGCGGCCTCGAAGAGGGCGCTGGCCCGCTCGTAGAGGGAGGAGTTGACGGCTTCGAACCCGGTCAGCTGGGCGAGCGTGGACTGGTAGATCCAGTGGGTGATCAGCGTGCCTTGGGACCGCTCGGGCTGGTAGGGCGTGTAAGAGGTCGTGAGGTTGCGGATCGAGCAGACGTGGCCGACGATCTCATGGGTGCGGTAGACCTGCAGGCCGTCGCCGAGGAACGCCGTCTTCACGGAGTTCTTCCTCGAGAGCGACTCCATGCGGTCGGCCAGGGCCTGGTATGCGAGCTCGTCCGGCAGGTCTTGCGCGCCGGGGAACTGCACCGCGGCGTCGATGTGCGCATACATGTCCGGGAAGTCCTTGGCGCCGATCGCGGCGAACATCGCGCGGATGTCGGCCTCGGTCGCCGGGATGTAATGACGGGCGAGTTCGCGGGAGATCTGAGAAGGGTCGAAGGGCAGCTGGGCCATGGAAGGGTGCTAGGTTTTTGAACGAGGAAACGGGTCTCGCAATCGCCCACCAAGGGAGGGTGGGGGTATTAGAGAATCAGGGTTTCGGCATAAGGTTTGGCAACCCCTGCGGATGCTTGTGAATAAGTCGTCAGGCGGAGGCGCGTTGCCAACGGCCGGCCCCTCGCCAAGGTCCTTTCATGACCAGGCAGCAACGAGCGGATTATGTCGGGAAGGAGCTGGCGAAGCTCTACCCGACGACGCCGATCCCGCTGGACCATACGGACGCCTTCACGCTGCTGGTGGCGGTCGTGCTGTCGGCCCAGTGCACGGACAAGAAGGTCAACGAGGTCACCCCGGCGCTCTTCGCCGAGGCGGGCACGCCGGCCAAGATGGCCGCGATGACCGAAGCGAGGGTGCTGACGCTGATCCGCCAGCTCGGGCTCGCTCCGCAGAAGTCGAAGGCGCTCGTCGGCCTGGGCAAGATGCTCATGGCCAAGCACGGCGGCGTGGTGCCGCGGACGTTCGACGAGCTCGAGGAGCTCCCCGGCGTCGGTCATAAGACGGCCTCGGTCGTCATGGCGCAGGCCTTCGGGGTCCCGGCCTTCCCCGTGGACACGCATATCCATCGCTTGGCGAAGCGGTGGAAGCTCAGCCCGGGCAAGTCCGTCGAGCAGGTCGAGAAGGACCTCAAGCGGCTCTTCCCGGAGGATAGCTGGAATAAGCTGCACCTACGGATCATCTTCTACGGACGCGAGCACTGCACCGCGCGCGGGTGCGACGGGAAGACGTGCGGGATCTGCGCGGCGCTACGCGCGGGGTAGAGGACTGAATCGATGACAGAGGACGGATGACAGATGACTGAATCGATGACAGCGGGCAGATGGCAGAGGGTAGCTCGATGACACGACAGATGACTCAGGGCGTGAGAGTCCTTCGTCTTCCTTGGTTATCTTTATCGATGCAGCACTCTGTCATCTGTCATCGACTCAGTCATCTGCTCTTAAGTCCTGACCAACGCCTCATGCTTCGCGCGGAACTCGTCGCTCCAGGCGGCGGGCTGGTGGGTCGTGCCGTCCAGGCGGCAGACGGTACGCGAGGCCTTGGCGTAAAGGACGGCGTGGTCCGGGCTCCGGAACTCGACATCCACCGTCAGGCCGGCGGCGCGCACCTTGCGGACGCTGAGGATCAGCTTCACGTCGCACTCGGGACGGATCGCGACGAGGTAGTGCAGGTCGATGTCGCGGACCACCACGTACACGTCCGGCGCCACGGCGGGATCGATGGTGTCCTTGCCCATCAAGGCGATGAACATCAGCTTCTGCGCGCGTTCCATCATGAGCACGTAGTGCGAGTGATGGAGGATCCCGAGCCCGTCGGTCTGGTCGAACCAGGTCCGGATCGTCGCGTGGAAGGTCTTGTCAGGCTGGAGTCCGTCGGCGGGCATGGAGGGAGGGATGGGATGAAAGCGGTCGGGGGCAAGCGAACGCGTCACTTCAGGCGCAGGGTCGCCGCGAGGCGGTCGAGTTCGGCCCATGTCTCGACGACGGGCCTGAGGCCGAGGTCGCGGCGGGCGGCGGAGACGTCGTACCAGTGGTCCTTCGCGAGCTCGACGGCGACGAAGCGGGTCATGGGCGGTTCGCCCTTGCGGCGGAAGAGCGTCCAGACGCCTTCGAGGAGCGCGCCGAGCCAATAGGCGGAGCGCAGGCTGATCCGCCGGGTGACGGGCTTTTCGCCGGCGCCGACCAGCAGGCGGTTGATGAACTCCCAGAGTTTCACGGGCTGGCCTTGCGAGAGGAAGTAGGCCTTGCCGTTGGCGCGGCCGGCGAGAAGCGCGTCGAGCGCGCCGAGGTGCGCGTCGGCCGCGGTGTCGACGTGCGTGACGTCGACCTGGTTCTGGCCGTCGCCGACGATGCGCAGCTTGCCGGCGCGGGCGCGGGCGAGGACGCGCGGGAAAAGATGGTGGTCGCCGGGACCCCAGATCAGGTGCGGCCGGAGCGCGCAGACCTTGAGCGTGTCCGAGGCGGCCTTGAGGGCGACTTCTTCGGCGACGGCCTTCGTCTCGGCGTAGGCGCAGAGCCAGTTGTCGCCGTAAGGCAGGGATTCGTCGGCGCCCCGGAAGGCTTCGCCGTTGAAGACGACGCTCGGCGTGCTCGTGTGCACCAAGGCGCGGACGCCATGGGCCTTGCAGGCGTCGACGACGTTGGCGGTGCCGCCGATGTTGATGCGCAGGTATTCTTCCCACGGGCCCCAGACGCCGGCCTTGGCCGCCACGTGGAAGACGTAGTCGCAGGCCTTGACCGCGGCATCGACCGTCGCGCGGTCGCCGATGTCGCCGCGGACGAAATCGACCTGGGCGGCGAGTTCGCCGGCGATCGGCGTGCGGCCCAGCACGCGGACGCGGTAGCCGCGGGCGAGGCAGCGTCGCACGACGGCCTGGCCGAGGAAGCCGGCGCCGCCGGTGACGAGGACGAGGGGCGGGTTCATCGGGCGAGTCGCCGGGTCCAGTCCTTGGCCAGCTGGAGACGGTGGATCTTGGCGTTATGGCGGACGTCGACGGGCAGGGCGCGCTGGAACAGGATGTGTTTCACGCGGTCGGCCAGCGGGCAGGTCCGGGCGACGTCGCGCAGCTCGGCGATGAAGCGCGCCCGCGCGGCTTCGTCTGCCGGGAAGCGACCGGTCCGCGGCTCGACGATCAGCGCGGGCGTCTGGGCCGGCGCTTCGCCGAGTCCGATCAAGGCGCAGCGGAAGACGTCCGGGTGCTGGCGGAAGGCCGGCTCGATCGATTCCGTGGGCAGGTCGCCCTCCGCGGCGCGGACCTTCTCCACGCGTCGTCCGAAGAAGAACAGGCGGCCCGAGGCGTCGAGCGAGCCTAGGTCGCCCATGCGGTGCCAGGTGCGGTCGCCTTCGGCGATCTTCGCGGCCCGGGTGGCTTCCGGCAGTCCGTCGTATTCACGGGTCACGCTCGGTCCGGTCGCGACGATCTCGCCGACCTCGCCGGCGGCGCAGAGGCTGGCTTCGGCGAGCGTCGCGATGGGTCCGTCCTTCTCGCGGACCACGCGGATCTCCACGCCGCTGACCGGCCGGCCGACGCACGTGCCATGGCCGCCGAGGGCCAGCTGGCGCGCTTCGCCCAGGAGTTCGTCGGCGGCGATGGTCGTGATCGGCAGGCATTCCGTGGCGCCGTAAGGCGTGTGCGTGACGCAGTTCGGCGCGACCGCGCGGAGCTTGGCGAGCAGTTCGCCCGAGACCGGCGCGCCGGCGATGAGCAGGCGGCGGAGGTCGGGCAGCCTGATGCCGCGCGCCTCGCAATGATCCGCGACCTTGCTCCAGATCGCGGGGGAGCCGAAGGAGCAGGTGACCTTCTCCGCAAGCAGGGCCGCGACGAGCGGCGCCGGGTCGGCGGCGAGCGGCTTGGAGGGGTCGAGCAACGGGGTCACCGTCGTCGTGCCGAAGGCCGGATTGAAGAGCGCGAAGAGCGGCAGCATCGCCATGTCCGTCTCGCCGGGGCGGATGCCGTAGGTCGAGCGGACCAGCTCGATCTGCGCGTCGAACATCCCGTGCGTGTAACAGACGCCCTTGGGGGCGCCCGTCGAGCCGGACGTGAAGAGGATGGCCGCGAGCGCGTCGGGGACGACGTCGGCGAGGGGACGGGGCCGGGCGGGGCCCGAAGCCAGCGCCTGACGCCAGGCGGAGTTTCCGACCGTCACGCGGTGGCGCAGCGTGCGGAAGGCCGTGAGCGGGAGCCGGCTGAGCAGGGTGGCCGCGCGGACGCCGACGAGCGCGGATGGGCGGGAGCGTCGGACGCAACCGAGGAAGGCCGGCCAGCCCATGCCCGGATCGATGGCCACGGGCACCGCTCCCAGCTTGAGCAGGCCGAACATCCCGAGGATCAGGTCGTGGCCCGGGCGGACCGCGAGCAAGACGCGGTCGCCGGCGGCGAGGCCGGACCGGGCGAAGTGTTCGGCCGCCGCGTCGCTGGCTTGGTCAAGCTGGCGGAAGGAGCGCGATTCGTGGCGGACTTCGCCGTCCGGACCGACCGCGATGGGCGACTTCGTCGCGACGTTGTCCGGGAGACTGGTGGCCGCGCTCCGAAGATGGCGGGCGACGTTGCTTCCGGGGACGTTCATGGCCTATGAACGAAGAAGCCCCGAATCCGGGGCTTCTGCAAGGGCTACTTGTCGGTTTAGTAGTCGGTCAGGGTGACCGCGCCCCAGAACAGCGTGATGCGGTCGCCGGAAGTGATGCGGCGGCCGTAGAATTCGTTCATGTTGGCGCCGACGGTCGGCTTTTCGTTCGGGGCGTAGGAACCCGATTCGACCCGGACGAGGCCGAGGAAATTGTGGGCGGGCTCCAGGGAGACGTTTTTGCCGTGATTCGGCGTGTCGTAGGTGGTGCAACCGACGAGGGCGGCGGAGGCGATCAAGGTAGCAAGGGCGAGCTGCTTCATAGTGGGGTGAGTTCGATGATTGGACGGGGGGAGGGGGCTGACAAGTCAGAATGATTCACGAGGCCGTCCAGTCGCGCCAGGCGGCCACCAGTTCGGGGCCACGGAAGAACCAGATCGCCCCGGCGATGGCCATGCTGGGCACGAAAGGCACCACTCCGGCGTACTCTTCCCCCTTAATCTTGGCTTGGATGAGGCCGGGAAGGGCGGTGATGACCCCGATGACCGACCCCCCGAAAAGGCAGAAAACGGCGCCTTGCCAGCCGCAGAAGGCGCCGACCCCGGCGCAAAGAATGATGTCCGCCTCGCCCATGGCCTCGCGTCCCGCCATGACGCTGCCGATGGTCCGGATCCACCAGACCAAGGCCGTCCCGGCGGCGACGCCGAGCAAGGCGTCCATGAGCGCGCGGAAGCGGTTCACGGCTTCGATGGAGTGGAAGGTCTCCCCGTGGAGCGACGGGACCAGCATCGCCAGGATGATGCCGCTGCCGACCAGCGCGAAGTTCGGGGCGTCGG
The DNA here is from genome assembly GCA_964643215.1 of uncultured Klebsiella sp. Taxonomy (GTDB): domain Bacteria; phylum Verrucomicrobiota; class Verrucomicrobiia; order Opitutales; family UBA953; genus UBA953. The sequence continues at coordinate 35,421 of CAZXSI010000012.1, read as the reverse complement.
GGACCATCATGTCGTCGAGGTCGCAGCCCGCGAGCAGCACGAGCAGCGGAAGGTAGACGCAGGCGACCGCGGCTTTCGCCGGAGGCAGGAACGCCCATGCGGCGACGAAGAGCAGGGCGGTGACGAGCTCGACGAGCGGGTAGCGTACCGAGATCGGCGCGCCGCAGCATCGGGCGCGTCCGCGGAGCACGAGCCAGCCGAGGAGGGGGATGTTATACCAGAACGGGATCGGCTGGCCGCAGGCGCAGCGCGAGCCCGGGGTCACGATCGATTCGCCCTTGGGCAGCCGGTGGATGCAGACGTTGAGGAAGCTGCCCACGCAGGCGCCGAAGGCGCCGGCGGTCACCGCGGAGAGCCCCGGGTGGAGCCGGGCGAAGTTCTGCAGGTCGGCGAGCGTCATGGCGTCAGGGGGCGGTTTCACCGAGCGCGGCGCGCATCGGGGCTTCGGGAGGGAGCATGCCGTTCCAGAGGCGGAAGGCGAGCGCTCCCTGCCAGCGCAGCATCGAACGTCCGTCGCAGCCGTCGACGCCGCGTCCGCGGGCGTCTTTGAGGAGGCGGGAAGGTTCGGCGCCGTAGGTCGTGTCGAAGACGAACTGGCCCCGCGCGAGCCGCTCGGCCGGCATGGGGGACGCATCCGTCGGCTTGAGGCCGAGCGTCGTGCAATTGACGATGACCGCCTCGGGCGAAGCATCGATCTCGGCGAGGCCGGCGGCCCGGACGCGCGGGTCCGCCAGCGCCGCCGCGAGGGCGGCGGCCTTCGTGGCATCGCGGTTATGGAGGCGGAGCGTGGCGCAGCCGTCCGCCAGGCAGGCGGCGGCAACGGCCCGGGCGGCGCCGCCGGAGCCGAGCAGGACGACCGGACGACCCTTCGTCGTGCGGCCGGAGCGTTCGCGCAGGGCTTCCAGGAAGCCTTGTCCGTCGGTCGTGTGACCCGCCCAGCCGGTCGCGGTGCGGACGAGCGTGTTGACGGACTCCGCGCGGCGGGCTTCCGGCGAAAGGGCTTCGGCGAGCGAGAGCGCCTGGATCTTGTGCGGCACCGTGAGGTTCACGCCGGCGAAGCCCTTGGCATGCAGCAAGGCCAGCGCCGCGGGGAGTTCTTCCGCGGTGATGTGCAGGCGATGGTAACGGACGCCGGCGAGGCGAGGGTGGGTGGCGAGGAGCGTCGCGAGCGCGGCGTTATGCATCGCCGGGCTGAGCGAGTGCGCGATCGGGTCGCCCAGCACGCCCAGCTGGCCGGGCGCGAACTCGGTCGTCCGCAAGGACGCGAGCGTGAGGGTGTCAGGCGCGCTCATCGGTCTTTTCCAGGGCGTGGACGAAGGAGAGGAACAGGCGGCTGCTGCGGTCGTCGCCCTGCGCTTCGAACTGCGAGACGAGGTTGCGGCAGCAGCGCGCGAGCGTCTGGTGCGTGGTGACAGGCAGCAGGAAGGCCTCGTCGGCCGGCAGCTGGTTGTCGAGCAGGAGCAACTGGACCTCCGCGCGGGTGCGGAAGGCGCCGCCTTCGTAGCAGTCGATGTAGAGCGGTTCGCGGCCGCGGAAGATGCCGACCATGAAGCGGCCGGGCAGGCCCACGGGTTCGACCGGCAGGCCGAGGCGGCGGGCGACGAGCAGGAAGATCAGGCAGAGCGAGATCGGGATGCCGCGCCGGCTGCGGATGACCTGCGAGAGCAGGGAGGACGAGGGGACGGCGAAGCTTTCCTGGGCGCCGCGGTAACCCTCTTCGCCGAAGATCACGCGGCAGAGCAGGCGGCACTTCGCGCGGACGTCGAGCGGTTCGGCGATGAGTTCGCGGGTGCGCTCGGCGAGCCGGTCGAGTTCGGCGGAGTAGGCGTCATCGGCCAAAGACGGCTCCGTGGCGCGTTCCAGCAGGAGGCACGCCTCTTCCAGGTCGCAGTGCGGGTCCCGGGCATGGGCGAGGAAGGAGTGGGCGGCGGCTTCGGGGGTGCGGAGGCCAGCGAGGAGGGTGCGGGCGTGGGCCGCGAGGGTTTCGTCCTTGGTCAGGCCTTCGAGCCAGAGGACTCCGGGCAGGCCGGCGGCCTTGATCTTGTCGAGCACGGCGAGGCGGACGACCGGGGAGGGGTCGTCGAGGAGGCGCTCCAAGGTCGCCAGCTCCGCTGCGTGCGTCATGGGTGTTTTCTACCGATGACGAGAGGGCTACGGCAACAAGGGAGTCCGTCCCGCCGAGTCTTTTAGGGGTTGACGGAGGGAGCGACAACTCGTCGCCCGCGGGACGCATTGTCGCTCGGCTGTCTCTCCGGTCGCGCGATAGACCGCGGATTGAGGCCTTATTCTCGACGCTGAGTTTGGAACGGTCGGTGCATCAAGGGGTGCATGTCTACTCCTTACGGCAACCTGACCGAAAAGACCTCCGAAGCCCTCCAGCAGGCGCAGAGCGAGGCGATGCAGCGCCGCAATCCGTCGCTGGAACCGGCCCACATTCTCCACGGCCTCCTGAGCCAGGAAGGCGGCGTGACCTCCTCGCTTTTCCGTCGCGCCGGCAAGGACGAGGCGGCGCTGGCGTCCGCCCTCGCCGGCCAGCTGGCGCGCCTGCCTAAGCTCGCCCAGTCCTCGGGCCAGCCCGGCCTCTCGCCGGAGACGCACGCGCTCCTGCTCAAGGCCAAGGACGAAGCCGAGTCCATGAAGGACGATTTCGTGTCGGCCGAGCACGTCCTGCTCGCCCTCGCCGAGTCGCCTTCGCTCCGCCCCGCGTTCGCCGCCGTCGGTTTCGACCGCCAGGCGATCCTCGCCGCGCTCCAGGCCGTGCGCGGTTCCCAGCGCGTCACCTCGGCCAATCCGGAAGCGACCTATGAAGCCCTGGCCAAGTATGGCCAGGACCTCACCGCCCGCGCCCGTACCGGCAAAATGGATCCCGTCATCGGCCGCGACGAGGAGATCCGCCGGGTCATCCGCATCCTTTCCCGCCGCACCAAGAACAACCCCGTGCTCATCGGCGAGCCCGGGGTCGGCAAGACCGCCGTCGTCGAAGGCCTGGCCCAGCGCATCGTCAACGGCGACGTCCCGGAGAGCCTGCGTGACAAGACCCTGTTCTCCCTCGACATGGGCTCGCTCGTGGCCGGCGCGAAGTATCGCGGCGAGTTCGAGGAACGCCTCAAGGCCGTGCTCAACGAGATCAAGTCCGCGGACGGCGGCATCCTGCTCTTCATCGACGAGATGCACACGCTCGTCGGCGCGGGCAAGGCCGACGGCGCGATGGACGCCGCCAATCTCCTCAAGCCCATGCTGGCGCGCGGCGAGCTGCATTGCATCGGCGCCACGACGCTGAAGGAGTTCCGCGAGCACGTGGAGAAGGATCCCGCGCTCGAGCGCCGCTTCCAGCAGGTCCTGGTCGATCCGCCCGGCGTGCCCGACACGGTCTCCATCCTCCGCGGCCTCAAGGAGCGCTTCGAGGTGCACCACGGCGTGCGCATCGAGGACGCCGCGCTGGTCGAGGCCGCCACGCTTTCCGACCGCTACATCACCGCGCGCTTCCTCCCGGACAAGGCCATCGACCTCATCGACGAGGCCTGCGCGCAGATCCGCACCGAGATCGACAGCGTGCCGCAGGAGCTCGACGCCCTCAACCGCCGCGTGCTCCAGCTCGAGGTCGAGGAATCCGCCCTCAAGAACGAGAAGGACGAGGCCTCCAAGGCCCGCCTGGCCGTGCTCCGCAAGGAGCTCGGCGCCGCCCGCGAGGAGCAGACCGCTTTCCGGGCCCGCTGGGTCGCGGACAAGGAAGCCGTGACCAAGGTCCGCTCCTCGCGCTCACGGCTTGAGGAGGCCAAGGCCGAGATGGCCAAGGCCGAGCGCGCCGGCAAGCTGGAGGAGGTCGCCAAGCTCCGCTATGGCACCATCCCCGACCTCGAGAAGGAAGTCGCCAAGCTCGAGGGCACCGCGAAGTCCGCCACCGGCCTTTTCCGCGAGACCGTCACCCCCGAGGAGGTCGCCGAGGTCGTGGCGCGCTGGACCGGCGTGCCCGTGAGCAAGCTGCTCGAAGGTGAACGCCGGAAGATCCTGCGCCTGGCCGACAATCTCAAGACCCGCGTCGTCGGGCAGGACGAGGCCGTGCGCGTCGTCGCCGAGGCCGTCCAGCGTTCCCGTGCCGGCGTGCAGGATCCGCGTCGCCCCGTGGGCTCTTTCCTCTTCCTCGGGCCTACCGGCGTCGGCAAGACCGAGCTCGCCAAGGCGCTGGCCGCCGAGCTCTTCGACAGCGAGAAGTCCATGATCCGCCTCGACATGTCGGAGTACATGGAGAAGCACGCCGTGTCGCGCCTCGTCGGCGCGCCTCCCGGCTACGTCGGCCATGAGGAAGGCGGCCAGCTCACGGAGGCCCTGCGTCGCCATCCTTACGCGGTCGTGCTCCTCGACGAGGTCGAGAAGGCGCACCCGGAGGTCTTCAACATCCTGCTCCAGGTCCTGGACGACGGTCGCCTGACCGATTCGCAGGGTCGCACCGTGGACTGCCGCAACGCGATCTTCATCATGACCTCGAACATCGGCAGCCGGCATATCGCCGAGCAGGCCGGCTTCGGACTCACGGAAAGCGTCCGCGAAGCCGTCATGGCGGACCTGCGCGCCCACTTCCGTCCCGAGTTCCTGAACCGCATCGACGACATCGCGCTCTTCAGTCCGCTCGGCCACGAGCAGGTCGCCGCGATCGCGGGCATCCTGCTCCGCGGCCTCAACGAGCGTCTCGCCGCCAAGCGCATCCGCCTCGACTTCGACGAGGCCGCCCTGGCCCTGATCGCCGAGAAGGGCTTCGACCCCGTCTACGGCGCGCGCCCCCTGCGTCGCTACCTGCAGCGCGAGGTCGAGACCTCGCTCGCCAAGGCCATGCTGGCCGGCGAAATCCCCGAGGGCAGCCTCGTCCGCGTCACGCGGGCGAAGGACGGCCTCGGCTTCGAGGTCAAGGCCGGCGGGTTTTCGGATTGAAGGAAGCCGAAGCCCGAGGGAGTCTGGGGCCCATGACCGCTACGCGCATCCGCTGCGGGGTGGCCGGCACGGGTTCGCTCGGCCAGCACCACGCCCGCATCTACTCGACCCTGCCCGGCGCCGAACTCGCCGGCATCTTCGAGCCCAACGACGCCCGGGCGGCCGAGATCTGCGCCAAGCATAACTGCCACCGCTTCGCCACCCTCGACGAGATGGCCGCGGGCTGCGACGCCGTGAGCGTCGTCGTCCCGACCAACCATCACGCCGCCGTCGCGCTCCCGCTGCTGGCGAAGGGCGTGCACCTCCTGATCGAGAAGCCCATCTGCGTCACCCTCGAGGAGGCCGCCCAGATCCTCGACGCCGCCGCCAAGGCGGACCGCATCGTCCAGGTCGGTCATATCGAGCATTATAACCCCGTGATGTCGTACCTGGAGAAGGCCGTGACCGACGCCCGCTACATCACCGCCGAGCGCCTGGCGCCCTTCACCCCGCGCGGCACCGAGGTCGGGGTCGTGCTCGACCTGATGATCCACGACATCGGCATCGTCCTGCAGCTGGCCAACTCCCCCGTCGAGCGCATCGACGCCGTCGGCGTGTCGGTCGTGACCAAGACCGAGGACATCGCCAACGCCCGCATCGCCTTCAAGAACGGCTGCGTCGCCAACCTGAGCGCCAGCCGCGTCTCGCTGAAGAAGAACCGCGAGATCCGCGTCTTCCAGACCGGCGGCTACCTCTCCATCGACTTCATGGGCCAGAAGGGCCACACCGTGCGCGTCGACCCGACCGTCGAGGGCGGCTTCGCCAAGGAGGAGATCCCCATCGAGAAGGGCGAGCCCCTCGCCATCGAGCTGGCCTCCTTCACCGCCTGCGTCCGCGAGCGCAAGAGCCCGAAGGTCAGCGGCGAGCTCGGACGCACCGCCTTGGAAGTCGCCATCAAGATCACCGAACAGATCCGCGCCGGCATGGCGCGCAAATGAGCGCGTTCCCGACCATCCCGGCGAGCTTCGACCGTCCCCGCGCGGGCGAGGTCGACGTCCTCGTGGTGGCCGGCGAGCATTCGGGCGACCAGCACGCCGCCAAGGTCGTCGCGGAACTGCTCAAGGCCCGTCCGGGCCTGCGCATCGCGGCGTTCGGCGGGCCGCAGCTGCGCGCCGCGGGCGCCCAGCTGCTGATGGACATGACCGGTTTCTCGGCCGTGGGCATCGTCGAGGTGCTCGCCGCCTATCCGTTCTATCGCCGGCTCTTCGCGCGCATGGTGGCCTGGACCACGCAGTGGAAGCCGAAGGTCGTCGTCCTGGTCGATTACCCCGGGCTCAATCTCCGCCTCGCGAACGAGCTGCGGAAGGCCGGCCTGTCGCGCGCCGGCTTCGGCGAGACCGCCGTCATCCAGTACGTCAGCCCGCAGCTGTGGGCCTGGAAGCCGAAGCGCCGTTTCACCATGGCGCGCGACCTGGACGGCGTGGGCACGATCTTCCCGTTCGAGCCGGAGGTTTACGCCGACACCAAGCTGGACGCCCGTTTCGTCGGCCACCCGTTCGCGGAAGCCGACCATCAGCACGGCTTGAAGTACGACCCGGAGGGTCCGGTGCTGCTGTTGCCGGGCAGCCGGCCGAAGCCGGTCCGCAAGATCTTCCCCGCACTGGTCGAGGCCTTCGCGCTCTTCCGCAAGGAGCATCCCAAGCGCCGCGCGCTCGTGCTGCATACCGGGGGCGAGGTGCATGCGGAACTCTATCGTCTGCTGGCCGAATACGGCGACCAGGCGAAGGGCATCGACCTGCGCCCCGTCTCCGAAGGTCCGGCCGCCGGTTGCGCCGCGCTCGTCAGTTCCGGCACCATGTCCTTGACCGTCGCCCTCGCGGGCATCCCCGGCGCCGTCGTGTATCGCGCCAACCCGCTCACGTGGGTCGTCGGCCGTCGCCTGATCGCCGGACGCGTCGATCATCTCGGCATCGCGAACATCCTCCTGAAGCGTCAGGCTTGGCCGGAATACCTCCAGGGCGCCTGCGAACCCGTGCCGCTGGCCGCCCGCTTGCGCGAGTGCGTCGAGACCCCCGGTCCCCGCTCGTCGGCCGTCGCCGACGCCGGCGAACTCCTGCGCATGCTCTCCGCCCAGTCCGGCTCCACGCCGGCCGAGTGGGTCGTCTCCTACCTCCCGAAGTGAGCACTCCCCTCAAGATTGCGGTGCTCGGTTGCGGCTATGTCGGCGCGGAGTTCGCGCGGCAGGCGCGCGCGGCCGGACATGACGTCCTCGGCGTCGTCCGTTCGGAAGCCTCCCGCGACAAGCTGCGCGCCGAAGGGCTCGCCGCGGAGGCGTTCGACCTCCAGACGGGAGATTGGTCGGTCCTGCCGGCGCGTTTCGACGCCGTCGTCTATGCGGCGAGCACCGGTGGCGGCGGGCCCGAGGCGTACGCCTTGGCCTACGACGTCGGCGTGAAGCGGGCGCTTGCCTGGGCGCACGCCGTCGGCGCGGGCAGTTTCATCTTCACCAGTTCCACCGGTGTCTATCGCCAGGATGACGGCGGCGTCGTGGACGAAGCGTCGCCGGTCGGCGGTGCGCCGACCGCCGACGCGATCCTCGGCGGTGAGCGTGCCGTGCTGGCTTCCGGTTTCGGGAAGGCGCGCGTGCTGCGCTTCGGCGGGTTGTACGGCCCCGGCCGTCATCATCTCGTCGATCAGCTGCGTCGCGGCGACAACGTCATCGGCGGCCGCGTGGACCACTTCATCAACTACCTGCACCGCGACGACGCCGCGTCGTCGATCCTCGCGTCGATCGTCGGCGGTCCGGTCGGCGCGCGCGTCTACAATGTCGGCGACGGGAATCCGGTGACCAAGGAAGCGCTCGCGAGATGGATCGCGCAGCGGCTCGGCGGGGCGGAACCGATCTTCGATGCTTCGGCACCGGCTGGTCCGCGCGTGGCGAAAGGCGGCCGTACCCAGCCGAACAGAACCGTGGCGACCGGCCTGATCCGGGCGGAGCTAGCGTGGAATCCGCGATATTCCGACGTGTTCGCGGGCTTGGTGGAGCTTTTCTGACGACGGAAGCCGTCTGAGGGTGCCGGCTTTAAGGCCGTTTCTTCACCGGACCGCCTTCATCCTGTAACAATGGGATGAGATAGTCCGCTCGCACAACCGCACCAACACCCATGAATAGCACCCTCAAGTCCATGCTGATCGCCGCCGCCGCCATTACGTCGGTCTCGGCGTTCGCCCAAGACAAAGCCACGCTCGATCTTCTCGTGAAGAAGGGCCTCATCACCGCCGAAGAGCGCGCCAAGACCCTGGACGAAGCCGCCAAGGCCCGTTCGGCCTCCGGCCTCAATAAGGTGTTCGTCAAGGAAGACGCCACCAAGCGCCTGACCTTCTCTGGTCGCGTCCAGACCCAGTATGAGTCCATCAGCGGCACGACCACCGCCAACAACGGCACCCAGTCCGCCTCGGTCGATCTCAGCAACGGCTTCATGCGCCGTCTCTACCTCGGCTTCAAGGTCGACATGGGCGAAGGCATCTCCGCCGAGCTCGTCAACAACTTCGCGGACAACACGCTCGATAAGGCGATCTTCACCGCCGAGAACACCTATGGCACCTTCGTCCTCGGTTACCAGAAGGTCCAGTGGGGTCTCGAAGAGAACACCTCCTCCTCCAAGCTCCTGACCGTCGAACGCTCCGCCTCGAACCGCTTCTGGAACGAAGGCGTCAGCTCCTCGTCCCTCGGTCGCCTCGGTTTCGGCGCCCGTCACACTGGCATCCACTATTCCAATAAGTACGCCGTGGACGCCGCCCAGACCCTCGAATACGGCGCCTCGATCGTGAATGCCTCCCAGGGCCAGGCCAACAACTCCGGCAACGATGTCGGCACTTACGCCAACCTGATCTACACGTACAAGGTCACGGACACCAACAAGCACTCGTTCGGCCTGAACTGGGGTTCCGCCCGCGATACCCGCACCGCCCTCGGTACCGGCATCGGAGCCGGCGTCAACAGCGCCACGATCTCCGGTTTCAACCCCTACATCAAGTCCCAGTTCGACAACCTGATCGTCCAGGCCGAGATGATCGGAACGACCAACGAAGCCGTCACCGGCAGCACCCCGTCCGCCGTCGAGCGTAAGCCCCAAGGCTACACCCTCCTGGCCGCCTACAAGTTCACCGACCAGATCGAAGGCGTCGTGCGCTATTCGCAGCTCGACACCGACGGCCAGGGGGCGACCTTCGGCGGTCTTTATCGCGACGCCACTAACGTCGCCGGCGTCTACAACAAGTTCGACAGCGTCTACTTCGGAGTGAACTACTACTTCGTGGACCACAACGCCAAGCTGATGCTTGGTTACGAGAACGCCAAGGCTTCCGGCCTCATGTCCGGTATCGGCGGCACCATCGGCACGGGCAAGGCCGACGCCGATATCCTGCGCCTCCAGGCTCAGGTGCTGTTCTAAACCGAACGCAGGTCAGCTTCATAGCACGAGGGCCGGCAGGGATGCCGGCCCTCTTTCGTCGGCGCGTACGCCGACCAGCCCGGACCTTGCGGTCCGGGCTGTTTCATATCCATGATATGGCATGGCGGACCTCTATACGCGCGCCCAGCGCAGCGCCCTGATGGCCAGGGTGCGGGGGCGGGGCAACGCCACCACCGAAGGCGCCTTGGCGGCCGTCCTCCGGGCCGAGGGCTGGGCGGGCTGGCGGCGGCAGCTGGCCGTGCGGGGGCGGGACGCCCGGGGCGAGCCTTTCCGGGTGCGGCCCGACTTCGTCTTCCGCTCCCGTCGGCTCGTGGTGTTCGTCGACGGCTGCTTCTGGCATGGCTGTCCGCGGCACGGCACGCAGCCCAAGGGCAACGCCGCCTTCTGGCGGACGAAGTTCCGGCGCAACCGGGAGCGCGATCGCCGCGACACGCGCAACCTGCGGCGCGCCGGCTGGCAGGTCCTGCGCCTATGGGAGCATGCGCTGCGCGCGAAGGACAGGCCGAAGCTGCTCGCCAGGCTCCGCCGGGTCTTCGCGTAGGCACGAAAAAGCCCGACCGTTCGGTCGGGCTCGTCGGCGCGCGGAGGGGGCTCAGAGCGCGCGGTAGTTGGGCGACACGTTGTCGGCGCCCTTGGCCTGTTCGCGGAGGCGGCGGTTCTCTTCTTCGACCTCGGCGAGACGGGCGGTGGCCGCGGCGGCCTTGGCGTTGGCTTCGCGGAGGGCGGTGGACGCGGACTCGAGGTCGGCCTCGGCCTTCTTCTGCTTGGCGATGGCTTCCTTGAGCTCGGAGCCGTCGCGGAGACGGGCGAGCTCGGCGGTGAGTTCGTTGACGCGGTTGGCGGCGTCGGCCTTGGCCTTCTCGAGCTCGGCGGCCTTGACGGCGGCCTTGCCGGCATCCTCCTTGGCTTTGGCGAGGTCGGCCTCGGCCTTCGTCTTGGCGGCCGCGGCCTCGGCCAGTTTGGCGGCGGAAGCGGCGTCGGCGTCCTTGGCGGCCTTCTTGGCGGCGTCGGCGTCCTTGGCGGCCTTGGCGTTGAGCGCGTTGATCTCGGCGACGCTCCGGAGGCGGGCCTCAGCGGCCTCCTTGCTGATCTTGGCGGCGCGTTCGTTGGCGGCTTCTTCGCCGCTCCAGGTGACGATGGCGACACCGCCGAAAGCGGCGGCGACGAGGATAAGAATGATTTCGCGGGTCTTCATGAAGGTTCGGATGGCCGCATTCTTGTCCGGCCGGTCCGGCGGGTCAAGAGATACCCCCGCTCACGAAAGGCGGTTCTTGTAGTCGGCGTAGCCGAAGCGCCGGACCACCTGCGTCTGGCCGGAGGCCGGATCGAAGCTGGCGATCGTCGGAAGGGGGACCCCGTTGAAGGTCGTGTTCTTGACGAAAGTATAATGCGACATGTCCATGAAGACGAGGCGCTGGCCGACCTTGAGCGGGGCCGGGAAGGAGTAGTCGCCGATGACGTCGCCGGCCAGGCACGTGACGCTGCCTAGGCGGTAGGTATGGGGCAGCTTGCCGGGGAGGTCGGCGTCCATGATGTCGGCCCGGTAGGGCATCTCCAGGGTGTCGGGCATGTGGCAGGTCGCCGAGACGTCGATGATGGCGATGTCGACGCCGTTGTGGACCAGGTCGAGGACGGTGCCCACCAGGACCCCGGTGCCGATGCCGATGGCCTCGCCGGGCTCGAGGTAGACCTGGATGTGCTGGCCCCAGCGCTGGCGGAAGCCCGTGATCACGCGGACCAGTCGTTCCAGGTCATAGCCCTCGCGGGTGATGTGATGGCCGCCCCCGAAATTGACCCACTTCATCCGCGGGATGAATTCCCCGAACTTCGCCTCGAAGGCGGCGACCGTGCGCTCGAGCACGTCGGAGCCCTGCTGGCACATCGTGTGGAAGTGCAGGCCTTCGAGTCCGTCGAGGTCGTCGGCCGACCTGATCTCGGACCGGAGCGTGCCCAGGCGGGAGCCCGCGGCGCACGGGTTGTAGAGTTCGACGTCGACCTCGGCGTGCTCCGGGTTGACGCGCAGGCCGAAGGAGACCTTGCGGCCGGAGGCGAGCGCGGCGGCCTTGTGGCGCTTCCACTGCGTCGGGGAATTGAAGGAGATGTGGTCGGCCACGCGGAGCAGGTCGGCGAATTCCTGGTCCTTGAAGGCGGGCGAGTAGGCGTGGACTTCGCCGCCGAATTCCTCGCGACCGAGGAGCGCCTCGTGGATGCCGCTGGCCGTGGTGCCGACGAGGTACTTCGAGACCAGCTTCGCCTCGCTGAACTGGGCGAAGCCCTTGAGGGCGAGCAGGATCCTGGCGCCGGAGCGGTCCATCACCGAGCGCAGGACGCGGAGGTTCTGTTCCAGCAGGCCGCGATGGAGGACGTGGCAAGGGCTCGGGACCTGGCTCAGGTCGACCTTCCGGAAAGCTTCGGTGAGGGCGTCGGACACGGCGTTGAAATTGGGAGCGTCGGTGGGCGGTGCAAACGAAAAGCCCGCCTTCTCGGCGGGCTTCGGCGACGGCCGTTCAGGCGACCGGGAGCTCCTTCACGTGCCAGGGCAGGCCGCGCTTGTTGAGCTCGTCCATGAACGGGTCCGGGTTCATCTCTTCCATGTTCCAGACGCCGGGCTTGAGCCATTGGCCGCCGGCGAGCATCGCGCCGCCGATGGCGGCCGGGACGCCGGTCGTGTAGCTGATAGCCTGGGACTTCACCTCGGCGTAGCACTCCTGGTGGTCGCAGACGTTGTAGATGAAGACCTTGCGGGGCTTGCCGTCCTTGGTGCCCGTGATCTCGCAGCCGATGCAGGTCTTGCCCTTGGTGCGGGGGCCGAGCGAGGCGGGGTCGGGGAGCAGCGCCTTCAGGAACTGGATCGGGACGATCTTATGGCCTTGGAAGTCGATCGGGTCGATGCGGGTCATGCCGACGTTCTCGAGGACGCGCAGGTGCGTGAGGTAGTTCTCGGAGAAGGTCATGAAGAAGCGGATGCGCTTCAGGCCCTTGATGTTGATGGCCAGGGATTCGAGCTCCTCGTGGTAGAGCAGGTAGCTGTCCTTCGGGCCGACCACCGGGTAGTCGTAGACCCACTTCACGGAGAGCGGGTCGGTCTCCTTCCACTCGCCCTTTTCCCAGAAGCGGCCGCGCTGGGTGATCTCGCGGATGTTGATCTCCGGGTTGAAGTTCGTGGCGAACTTGTAGCCGTGGTCGCCGGCGTTGGCGTCCATGATGTCGATCGTCTCGATCGTGTCGAAGAGGTGCTTCTGGGCGTAGGCGCAGAAGACGTTGGTCACGCCGGGGTCGAAGCCGGAGCCGAGGAGGGCGGTGAGGCCGGCCTTCTGGAAGCGCTCGCGGTAGGCCCACTGCCAGGAGTATTCGAACTTCGCGAGGTGGGGCGGCTCGTAGTTGGCCGTGTCGACGTAGTGGATGCCGGCGTGGAGGCAGGCGTCCATCAGGTTGAGGTCCTGGTAGGGCAGGGCGACGTTGATGAGCAGGTCGGCGCCGAAGGACTTGATCAGCGCGACCGTGGCCTTGACGTCGTCCGCGTCGACGGCGGCGGTGCGGATCGTGCGGCCCGTGGCGGCCTTGACGTCGGCGGCGATGGACTTGCACTTGTTCTCGTTGCGGGAGGCCAGCATGACTTCCGAGAAGGACTCGGTCGCCATGGCGCATTTGTGGGCGACCACGTTGCCGACGCCGCCGGCGCCGATGATCAGGACTTTTTTGCTCATGAGGTGACTGATTTCTGTCCACTCGGGAGAGAGGGGGAAGCAAAAAGGATGCACAGTCCCGCCACGGTCGGGCGACGGTCGGGCGGCGCGGGCCGGGCAGTCCTTTCCGGACCGGCGGACCGGTCGGAAAGTAAACCCTTTTGGCTGGCGGGATGGGCGGGACTCGAACCCGTGACCTCCGCAGTGACAGTGCGGCGCTCTAACCAACTGAGCTACCACCCCGGTAGCCAAAAGGAAGGGTAACAAAGGTTTCCGGGCGGGGGTCTGTCAAACGGAAAACCGACCCAAATTAGCCCCGAACCTGACCTTGCCCGACGATTTCGAACTTCCAGGTGGTCAATTCGCGAATCCCCATGGGTCCGCGGGCGTGCAGGCGGTCGGTCGAGATGCCGACCTCCGCTCCGAAGCCGAACTCTCCGCCGTCCGTGAAGCGGGTGCTGGCGTTCCAATACACGCAGGCGCTGTCGATCTGGGCGAGGAAGGCGCGGGCGGCGGACTCGTCGGCCGTGATGATGGCGTCGGAGTGGTGCGAGCCGTAGTCTTCGACGTGGGCGACCGCCTCGGCGAGGCCGGCGACGATCTTCACGTTGAGGATGAGGCCGAGGTGCTCGGTGCGGAAATCCTGTTCTGTCGCGGCCTTGGCGCCGGGCATCATCGGCAGCGAGCGGGCGCAGGCGCGGACCTCGGTCTTCTTGGCGGCCAGCGCGGCGGCCATCTGCGGGAGGAATTTCCCGGCGACGGCGGCGTCGACCAGCAGGGTCTCGAGGGCGTTGCAGGCGCTGGGGCGCTGGCACTTCGCGTTGAGCACGATCTGCTCGGCCATCGCGAGGTCGGCCTGGGCATGGACGTAGACGTGGCAGATGCCCGCATCATGCTTGATGACGGGCACCTTGGCGGAATTGACCACCGCCTCGATGAGGCCGGGGCCGCCGCGGGGGACGATGATGTCGACGACGCCGCGCAGGGAGCCGAGGGCGGGGACCGCTTCGCGATCGGTGAAGGGCAGGAGCGTGACGGCCTCGGCGGGCAGGCCGGCGGCGCGCAGGCCGGTCGCGAAGGACCGCGACAGCGCGATGTTCGTGTGGATCGCCTCGCTGCCGCCGCGGAGCACGCACCCGTTGCCGGACTTCAGGCAGAGGGCGGCGGCGTCGACGGTGACGTTCGGACGCGATTCGAAGATGATGGCGACGAGGCCGATGGGGACGCGGCGGCGGACGATGCGCAGGCCGTTGGGGCGCGTCCAATCCTCGGTGACTTCGCCGACGGGATCGGGGAGCTTCGCGACGGCTTCGCAGGCCACGGCGATGTCCTCGAGGCGGGCGTGGTCGAGGCGCAGGCGGTCGGTCATCGCGTCCGTGAGGCCCTTGGCCTTGGCGGCGGCGAGATCCTGGGCGTTGGCGGCGAGGATGGCGGCTTCGTCGGAGCGGAGGGCCTGGGCGGCGGCGCGCAGGGCGGCGTCACGGACGGCGGTCGGGGCGAGGGCGAGCGCCCGCGAGGCCTTCTTGGCCGTGCGGGCGATCTCGGTCACGCGCTGGAGGAGGTCGCTCATTGCTTCTTCAGCGAGAAGCGCGTGCCGAGCTTCTTGCCGGCGGCGAGTTCGAGCAGGACCTTCTCGCGGCGGCCGCTGGCGATGACCGTGTCGACGCCGCCTTCGGCCGCGATCTCCGCGGCGAGCAGCTTCGTGACCATCCCGCCGACGTTGCGTTCGGAGCCCGCGCCGCCGGCGAGGGCGCGCACGGCGTCGTCGATCCTGCGGACGGAGGGGATGAGGTCGCCGGTGCCGTCGGACTTCGTCATCAGGCCCGGGATGCCGGAGAGGATGACGAGCAGGTCGGCGCCGACGAGGGCGGCGACATGGGCGGAGAGGCGGTCGTTGTCGCCGACCTTGATCTCCTCGTCGGCGATGGCGTCGTTCTCGTTGATGATCGGGACGAAGCGCTTGCGGGCGAGGAGGAGGTCGAGGGTGGCGCGGGCGTTGCGGGTGCAGGCGCGGCTGTCGAGGTCCCAGTAGGTCAGCAGCATCTGCGAGCCGAGCAGCTTATGGCGTCGGAGGTGCCTGCCGTATTCCGACATCAGCTCGGGCTGGCCGACGGTCGCGCAGGCCTGGAGCTCGCGGGCTTCCTTCGGACGCTTCGCGAGGCCCATGGCGGTCATGCCCGCGGCGACGGCGCCGGAGGTCACCAGGACGACCTGGATGCCCCGCCGATGCAGGCCGGCGACCTGGTCGACGATACGGCCGATCTGGACGCGGTCGACCTTGCCGTCCTTGCGGGTGAGGAGGCCGGAGCCGAGCTTGATGACCCATCGTTTTGCCATGGCTTTGAGGGGTCGACCTTAGCCGAGGGAAAACGCCGTTGTCCAGCGTCAGAACGCCGGCTTCAGAACGAAGGCGGCGTCAGGCCCACGGCGAGCCAGCCTTTCGGGGCCAGGACGCGTCCCTGCGGGGTGCGGACGACGTAGCCTTCCTGCACGAGGAACGGCTCATGGACTTCCTCGAGCGTGTGGGCGTCCTCGCCGATGGCGGCGCCGATGCTGCTGAGGCCGACCGGGCCGCCGTTGTGCTTCTCGGCCATCGCGCGGAGGAAGCGGTGGTCCATGTCGTCGAGGCCGTGCTGGTCGATCTCGAGGAGCTCGAGGGCGGCCGCGGTCACCGCGGCGTCGGCCCGGCCGCCGGCGCGTTCGAGGGCGTAGTCGCGCGTGAAGCGCAGGAGGTTGTTGACGATGCGCGGCGTGCCGCGGGCGCGGCGGGCGATCTCTTCGGCGCCGCCTTGGTCGATGTCGAGGCTGAGCAGCGCGGCGTTGCGGCGCACGATGCTGAGCAGCTGCTCGCGGGTGTAGTAGTCGAGGCGCGTCTGCAGCGTGAAGCGGCTGCGGAGCGGGGCGGTGAGCAGGCCCGTGCGGGTCGTCGCGCCGACGAGCGTGAACTTCGGCAGGTCGAGGCGCACGCTGCGCGCGTTCGGGCCCTGGTCGATCATGATGTCGATGCGGAAGTCCTCCATCGCCGAGTAGAGGAACTCCTCGACCGTCTTCGGGATGCGGTGGATCTCGTCGACGAAGAGCAGGTCGCCTTCCTGGAGGCTCGTGAGCAGGCCGGCGAGGTCGGAGGCCTTCTCGACGACGGGACCGGAGGTCACGCGGATCGGGCGGCCCATCTCCTCGGCGAGGATCATCGCGAGGGTCGTCTTGCCGAGGCCGGGCGGGCCGTGGAGGAGGATGTGGTCGAGCGTGCGGCCTTCGCGGCGCGCGGCGCCGATCATCACGCGCAGGCGTTCGACCGTGCGCTGCTGGCCGACGAAGTCGTCGAGCCGCGGCGGGCGGAGGGCGGCGTCGAGCGAGCGGTTCGCGCGCGACACGGCTTCCTTGCCGGCGAGCGGCGGGGGGTCATCGGGCGAATCCTTGCGGGCCATGGAGCGCAAGGTGCGGGGTCGGGGCGAATTGGCAACCCTCAGTCCTCGGCGAAGCCCTTCGGCAGGGCGGAGGCGGGGAGGCGTTCGACGTCGGCGCCCAGGGACCGCAGGCGTTCCTCGAAGCGTTCGTAGCCGCGGTCGAGGTGGTAGAGGCGTTGGACCCAGGTCTCGCCCTTGGCGACGAGCGCGGCGAGGATGAGGGCGGCGGACGCGCGGAGATCGGAGGCCATGACCGGCGCGCCGGAGAGCGGGCGGTCGCCGTAGATCGCGGCGGTGGCGCCGTCGATGGCGATCTCGGCGCCCATGCGCTGGAGTTCGGCGGCGTGCATGAAGCGGGCCGGGTAGATCTTCTCGGTCACCGTGCTGCGGCCGTCGACGAGGAGCTGGAGGGCCATGAACTGCGCCTGCAGGTCGGTCGGGAAGCCCGGGTAGGGTTCGGTGATGATCTCCACGGCACGGGTCGGCTTGCCGTGGGCGCGGATGAAGTCCGGGCCGGTCTCGACCTGCACGCCGGCTTCGCGGAGCTTGTCGAGGAAGGCCGTGAGGTGCGACGGGTCGCAGTGGGTCACCGTGACGTCGCCGCCGGTGATCGCGCCGGCGACGAGATAGGTGCCCGTCTCGATGCGGTCGGCGATGACCGTATGGTCGCAGCCATGCAGCGCGGCGACGCCTTCGACCTCGATGATGCCTGTGCCGTGGCCGCGGATCTGGGCGCCCATCTTGATGAGCATCGCGCAGAGGTCGACGACCTCCGGTTCGCGGGCGGCGCATTCGATGCGCGTGACGCCGGGCGTGAGCGTGGCGGCCATCACGATGTTGGCCGTGCCGAGGACCGTGCTGCCCATCGGGCCGCCCATGAAGACCGTGTCGCCGCGGGCGCGGGAGGCGTCGACCTGGACCAGGCCGGCTTCGACCGTCACGACGCAGCCGAGGGCCTCGAGGCCTTTCAGGTGGAGGTCGATCGGGCGCGGACCGATGACGCAGCCGCCGGGGATGGCCATCTCCGCCTGGCGGAGGCGGCCGACGAGCGAGCCCAGCAGGCAGACCGACGCGCGCATCTTGCGGACGAGGTCGTAGGGCGTGCGGTGCGAGACCTGCGCGGCGCGGATGGTCCAGACGCCGGGCTCAGGGTTCGTGACCGTCGCGCCTTGGTGGCCGAGGATCTCGGCCATGTAGCGGACATCGCTCAGGTCGGGCACGTTGCGCAGCGTGACCGTCTCGCCCGTGAGGAGCGAGGCGGCGAGCAGCGGCAGCGAGGCGTTCTTCGAACCGGCGGCGCGGACCGCGCCTTTCAGCACGTGACCACCGCGGATGCGCGCGACCTGGAGCATGTCAGGTAAAAGAAGCGGGGGCGCCGGTCGGCGCCCCCGTCATGTTCAGCCTTCGCGCGGACCGTTGCGAGGACCGCGGTCGCCGCGGAATTCGCCGCGACCTCCGCGGGAGCCGTCACGGCCGCCGCGGGAACCGCCGCGGAAGTCGCCGCGACCACGGCCGCCGCGATGACCGCGGTCGGAGCGTTCGCCGCGGGATTCGCCGCGCGGCGCATAGGGACGGGCCGAGGGCACGAAGACGGCCTTGTCGGGCACGCCGAACAGGGTGGCGAGCTTGCGCTTCAGCGAGGCCCAGAAGCCGATGGGCGCCTGGACCGGGATGACGACGGGCTCGATCTGGATGCGCGGACGCTCTTCGCGACGCGGGCGGTCTTCGCGACGCGGACGATCGCCTTCGGGGCGAGGGCCACGCTCGCCTTCGGGCCGCGGTTCGCGACGAGGACCACGCTCGCCTTCGGCGCGCGGTTCGCGGCGCGGGCGGTCGCCGGGGATGCCGGGCTGGCGGCCTTCTTCGGCGGCGCCTTCGGGGCGGGGTTCGCGCGGTTCGCGGCGCGGACCACGTTCGCCTTCGGCGCGCGGCTCACGACGTTCACGTTGCGCCGGGGCGCTCTGCTTGGCGAGGGACCCGGAGAGGTTCTCGGTCAGCTGAGACGGATCTTCGACGACGCCGATGGACGGGCGCGCGGCCTGGCCGTTGGCGGCCGACGGAGCGGCGCCACGGGGCGTACCACGGCGACCGAACTGCTTCGGCGTCGTGATGGTGCCGGGCTTGGCGGCGGGTTCGGACGAGGCCCCGATCACGGAGAGCGGAGGGAGTTCCGCGTGGGCGGACTCCAGCTTGGCTTCGTTGAGGCGGGGTGCGGGGGTGCGGACTTCGTTGGCGCCTGCGTCCGCGGCGGGCTGGTGGGCGGAGACTGGCTCCTGGCCCTGGGTTTCTTCTTGGCTCATGTTGCTTATGTTGGGGCGGCCTTCGTTGTGGCCGACCGGATGATGCGGCCGTTCCGTTGTGGAGCGGCGACGCGGTTTGTCGGACCCTTGGTGACGGAGGACGAACCTCCTTGGGGTGCCGAAAGGACCCGGGAGGGACTCCCGGAAAGAATGTGAATAATTATCCCCTCCCGCTTCACAACAAGAAAGTCCCTCAGCGGGCCTCTTCGGTGAACCTTTGTTCACGAATCAGCACGATCTTGACCGTTCCTTGATAGGAAAGCGTTTCTTCCACCTTCAGGCGGAGGCGCCGGGCGAGCTCGGTGGCCCCGAAGTCGTCGACCTTGACCGGGTCGACGATGACCCGGAGTTCGCGGCCGGACTGGAAGGCGTAGGCCTCCCGGACTCCGTCGAAGGCAAGGGCGACTTCTTCCAGGCGGCGGACGCGCTGGGCGTAGGACTCGAGGGTGGAGGAGCGGGCGCCCGGGCGGGAGCCGGAGGCGGCGTCGGCGATCATCACCAGCGGCGCGTAGAGGCTTTCGGCCTCGACCTCGCGATGGTGGGCGGCGACGGCGTTGACCACGCGGAGGTCTTCGCCGAGGCGGCGGAGCAGGGCGGCGCCGGCGAGGGCGTGGCTGCCGCCGGCTTCGGCTTCGATCGCCTTGCCGAGGTCGTGCAGGAGGCCCGCGCGCTTCGCGGGAATCGGGTCGATGCCGATCTCCGCCGCGAGCATCGCGCAGAGCTGCGCCACCTCGATCGAGTGCGCCAGCGTGTTCTGGTTGGCGGAGAGACGGAAGTGCAGGCGCCCGAGGAGTTCTTCGACGGAGCCGTCCATCGGCGGCAGGCCGAGGTCGCGGACCGCGTCGCGGCCCAGCCGGCGGGCGTGCTTCACCACTTCGTCGCCGGCGGCGCGCACGCTGTCCTCGATGAGTCCGGGCGAGATGCGGCCGTCCTTCACGATGCGTTCGAGCGCGATGCGCGCGATCTCGCGGCGCACCGGGTCGAAGCAGGAAACCATCGCCAGGCCGGGGGTTTCGTCGATGAGCAACGTCGCGCCGGTGGTTTGTTCGAACGTGCGGATGTTGCGGCCTTCGCGGCCGATCAGGCGTCCCTTCATGTCCTCGTTGGGGAGCGAGACCGTGATCGCCGTCGCGTCCTGGGTCGTCGAGGTGGTCAGGCGTTGCATCGCCGAGAGCAGCTTGCGGCGCGCCTCGTCGTCGATGTCCTGTTCGACCTGGTCGAGCAGGCCGCGGCGGAGGTGCTGGGCCTCTTCGCCGTATTCCTCGCGGAGGCGGTCGATCAGCAGTTCGCGCGCCTGCTCCGGGGTGACCTTGGCGAGGCGTTGCAGTTCGCGGACGAGGTGGTCGTGCTGGCGGGCGTTCTCGCGGGAGAGTTCCGCGGCGGCGAGCGCCTCGGCTTCGGCGGCGGCCTTGAGCCGGGCGGCCTCGCTTTTCTCGGCTTCCGCTTTCGCATGCAGTTCGGCGGCGTCGACCGTGGCTTCGCGGCGGGCGAGCTCGACCTCGGAACGGAGGCGGGCGTCCCGGATCGCCCCGAGGGTGTTCTCGCGCCATTTGGCCACCGCATAGGCCACGATGGCTCCGGAGGAGAACGCCACGGCGGCGAGGATGCTTTGGTCGGCTGCCACAGGCATGTTCGTCGCGATTTCCGGAGGTCCGGGGGGGATACCCTTGCGGACGGAGCCCCCTCGGCAAGCCCTTTCGGGAGGTTCGCCTTGCGTCCCGCCCGGGTTCGGGGTTGCCTCCGGCATGTCCCAACACCTTGACGATGAGCGGTCTCCGGCCGCGGTCTGGTGGGACAATTTCGCCAATTTCGCCTGGCGGACGGACTGGACGCAGGTGGTGCTCATCCTGTTCCTGAGCGGTCTGGGGGTCGTGGCGATCCAGTCGGCGGGCAGCGCCCGCGAATCGACCTTCTACCGTTCGCAGATCGTCTTCGTCGTCATCGGTTGGCTGGCCTATTGGGCCGTCTCGGCCGTCGATTACCGGCTCATCCAGCGCCATGCGCGCCGGATCTACCTCGCCACCTTGCTCCTGCTGCTCCCCGTCTCGCTCTGCGCCTTGGCCAAGGTGAATCTCGGCGACTTCATCCGCAGCGTGAACGGCGCCCGCCGTTGGATGGATTTCGGCCCTTTCTCGATCCAGCCTTCGGAGTTCGCCAAGATCGGCGTGCTCGTCTTCCTCGCGGCGTTGCTCGCGCGTTCGCCGATCGGTTCCTTCCGGGGCACCTGGCGCACCGTGCTCTGGTGCCTGGGGGCCGCCGCGGTGCCCTTTGTCTTGATTTTTGTGCAGCCAGACCTAGGTTCTGCCCTCATCTACCTGCCGCTTTCATTCATCCTGCTTTTCGTCGCCGGCCTGACCTACAGGTTCTTCCTGGTGGCCGGCGCGGCCGCCTTCGTCCTGGCGGGGGTCGTGGCCCTCGATCTGCGGGAGTATGCGGCCAAGATCGACCAGTACGCCAAGGCCAACCCCGAGGCCAAGGATCCGGTCCGTGCCGTCCGCGGGGAGCATGAGGCCGAGGCCTGGTTCTTCCTGCTCAAGGACTACCAGCGCGAGCGCATCATGTCGTTCGTCGCCCCCGACGTGATCGATCCGAAGGGGCTCGGGGTCACCTGGAACGTGAACCAGGCGGTCATCGCGGTCGGTCGCGGCGGCTTCCGCGGCCAGGGCATCGGCAACGGCACGCAGGCCCGTTTCGGCTACCTGCCCGAAGCCGCGGCCCACAACGACTTCCTTTTTTCCGGGATGGCCGAGGAGATCGGCTTCACCGGCGGACTCTTGGTGATAGGCGCATTTGTCCTCCTGTTCTGGCGCGTCGTGCGAACGGCGGCCCGGGCGGCGGACCGTTTTGGTTCCCTGCTCGCGATCGGCGCGGCGGTCGTGCTCGGCACGCACGTCGTGATCAACGTCGGCATGAACATCGACCTGATGCCCGTCACCGGGGTCCCCCTTCCTTTCCTTAGCTACGGAGGGTCTTTCGTTCTCAGCTGTTTCCTGCTCCTTGGACTAGTCCAGAGCGTTCACCGGCATTCGGCCGGTGGCGGCGAAGGCGGAGGCTCTCCGGCAACCGGCTTAACCGCCTGACCGAGATGCCCGAACACAACGAACCCGAAGATATCAACGACGAGCTGCCCGAGGGCGGCGAACAGACCTCCCCGATCGACCAGCGCAAGCTGGCCGACGAGGCGGCCAAGCGGCGCAAGGAGCTCCCGCTGCTCCAGCGCATCGTCAAGCACTTCTCGAAGGACCGCGCCGTCTACCGAGAGCTCGTGATCAACGCCGAGACGCTCGAGAAGCGCGTCGCGCTCCTCACCAACGGCGTCCTCGACAAGTTCGAGATCGAGCACAAGGGCGAGAACCGCATGGTCGGCGCGATCTTCAAGGGCCGCGTCCAGAACCTCGAGGGCGGCCTCAAGGCGGCCTTCGTGGACATCGGCCAGCCGAAGAACGCGTTCCTCCACTACTGGGACATGCTCCCGGCGGCCAACGACTCGCAGGTCGAGTTCATCCGCGACAACGAGTCCGCCGAGCAGAAGCAGCGCAAGGCCCGCTACCAGGCGAAGGACATACCGCAGCTCTTCCCGGCCGGCTCCGACATCGTCATCCAGGTCGTCAAGGACCAGATCGGCACCAAGGGCCCCCGCTCGACCACCAACATCGCGCTGCCGGGCCGCTACCTCGTCCTGATGCCGTTCAGCGGCGCCTGCGGCGTCTCCCGCAAGATCGAGGCCGACGCCGAGCGCGACCGGCTCAAGGACATCCTGCGTTCCCTGACCATCCCCGAGGGCATGGGCGTCATCATCCGCACCGCCGGCGAGGGCAAGCAGGCCCGCTGGTTCGTCCGCGACCTGCACATGCTGCTCAAGCGCTGGCAGGCCATCGTCGAGAAGATCAACGCCCCGGACCGCAAGCCGGTCCTGCTCTACCAGGAGCCGGGCCTGATCGAACGCACCGTCCGCGACTTCCTCACCGAGGAGGTCGACCGCATCCTCGTGGACAACCCCGAGGACTTCAAGCTGGTGCAGGACCTCGTCGGCGAGGTGTCGCCGCGCTCCCGTTCGCGGGTCGAGCTCTACGCCGACCCGATCCCGGTCTTCGAGCGTTATAACATCGAGCGCCAGATCGAGCAGCTCTTCCAGCGTCGCGTCCCGCTCCCGAGCGGCGGCGAGATCGTCATCGACGAGACCGAGGCGCTCACGGCCATCGACGTCAACACCGGCGGCCACCGGGGCAAGGACGGGGCCAAGGACGGCAACTTCATCACCCAGGCCAACCTTGAGGCGGTCACCGAGGCCGCCCGCCAGATCAAGCTCCGCAACCTCGGCGGCCTCATCATGATCGACACGATCGACATGAAGAACCCGAAGGACCGGAAGAAGGTCTTCGACACCCTCCGCGACGCGATGGAGGACGACCGGGCCAAGCACCAGATCCTCCCGATCTCCCAGCTCGGCGTGCTGCAGATGACGCGCCAGCGCCACACGGAGTCCAACACGACCTCGATGTACACGGCCTGCCCGCACTGCGCCGGCCGCGGCATCGTCAAGAATCCCCGCACCGTCTCGGTCGAGATCCAGCGCAAGCTGCTCAGCGTCATCCGTCGCCTCCGCGAGTCGGTCGGCGCCGAGAAGGAGCTGGAGATCAACATCCTCCTCCATCCGGTGAACCTGGAGCGCATCATCACCGAGGACCGCGAATTCTTCCGCGACCTGATGAAATCGTGCAAGGTCCGCCTGGGCACCAAGCCCGACCCGACCTACAGCATCGAGGCGTTCAAGCTCTTCGACGGAACGGGCAAGGAGCTGCGCTAAGCCGCGGGGCGCGGCGTCGGCATGGCCTCCGGGTTCGCCCGGGGGCCTTCTTGTTCACCGGCGCGGCCGGTGGGCGAGCAGACGCAGGCCGTTGAGGCAGACCACGATCGTGCTGCCTTCGTGGACGCTGACGGCCAAGGGCAGGGGGGCGCCGCGGAAGATCACGTAGGCGGCCATGCCGAGGGCGGCGCCGACGGAGACGAGGACGTTGAAGCGGATGGCCCGGCGGGCGGTCCGGCTGAGTTCGAGCGCGTCGACCAGACGGCCGATGCGGTCGTCGGTCAGGACGAGGTCGCTGGATTCCAGGGCGGCGTCGCTGCCGCGGCCCCCCATGCCGATGGCGACGTCGGCCGCGGCGAGGCCGGGGGCGTCGTTGACGCCGTCGCCGACCATCGCGACCACGTGCCCCTCGGCGGAGTAACGGCGGATGGCGGCCATCTTGGCGTCGGGCGTGAGCGCGGCGGCGTACGATTGGATGCCGACCTGACGGGCGGCGACGGCGGCCGCCTCCTCCCGGTCGCCGGTGAGCATGACCGTGCGGATGCCGCGGGCGTGGAGCGCGGCCAGGGTGGCGTGGCTTTCCTCCCGGATCCGGTCGACGAGCGTGGCGCGCACGGTGACGGTGCCGTCCGACGCCCAGACTTCGCTGACGATGGCGCCTTCGGCGACCGCGGCCGGCGGCAGCGAGCCGCCGCCGACGAACTCGCGGGTGCCGACGCTCCAGCGGGTCCCGGCGACCGTGCCGGCGACGCCTTGGCCCGGGGAGTTGGAGAGCCCTTGGACGGGTAGCAGGCTCGCGCCCTCCTGCAGGCAGGCCCGGACGACGCCGGCGGCGAACGGGTGCGTGGTCGCCGACTCCAGCGTCAGGAAGGCGCCGAGGGCGCGAAGCCGGTCCGCGGTCGCCGGGTAGACTTCCAGGGCGGCGACGACGGGTTCGCCGGCGGTCAGCGTGCCGGTCTTGTCGAAGCAGACGCAGTCGACGTCGGCGAGCCGTTCCACGGCGGCGCCGCCGCGGAAGAGGATGCCTTGGCGGGCGCCGGCGGCGATGGCGGCCAGGACGGCCGAAGGGACGGAAAGCACCAGGGCGCAAGGGGAGAGCACGACCAGCAGCGTCATCGCCCGGTAGAGGGGGCCGTCCTGTCCGCCGGTCCCGCCGTCGGCGATGAGGCGGAGGAACACGTAGAAGAGCGCCGAGGCCGAGAGGGCGAAGAGGGCGTAGGCGTCTCCCCACTTGTCGATGGCCCGCTGGGCGGGCGCCTTGCTGTCCTGGGCCTCCCGGATCAGCCGGACGATGCGTTGCAGGGCGCTGTCTTTCTCGGCGCGGGTCACGGCGACGATCAGCCGCCCCCAGGAGTTGAGCGTCCCGCCGGCGACCTCGGAACCAGGCCGCTTGGGGGCGGGTTTCGCCTCGCCGGTGAGGTTGGATTCGTCGACCGCGCTCTCGCCGGCGACGACCTTGCCGTCGGCGGGCACCAGTTCGCCCGGCAGGATGGCGATGCGGTCCCCGGGGAGGAGCGCGGAGACCGGCACCTCCGTCTCCGCCTCGTCAGGTCCCAGCCGCCGGGCGTGCTTGGGCGACCGGTCGAGGAGGGCGTCGATGGCGCCGCGGGTACGGTCCATCGCGTAATGTTCGATCGCGCCGGCGGTCGAAAAGAGGAAAAGCAGGAGGGCGCCTTCCCATTGGGCGCCGACGAACCAGGCGCCGGCCGCCACGACGATCATGAGCAGGTGGACGTCGATGCGGCGGGCCTTGAGCGCCCTCCATCCGTCGATGGCGGCGTCCCATCCCCCGGCCACGCAGGCGCCGGCGACCAGCGCGAGCGCCCACGGCGAGCCGGCGCCGCCGAGACGCTCCGCCACCAATGACAGCAGGCCGAGGACGCCGCTGGCGGCCGCGAGGCCGGCGAGCTTCCGCCATTCGCCCGGAGTCTCGCGTTCCGGACCGTCCGCGTGTTCGCTCATGTCGTCATCCTGTCCGCGCGCGGCCGGCGGTCAATCGTTCGCGCGTCGTCGGGTCGTATCGATTTCGCGTTTACGCGTCGTCGCGTGAACAGATTTTTTACGCGTCGTCGGCGACGCTCCGGTGACATGAAAGTTTCCTCTTGCGCAAGCGCAGGTTATACCTATCACTCTCACCAAGAGTTAACCGCAACGTGACGAACCGAACCGAAACCCCGAGCGAAAGCCTGATCACCGTGTCGCTTCCCCCGAAGCTTCACTCCGAAGTGGTCGCCTTCCAGCATCGGTCCGGTCTGAGCACCTTGAGCGAAGTGATCCGTCACGCGCTCGACCGTTACGACGACTCCCGTCCTTCCCTGGAGACCACCCGGTCCCGCCAGGTTTCTTTCCGCGTACCGTCGGAGCTCCGTACTCGCATCACCCGTCAGGCGCGCAACGCCCGGGTGAGCGTGGGGCGAATCGTCAGGGTGGCGCTTCAGGCGCTGCCCTCAAACCCAACAACGATCCAAAAAAAGGACACAACTATGGCTAAAAAGAAGGCTGCTGCTAAGAAGAGCGCCAAGAAGGCCACCAAGTCGAAGAAGAAGTAATTCTTCTCTGACTGTTCCGTCCTTCGGGGCGGATGGCGCCGGCACTCCCGGTCATCACAAGGACCCTCGCAAGGGGGTCCTTTTCTTTTCCCCGCCCTGCCGGCCAGCGTATTGGCTTGAAAGGCCCCCCCTGGCCAAGGTTTGTTATCTGCCTTCTTACCATGAGCTCCCCCGCATCCGGCCGTATCACCATCGCCAACGGCAAACTTACCGTCCCTGACCATCCGGTCGTCCCCTTCATCGAAGGCGACGGCACCGGCCCGGACATCTGGCGCGCCTCCGTCCGCGTCCTCGACGCCGCGGTCGCCAAGGCCTACGCCGGCAAGCGCAAGATCGAGTGGCTCGAGGTCCTCGCGGGCGAGAAGGCCTTCAAGCAGACCGGCAACTGGCTCCCCGAGGAGACCCTCGCCGCCTTCCGCGACTACCTGGTGGGCATCAAGGGGCCGCTCACCACGCCGACCGGCGGCGGCATCCGCTCCCTCAACGTCGCCTTGCGCCAGCAGCTCGACCTCTATGTCTGCCTCCGCCCGGTCCAGTGGTTCACGGGCGTGCCTTCCCCGGTCAAGAATCCCGGCAAGGTCGACATGGTGATCTTCCGCGAGAACACCGAGGACATCTACGCCGGCATCGATTTCGAGGCCGGTTCCGAGATCGCCCTCAAGACCTTGGAGTTCATCAAGACGAACTTCCCGAAGGAGTTTAAGAAGATCCGCTTCGGCGCCGAACAGCCCGCCGCCGTCGGCCTCGGCATCAAGCCGGTCTCCCGCCCGGGTTCCGAGCGCCTCGTCCGCTCGGCCATCCAGTACGCCATCGCCAACAAGCGCAAGTCGCTGACCCTCGTCCATAAGGGCAATATCATGAAGTACACCGAAGGCGCCTTCATGAAGTGGGGCTACGACCTCGCCAAGAGCGAGTTCGGCGCGGTCGAGATCGACGGCGGTCCCTGGTGCCAGATCCCGGAAGGCAAGCCCGGCGCCGGCCTGATCATCAAGGACGCCATCGCGGACATCACCCTCCAGCAGGTGCTCACCCGCCCGACGGACTTCGACGTCATCGCGACCCTCAACCTCAACGGCGACTACCTCTCCGACGCCCTCGCGGCGCAGGTCGGCGGCATCGGCATCGCTCCCGGCGGCAACATCAACTACCTCACCGGCCACGCGATCTTCGAGGCCACGCACGGCACCGCCCCGAAGTACGCCAACAAGGACGTCGTCAATCCCGGTTCCGTCGTGCTCTCGGGCGAGATGATGCTCCGCTACATGGGCTGGATCGAAGCCGCCGACCTCGTGCTCAAGGGCCTCAACGGCGCCATCGGCGGCGGTCGCGTGACCTACGACTTCGCCCGTCAGATGCAGGGTGCCACCGAGATCAAGTGCTCGGAGTTCGGCGACGCGATCATCGCGTCGATGTGACCTGCCCGGCCCGCCCGGAACCTCACCACGCCGTTGGCGGCCCCTTGGGGCTTGCCAACGTTTTGTTTTTGGGCGGAAATAGGCCTAGACACCACTTCCATGAAGCACGCCCTCTCCGCCCTCGCCCTTTCCGTCTTCGTCGCCGGCGTCAATGCCCAGAGCCCGGCGCCCGCCCCGGCTCCGGTGGCGGCCTCCACCACCGACCTGTCCCTGCGCGGCAGCGCCTCCTGGAACGGCAAGAACGTCTTCCGCGGCATCGAGCGCTCTTCCGAGGACGGCCTGATCCAGACCGCCGTCACGCTCGACTACAGCGTCCCGGGCCTTTCCGGCGCCTCGCTCTACGCCAATTTCTTCAACGCCGACGCCGTGGAGCGCACCTACACCTTCGGCGTCCGCAAGGATTACGGATTCGGCGAGGTCGATCTCGGCTTCCAGCGCATGACCGCCCCGACGGCCCGCAGCATCGGCGCCGACGGCTTCACCCAGCTCGACGCCAACTCCGAGGTCTATCTCGGCGTCTCGTTCGCCAACGTGGCGCTCCGCCCTTCGCTCTACGCTTACTACAGCCGGGACCTTCAGCAGCTCACGGTCGAGGTGGCCGGTTCCAAGACCTTCGCCGGTTCCCATATCGGCCTCGCCGGCTTCGACATCGTGACCAAGGTCTACGGTGGCATCAGCGATGCCTCGGACACCGCCTATGCCACCCAGAACGCCTACGGCTACCTGGGCGCCTCCCTTGACCTGACCCGACAGGTCGGCCGGGGAGCCGAACTGGGCGTCGGGGTCAATTGGGCCTACAACACCGACAGCCAGGTCAAGACCGCCGGCGGCTCCTCCTGGGCGCGCGTCTTCGCCAACTTCCGCTTCTAAGCCCTCCTTGATATAAGGGCAGGGCAGGGAGGCGCGGCTTAGGCCGCGCCTCCCTTGTTTTTGGCCTATTTAAGGCACGCCCCCGCAGGGGTGCATTCGGGTGTTGACGGAGGGGGGTCCTTTCTCATGTTCCCGCTTTCCCTCTTTATGAAGACCACGCTAGCCAAGAACGTGCAGCTCAAGGACAAGACCTGGTATGTCGTCGACGCCAAGGACCAGGTCCTGGGCCGAGTTGCCGTCAAAATCGCCAATATTCTCCGCGGCCGTCACAAGCCCACCTACACCCCCCACGTCGACACCGGTGATTACGTCATCGTGATCAACGCCGACAAGGTCCGCCTCACCGGTTCCAAGGAAGAGGACAAGACCTACATGTTCTACACGGGCTGGGTCGGCACCGCCTACCGCCGCACCGCCGCCGCCATGCGCGAGCGTCGTCCCGAGTTCCTGGTCACCCATGCCGTCAAGGGCATGCTGCCCAAGAACCGCCTCGCCAACGCCATGCTCCTCAAGCTCCGCGTCTACGCCGGCGAGAAGCACGACCACGCCGCCTCCAACCCGATCCCTTTCAAGGGTTAATCGACCGATTCTTTCGCCATGAGCGCCAAGTCCTCCGCCATCCTCGCCGTCGGCCGTCGTAAGACCGCTTCCGCCCGCATCCGCCTTTCCCGCGGTACCGGTTCCATCGTCGTCAACGGCAAGCCCGTCGAAGAGTATCTCTACACCGAGGCCCTGGTGAAGTCCGCCACGCTCCCGATCACGACCGCCGGCCTCGACGGCCAGCTCGACGTCGTCGTCCGCGTCATCGGCGGCGGCCCCAACGGCCAGGCCGGTGCCATCTCCCATGGTCTCGCTCGTGCGATCCAGAAGATGGACGCCACCCTCCGCGCTCCTCTCAAGAAAGAAGGTCTCCTTACCCGCGACGGTCGTATGCGCGAACGTAAGAAGCCCGGCCGTCCCGGCGCCCGCAAGCGCTTCCAGTTCTCCAAGCGTTAATCCGCGAAGGGACAGGAAACCTCGAAGGCCCCGGCACCCCGGGGCCTTTTTGTTGCCCAGTTCGTCGTGTCCCGCCATCACTTCGTCATCCCAAACCACCAAACTCCCAAGCCATGTCCCACAACCTGACCAAGGTCGGTATCGTCGGCGCCTCCGGTTACACCGGGGAGGAGCTCGTCCGCGTCCTGGCCCGCCACCCGCGGGTCCGGCTCGCCGCGGTCTGTTCCCGCACCTTGGCCGGCAAGTCCGTGGCCGACGAGATCCCGCGCCTCCGGGGCGTCGTGGACCCGGCGCTGCTCTTCTCCGCCTCCTCGCCCGAAGAGTGCGCGCAGTCCGACGTGGATGTCTGGTTCCTGGCGCTGCCGCACGGCGTCGCCGCCGAATACGCCGCGCCGCTCGTCGCCGCCGGCAAGCGGGTCCTCGATCTTTCCGCTGATTTCCGTCTGCGCGACCTCGCGCTGTACAAGAAGTATTACGGGCATGACCATCCCGCGCCGGCGCTCGCCGCGCAGGCCCGTTACGTCATCCCGGAACTACAGACGGACGACGCGTGGAAGTCCGCGAAGCTCATCGCCTGCCCCGGTTGCTATCCGACCAGCATCCAGGTGCCGCTCGTGCCGCTGCTCCGCGCAGGCCTGCTCAAGCCCGAGCCTGGCCGGCTGATCATCAATTCCTACAGCGGCGTCTCCGGCGCCGGCAAGAAGGCCGACGTGGCGTTCCTGTTCTCCGAGCGGGACAGCTCGATCAAGGCCTACGGCATCCCCGGTCACCGGCACATCGCCGAGATCGAGGAGCAGTTCGGCGTGGCCGCCGGCCAGCCGGTCGTCGTCCAGTTCAATCCGCACCTCGCCCCGATGCACCGGGGCATCGCCACGACCATCGTCGTGCCCGCCCCCGGCGTCACCGTCGCCCAGGTCGAGGCCGTGTGGCAGAAGGCTTATGCGGGCCGGCCGTTCGTGACCTTGCTCAAATCGGGCGAATTCCCCGATACCGCCCACGTCGCCAACACCAACCGGGTCGCCTGTTCCGTCGTCGCCGACGCGCGGACGGGCAACCTCGTCATCACCTCGGTGATCGACAATCTCCTCAAGGGCGCCGGCGGCCAGGCGGTCCAGAGCCTCAACCTGATGATGGGGTGGGACGAGTCCGCCGGGCTGCGCTGATCTTTCCATGTCCATCGAGTTTACCAATGATTCGCCGGGCGTCTCCGACGTGCCCGGCTTCCGCGTCGGCGCCGCCGGCTGCGATATCCGTAACAAGGGCCTCGACCGTCTCGACCTGACGCTCGTCGTCGCCGACCGGCCGTGCGCCGCCGCGGGCGTCTTCACGACCAACGACGTGAAGGCCGCCCCGGTGCGTTTCTGCCAGCAGGTGCTCGCCGTCTCCGCGGATAGGATCCGCGGCATCGTCGGCAACAGCGGCAACGCCAACGCCTGCACGGCCGCCCAAGGCGACGCCGACGCCGCCGCGATGGCCAAGCTCTCCGCCGCCGCCGTGGGCGCGCCGGACGCCGCCTTCCTGGTCTGTTCCACCGGCCGCATCGGCGAGCTGCTCCCGATGGCCAAGGTCGCCGAAGGCATCAAGGCCTCCGCCGCCCGTCTCTCGCGCGACGCCGCCGAAGGCGTCCGCTCCGCCAACGCCATCCTTACTTCCGACACCCGCCCGAAGTCCGTCACCGCGCGCTTCGTCTGGGAAGGCAAGACCGTGACCATCGCCGGTATCGCCAAGGGCGCCGGCATGATCGAGCCCAACATGGCCACGATGCTCGCCTTCGTCTGCACCGACGCCGCCGCCTCGCCCGCCGAGCTCAAGTCGGCCCTCAAGGCTTCCTCCGACCAGTCCTTCAATTGCGTCAGCGTCGACGGCGATATGTCCACCAACGACACCGTCCTGCTGCTCGCCTCGGGCGTCTCCGGCGTGTCCGTGGGCGCATCCGCCCCGGCCGGCCTCCGCGCGCTCTTCCAGGAGGCCCTCGACAAGGTCTGCTTCGCCCTGGCGGAGAAGATCGTCGGCGACGGCGAGAAGATCACCAAGGTCGTCGCCGTGGAGATCGAAGGCGCCCGCACCCGGGCCGACGCCGAGAAGATCGCCCGCGCGATCGGCAACTCCCTCCTCGTGAAGTCCTCCTGGTACGGCGAGGACCCGAACTGGGGCCGCCTGGCCGACGCCGCCGGCTACGCCCGCACCGGCCTCGACGAGTCCAGGCTGGATATCTTCTACGACGACGTCCCGGCCGTCCTCGGCGGCAAGCCGTTGCCGGAGAACAAGCCCCGGTGGAAGCAGGTCGTGAAGGCGGCCCGTTTCGCCGTCCGGCTGAAGCTCAACCTCGGCGACGCGAAGTTCCGGCTCCTGGCCGCGGACCTCACCGACGGCTACGTGAACTACAACAAGAGCGAGTAAGGTTTTTCCGTTTACTCTCCCGCCCGCCGTCCCGACACTCCGTCCCGCAAGATGAGCACTCCCGCCGCGCAAAAAGCCGAGGTCCTTCACGAGGCGCTTCCCTATATCCACAAGTTCCGCGGCTCCACGTTCGTGGTCAAGTACGGCGGCAGCTTCATGGACGACCCGAATCCGGAGGGCCGCGAGCGCGTGGCCACCGACATCGCCTTCCTGGCGGCGGTGGGCATCCAGGTCGTCGTCGTGCACGGCGGCGGCAAGGCCATCACCCGCGCCATGGACAAGGCCGGCATCAAGTCCGAATTCCGCGGGGGCATGCGCGTCACCGACGCCGCCACCGTCAAGATCGTCGAGGAGACCCTCAACAACGAGATCAACGGGCAGATCTGCGACTCCCTCAAGGCCCGCGGCGCCAACCCGCTCGGCATGCCGGGCAACCACGTCAACCTCTGCGAGAAGCTCCTCGGCACCGACGAGTCCGGCCAGCCGGTCGACATCGGTTTCGTCGGCGACATAAAGTTCGTGAAGACGAAGCTGATCAAGAAGGCGCTCGCCGACGGCTTCCTGCCGGTCGTCTCCCCCATCGCGCTCGACGCGGACGACCAGGCCTACAACACCAACGCCGACGTCGCCGCCGCGGCCGTCGCCAATTCCCTCCGCGCCCGCCGCCTCATCTTCATGAGCGACGTCCCCGGCCTGCTGGCCGACCCGAAGGACCCGGCTTCCCTCATCGCCACGTTGAAGGTCAGCGAGGTCGACGAGCTCAAGCGCAAGGGCGTCATCGCGGGCGGGATGATCCCGAAGGTGGACAGCGCCGTGAAGGCCCTCAAGGAAGGCGTCCGGCGCGTGCACTTCATCGACGGCCGCGTCCCGCACGCGCTGCTGCTCGAGGTCTTCACCGACAAGGGCATCGGCACCGAAATCGTCCACGGCTGATGAACGGACCGTCCGCAGATCCCACCGCCGCGCACTACGCGGCCAACGTCGCCCATAATTACGGCGCCCCGCCCATCACGCTCGTGAAGGGGCAGGGGACGCACGTCTGGGACGCCGCCGGCAAGCGCTACCTCGACTTCGCCTCCGGCATCGCCGTCAACGCCGTCGGGCACGCCCATCCGCACTGGGTGCGGCGCGTCACCGAGCAGGCCGGCAAGCTCGTCCACGTGAGCAACCTCTACCGGAACGAGCCGCAGGGCCAGCTCGCCCACGCGCTGTCGCTGCGTTGCGGTCCCGGCCGCGTGATCTTCTGCAACAGCGGCGCCGAAGCCAACGAAGGCCTGCTGAAGCTCGCCCGTCTCCACGGCCAGCGCAAGTCCGGCTCCGAAGGCGCCTGCGTCGGCGTCGTCGTCGCCGAGAAGGCCTTCCACGGCCGCACCTTCGGCGGCATGTCCGCCACGCCCCAGGAGAAGATCCAGAAGGGGTTCCGTCCCTTGCTGTCCGGTTTCACCGCCGTCCCGCTCAACGACCTCGCCGCCTGGGACAAGGCCATCGACGCGAAGACCACCGCCGCCGTCCTGATCGAATCGATCCAAGGCGAGGGCGGCGTGAATCCGGCCACGCCGGAGTTCCTCCGCGGCGTCGAGCAGCTTTGCCGGGCGCGCAACGTCCTGTTCATGATCGACGAGATCCAGTGCGGCATCGGCCGGACCGGGAAGTTCTTCGCTTACGAACATGCGGGCGTGAAGCCCGACGCCATCGCGATGGCCAAGGGCCTCGGCGGCGGTTTCCCCATCGGGGCGATCTGGATGGCCCCGCCGCACGACGACCTCTTCCAGGCCGGTTCGCACGGCACCACCTTCGGCGGCGGCCCCCTCGCGGCCACCGCCGGCCTGGCCGTGCTGGAGATCCTCGAGTCCGAGCAGCTGGTCGCCAAGGTCGCGGAACGCTCCGTCGCCTGGCACGCCGAGCTCCGCCAGCTCGTCGCGCTGCGTCCTGACCTCGTGAAGGAAGTCCGCGGCGCCGGCTACATGGTCGGCGTCATCCTGCACGTCGACCCGGTGCCGGTCGTCGCCGCCCTGCGCGAGGCCGGCCTCCTGACCGCTCCGGCGGGAGGCGTCGCCGTCCGCCTGCTCCCTCCGCTCAACGCCTCTCCTGCGGAGCTGGCCGAGGCGGCGGCGATCCTGCGTCAGGTCCTGGGCGGCTGGAAGGCCGCCTGAGCGGCTTCCACCCCTTATTTTCCGCTGTCCAAACAGGGCGGGAGGGCTATGTTCGAACGCTTTCCGAGATGCGTCATTTCCTGAAGGAGACCGACCTGAGCCCGGCCGAGACGGCCCAGGTCTTCGCCGCCGCCGCGGCGCTCAAGGCCGGCCGCGGCCGGTCCGCGGGTTCGGCCTTGGCGCACCAGTCGTGGGGCCTGATGTTCTTCAAGAAGAGCACGCGCACCCGCGTCTCCTTCCAGGTCGGCGTCCATGAGCTCGGCGGCCTGCCGGTGATGCTCAACGCCGACGACCTCCAGATCTCGCGCGGGGAGACCGTCGCCGACACCGCGCGCGTCCTCTCCCGGTACCTCCATGGCATGGTGATCCGTTGCCACGAGCACAGCCTGCTCGAGGAGTTCGCCCGCTGCGGCACGATGCCGGTCGTCAACGCGCTGTCCGATTTCCTGCACCCGTGCCAGTTCCTGACGGACATGTTCACGCTGGCCGAGCGCTACGCCCCCGGCCGGCCGGAACAGTACGCCGCCTCGCTGAAGGGCAAGAAGGTCGCCTTCCTCGGCGACACCGCCTGCAACATGGCCAACTCGTTCGTGCTCGGCGGCGCCGCCCTCGGCGTCGAGGTCGCGCTCGCCGGTCCGGCCGGCTATGAGCCCGGCGCCGAGATCCGGGCCCAGCTGAAGAAGGACGGCCTGCCCGAGACCTTCGCGTTCTCCACCGACCCCGCGGCCGCCGTGAAAGGCGCCGACATGGTCTATACCGACGTCTGGGTGAGCATGGGCATGGAGGCCGAGAAGGCCGAACGCCTGCGCACCATGCAGCCCTACCAGGTGAACGCCAAGCTGATGTCCCTCGCCAAGCCCTCCGCCTATTTCATGCACTGCCTCCCGGCCCACCCCGGCGAGGAAGTCTCCGCCGAGGTGCTCGAGAGCAAGCAGAGCATCATCTTCGACCAAGCCGAGAACCGTCTGCACGTGCAGAAGGCCATCCTCGCGCACCTCGCCGCCCACCGCGGCTGATTTTCCCATACCACACCCATGAGCAAGAAGAAGAAAATCGTCCTGGCCTACTCCGGCGGCCTCGACACCTCC
The DNA here is from genome assembly GCA_964643215.1 of uncultured Klebsiella sp. Classification (GTDB taxonomy): domain Bacteria; phylum Verrucomicrobiota; class Verrucomicrobiia; order Opitutales; family UBA953; genus UBA953. Next base: position 370 of record CAZXSI010000012.1, on the reverse strand, counting down.
GTCCTCCTTTCCTGGATCAAGGACAAGCATGACGCGGAGATGATCGCGTTCTGCGCCGACATCGGCCAGGAAGACGAGCTCAAGGGCCTCAAGCAGAAGGCCATGAAGACGGGCGCTTCCAAGCTCTACGTCGACGACCTCCAGGCCGAGTTCGCCCGCGACTTCATCTTCCCGATGATGCAGGCCAGCGCCATCTACGAAGGCCAGTACTACCTCGGCACCTCCATCGCGCGTCCGCTCATCGCCAAGCGCATGGTCGAGATCGCCCGCAAGGAAGGCGCGACCGCCATCGCCCACGGCGCCACGGGCAAGGGCAACGACCAGGTCCGCTTCGAGCTGACCTGCGCCGCCCTCGCCCCGGACCTCGAGA
>CAZXSI010000011.1:0-44362 GCA_964643215.1 uncultured Klebsiella sp. | reverse complement strand
GCCTCGTGAAGGCCGTCGAGAAGTTCGAGTACCGCCGCGGCTACAAGTTCTCCACCTACGCCACCTGGTGGATCCGCCAGGCGATCACCCGCTCCATCGCCGACCAGGCCCGCACCATCCGCATCCCGGTCCACATGATCGAGACGCTCAACAAGGTGATGCAGGTCCAGAAGCAGCTGACCCAGGAGCTCGGCCACGAGCCGACCGCCGAGGAGGTCGCCAACGAGATGAACATGGCGATCGACCGCGTGCAGCAGATCATGAAGATGGCCCAGCAGCCGATCTCGCTCCAGTCGCCCGTCGGCGACGGCGAGGACACCTCGCTCGGCGACTTCATCGAGGACAAGTCCGCGGAGAACCCCTCCGACACGGCCTCGACCCGCCTCCTCCGCGAGAAGATCGACTTCGTCCTGCGCTCCCTCGCCGAACGCGAGAAGGAGGTCCTCATCCTCCGCTTCGGCCTCCTCGACGGCGTCCAGCGCACGCTCGAGGAAGTCGGCCGCCACTTCAAGGTCACCCGCGAACGCATCCGGCAGATCGAGGCCAAGGCGCTCCGCAAGATGCGGCACCCGACGCGCATGCGCCAGCTGCAGGGCATGTTCGAAGGCGAGCTCGACACCTCCGGTCCGGGCTTCGACCAGTTCATCTCGGAAGAAGACAAGGCCGAGCAGACCCCGGGGCCGCTTTCGCCGGGCGGACTCCCCGGCGGCCTGCCGCCCAACTCCGCCCTGGCCGCCTTCATCGGCAAGCCGCCCGAAGGCCCCGGCACGTCCAGCCGCGAGTGAGGCGCTTCGGCCCAGTCTGTCTGCTGCTCGCGCTGCTGACAGGCTGCGTCGCGGGCAAGCCGAAGGTCGCCGAGGAGCCGAACCCGTTCGCGCTCCCGGCCGGCGCGCCGCGCAACGTGCGCATCGGATTCGTCCAGGGCTACCCGCTGACGAGCCTCTCGGTCCCCGTCCTGCTGCTGCCCGGCACCGTGGTGACCGACAAGATGACCGTGGTCTCCCGGGACCCGCGCCTGCATCCCACCGCGATCCTCGAGATCACCGGCGTCCGCGGACGGATCGCCGTCGCCCGCATCGTCCGCGGGCAGCCGCAACCCCGGGACGAAGTCGTGCTCCCCTCCGCCGAGCTCAGCGAACGCTCGCAGGAACTGCCGCCCTGAGCGCCGGCTCTTGACCTCGGGTCGGCGGATGCCCACGTTCCCCCTTCCATGGCAAAGACCCAGGCAGGCATCGTCGGACTTCCCAACGTGGGCAAGTCGACCCTCTTCAACGCCCTCACGCGCTCGCGCAAGGCCGAAGCGGCCAACTACCCCTTCTGCACCATCGAGCCCAACGTCGGCGTGGTGCTCGTCCCCGACGACCGCATGCAGAAGCTGCAGGTGATCGCCGGCACCAAGGTCGTCATCCCCGCCACGATCGACATCGTCGACATCGCGGGCCTCGTCGCCGGCGCCTCCAAGGGCGAGGGCAAGGGCAACGACTTCCTCTCCAACATCCGGGAGTGCGACGCGATCATCCACGTCGTCCGCTGCTTCGACAACGACGACATCGTCCACAGCATGGGCAAGGTCGACCCGGTCCGCGACATCGGCGTCATCGAGACCGAACTGATCCTGGCCGACATCCAGTCCGCCGAGCAGCAGCTGGACCGCAACCAGAAGAAGGTCCGCAGCCAGGACAAGGACGCCATCGCGAACGTCGAGCTGCTCACCCGCCTGGTGAAGCACCTCAACGAGAACCTGCCGGCCTCCTCGATGGACGTCACCGACGACGAACGCGTCCGCCTCAAGGCCTACAACCTGCTCTCCGCCAAGAAGGTGCTGTTCGCCTGCAACGTCGCCGAAGCCGACCTCGCCGACCCGTCCAAGAACCCGCACGTGGCCGCCGTCGCCGCGCTCATCGGCCAGCGCCATGGCTGCGAGCACGTCGTGATCTGCGCCCAGGTCGAAGCCGAGCTGTGCGACCTCTCCCCGGCGGAAGCCGCGGAATTCCTCCAGTCCCTCGGCGTCACCGATTCCGGCGTCTCCTCCCTCATCCGCGGCGCCTACCACCTGCTCGGCCTGGCGACCTACTTCACGGCCGGCGAAAAGGAAGTCCGTGCCTGGACCTTCCGCAGCGGCATGACCGCCCCCCAGTGCGCCGCGGTCATCCATACCGATTTCGAAAAAGGCTTCGTGAAGGCCGAAGTGGTCTCCTACGAGGACCTGGTGAAGCACGGCTCGGTCGCCGCCGCCCGCGACGCCGGCCGCTACCGCCTCGAAGGCAAGTCCTACCTCTTCAAGGACGGCGACGTGGCCCTCTTCCGGTTCACGGACTGAGGTCCCAAGACCCTAGACCCCTCGAAAAGGACGCCAAAAAGCGTCCTTTCTTTTTGCCATGGCCGAATAGGCCGCAACCATAGGCTCCGGACCCTGTCCCACCCTCATGCCCCGCCGCTTCCTCGCCCTGGCCGCCCTCCTGCTGGCGAACCTCGCCCTCGCCGCCGAGTCCCGTCCGAACATCGTCCTGGTGATCGGCGAGGACATGGGGCCTGACACCGGCGCCTACGGCTGCAAGGACGCCATCACCCCGAACATGGACCGCCTCGCCAGGGAGGGCGCCCTCTTCACCCGCGCCTTCACCCACACCGGCGTCTGCGCTCCCTCCCGCAGCGGCATGATCACCGGCCAGTACCCGCTGAAATACGGCGCCCAGAACATGCGCTCCGTCGTCGTGAACCCGCCCCGCCCCTTCACGGAGAAGCTTCGCGCGTCCGGCTACCACGTGATGTGGCCCGGCAAGACGGATTTCCAAGGCGTCCCCGAGAAGGAGCTCGCCGACGACCGGAAGCCCTGGGTCAGCTATTCGAAGCAACCGCTCGGCCAGCTGACGCCGAAGCCGAAGGAACCTTTCTTCGCCTACGTCAACGACACCGTCAGCCATGAGAGCCAGGTCCGCGCCTCCGACGCGGAGCACGCCAAGAACACCGCCGCGCTCAAGCCGTCCGACCGACGCGACCCCGCCAAGGTCGAACTGCCGCCCTTCTATCCGGACACCCCGGCCGTCCGCCGGGAGGTCGCCCATTATCACGAGCTCGTCACGGCCGTCGACTACACCCTCGGCCGCGTGCTCGACTGGCTGAAGGCCCACGACCTCGAGAAGAACACCATCGTGATCCTCACGGGCGACCACGGGCGCGGCATGCCGCGCTTCAAGCGCTCGCCGAAGGACACCGGGACGCGCGTCCCGCTCATCGTCCGCTGGCCCGGCCAGATCGCCCCCGGCACGGTGCGCGAGGACTTCGCGGGCTGGATCGACTTCGCCCCGACGGCCCTGACGCTCGCCGGCGTGCCGGTGCCCGCGGAGTTCGACGGCCACTGCTTCCTGCCCGCCGCCGCCAACCCGCCGAAATACGCCTACTCCTTCCGCGACTTCATGGACGAGAGCTTCGACAAGGTCCGCTCCGTCCGCGACGCCCGCTTCCGCTACGTCCGCAACCAGGCCCCCGGCGTCGACGAAGCCGGCAAGGTCGCCTACCAGGAAGTCGGCCAGACGATGCAAGAGCTGCGTCGCTTCCAGGCCGAAGGCAAGCTGACGCCCGTGCAGGCGGCGTACTTCGACCCGAACCGCGCCCCCGAAGAACTCTACGACACCCAGAGCGACCCGTGGGAAGTGAAGAACCTCGCCGGCGACCCCGCCCATGCGGCGAAGCTCGCCGAGCTGCGGGCCGCCTGCGACGCCTGGCTCGCCCGGTGCGGCCCGCTGGCCGACCTCCACGCCGACGAGCTCGTGAAGCGAGGCGTCATCCAGCCGCGCGACGAGAAATATGAGCTTCGTCGCCAGACCGGCTCCACCGCGGGCGACGCCGCGGCCGCCGCGAAGAAGAAGAACAAGAAAGCCGCCAACAAATAAATCTCCCGAACCACCTATCCCATGCGCCCCCTCCTCCTCCTGTCCGCCGCCTTCCTCGCCTTCGGCTGCAAGCCCGCTCCGCAGGTCAACCGCTACGAAGTGAAGAACGAAGCCCCGGCGGCGGCCGCCCCGGCGCCCGCGCCTGCGCCCGTCGCCGTCGCCCCGCAGCCCGCGCCTTCGCCCGCCGTGGCCGCCCCGATGGTCGCGCCCGCCTCGATGAAAGCCGAGGCGGCTTCCTTCGACGCACCGAAATGGGCCAAGCTGCCCGCCGGCTGGTCCGTCGGACCCGAGAACGCGATGCGCAAGGCCACCTGGATCGTCGCGGGTCCGAACGGCAGCAAGGCCGAGATCGCCGTGACGGTCTTCCCCGGCAGCGTCGGCGGCCTGACCGCCAACGTGAACCGCTGGCGCGGCCAGATCGGCCTGCCGCCCGCGAGCGGCGATGAGATCGTCGCCTCCGCCAAGGCCGTCAAGGTCGGCGGGCTCGAGAGCCAACGCTTCGTGATGACCTCCGCCGACGGCCAGAAATCCGTCGACGCGGTGATGACCGCCAAGGACGGCGCCACGTGGTTCTTCAAGATGAACGGCGAGTCCGCCGCCGTCGAAGCCAACGGGGCCGCCTTCGTCGCCTTCCTCGCCGAATCCAAGCTTCCGTGAACACCTCCGAATTCGAAAAGAAGGCCGACAGCGGCCGGCGCCTCATCGACACGCTGGCTTCGCTCCGCCTGACGGTGTTCCTGCTGGTGCTCTCGATGATCCTGGTCCTCCTCGGCACGCTCGAGCAGGTGCACTGGGGCGTCTGGCACGTCCAGAAGGTCTACTTCAGCGACTGGCTCTGCTTCTACCCCATGGACCCGACCGCGGCCGTGCGCATCCCGCTCCCCGGCGGCTTCACCCTCGGCGCGCTCCTCATGCTCAACCTGGGTTTCGCCCACTTCCGCCACTTCAAGGCGACCGCCGCCAAGGCCGGCATCAGCATGATCCACGCCGGGCTGCTCCTGCTGCTCGGCGGCGGCTTCGTCACCGCCGTCTACCAGGAAGAGTCCGCGATGATCATCCCCGAAGGCGAACAGCGCAACTATTCCGAGGCGTTCCGCGAGTTCGAGATCGCCCTCGTCGAGAAGTCCGCGACGGGCGACGCCGTGGTCGCCGTCCCCGACGCCATCCTCCGCGACATCGCCGCGAAGAAGGCGCCGGCCGACCTCGCCCTGCCCGGCACGCCCTTCACGCTCGTCGTCCAGGCGTACCACCCGAACGCGATGCTGCGCGCCAAGTCGCAGATGCCCGACGGCCTCCCGCTCAAGGCGACCCAAGGCATCGGGGCCCGCACCGAACTCACCTACAAGCCGCTTCCCGAAAGCTTCGACGACAATCGTCCGAACGCGCCGACCGCCATCGTGGAGCTCAAGGCCAAGGACCGGTCGCTCGGCGTCTGGGCGCTGAACCTGAACCTCACCGAGTCCTTCGACGCCCAGACGTTCGTCGACGCCGGCAAGACCTACGAGCTTTCCCTGCGCCGCGTCCGCTATTACGTGCCCTTCACCGTGAAGCTGGACAAGTTCACCCACGAGAAGTACCCCGGAACCGAGACGCCCCGCCGTTTCGCGAGCGACGTGACGATCAAGGAGGAGAAGAGTTCCTTCGCCTACAACATCTCGATGAACCAGCCCCTCCGCCACGCCGGGCTGACGTTCTTCCAGTCGAGCTTCGGCAGCACCAAGGACGGCAAGGACCTGAGCGTCCTGCAGGTCGTGCGCAACCCCGGCTGGCTCCTGCCCTACATCTCGGTGTCGGTGATGTCCCTGGGGCTCCTCTGGCATTTCGGCTTCTCGCTCTTCCGCTTCCTCGGCGGCCGCGCCGCCAAGGCCGCCGCGGTGCTGGCCCTCGGCTGCCTGACCGTCCCGGCCGAGGCGGCCGAGGCCGGCTGGGACAGCCGTGAATTCGGGGAGATTCCCGTCCAGAGCGGCGGCCGCGTCATCCCGATCGAGACCCTCGCCACCGGCTCGCTCCTCCAGATGCGTTCGCGCACCTCGATCAGCCTCTCGAAGCTCGAACGCGTCGCCTTCGGCCGCCGTCCCTCCGCCTGGACGGCCGACGAACGGGCCGCCATCGCGAAGGAACTGCCCGCCCTCACGACCGAACTCCAGGCCATGCTCGAGAAGCGCCCCGTCCGTCTCACCGGCGGCGCCATCGGCCCGGTCGACTGGCTGATCGAGGTCTCCTTCCGCGCCCCGGTCGCCCGCCACCTGCCGACCTTCCGCGTCGAACATCCCAACGTGCTCAAGCGCGTCGGCGGCGATCCCGAGAAAAGCCTGTACGTCAGCTGGGACGGCATCCTCAAGAACAGCGCCGAGCTGAGCAAGGCCGCCGAACAGGCCCGCGGGCGCGCCCAAGCCGACCGTGACGCCGAAGACCGCGCGGTCCTCAACCTCGAGATGGCCGCCCGTCGCTACGCCACCCTGAGCATGAGCTTCATCCCCGGCGACCTCCCGGCCGACGTCACCCCGCGCCGCGAATACGGCGCCTGGATCAGCGCGCTCAACCGCGCCCTCTCCGAGATGAACGAAAGCCGCGCGAACGGCGGTTCGGGCAAAGCCTTCGACCCGGAACTGCAGAAGACCGTGAAGACCTTCGTCGAACGCTACCAGGATTTCGAACGCGAAGGCACCATCGGGCTGCTCCCGCCCAAGGACCCCGCGTCCGTCGAACGCTGGGACAACCTCGGCGCCTCGCTCCTCGGCATCATCAAGGACCAGAAGACCCATCGGGCCGGACTGGCCGAGGACGGCGTCATCACCCGCTACGCCGACTTCTCCATGGCCTGGCGCGAAGGCAAGGACGACGAGTGCTCCCGGCTGAGCTCGGCGATCGCCGCGTCCCTCAAGGGACCCTGGACCGACAAAGCCGACTCGGAAGCGTGGTTCGGCCGGATGCAACCGTTCTACTGGCTGCTCATCGCCTACGCGCTGACGGTGCTGCTCGTCTTCGTCAGCTGGCTCACCTCGTCCGAAAGACTGCGCGCGTGGGCCTATCGCCTGCTCGTGCTCTGCTTCGTGCTGCACACGCTCGCGCTCGGCTACCGCATGTGGCTGCACGGCCGTCCGCCGGTGACGAACCTCTATTCGTCCGGCATCTTCGTCGCCTGGGGCGCCGTCGCGCTCGGCATCCTGCTCGAACGCGTCTGGAAGAACGGCATCGGCGCCGCGGCGACCGGGATCACGGGATTCGTCTCGCTGATCGTCGCCCATAACCTCGGGCTTTCCGGCGAGGACAACCTCGAGAGCGTCCGCGCGGTGCTCGATTCGAACTTCTGGCTGGCGACGCACGTGACCATCGTGACGCTCGGCTACTCGGCCACCTTCGTCGCCGGCCTGCTCGGCGCCCTCCACCTGGCCCTGCGCGCCTTCAAGAAGGACTACGCCTGGGGCGACAGCGTCGCCCGCGCGGCCTACGGCATCCTCGCCTTCGCCGTCCTTGCCAGCTTCGTCGGCACCATGCTCGGCGGCATCTGGGCCGACCAGAGCTGGGGTCGCTTCTGGGGCTGGGACCCGAAGGAGAACGGGGCGATCCTCATCGTCCTCTGGTGCGCGATCTGCCTCCACGCCCGCTGGGGCGGGCTGGTCCGCCGCGAAGGGCTCATGCAGCTCCTCATCTTCGGCAACATCGTGACGGCCTGGTCCTGGTTCGGCACCAACCTCCTCGGCGTCGGCCTCCACAGCTACGGCTTCACCGAACAGGGCTCCTTCTGGCTCTACTACGTGTTCTGCCCTTCCCAGCTGGCGTTGATCGCCCTCGGCTGGCTGCCTGACCGGTCGAAGCGCGCCCTTCAGTCCGCATGACCGAAGCCGCCGGCCCGACCTGGTTCTGCATCAAGGCCAAGCCTCGTCAGGAGGCGGTGGCGGCGCAGAACCTGCGGGCCGTCGGCGTCGGCGAGCTGGTCTTCCCGCGCCTGCGGCGCACGCGCCGCGGCCACGACAAGAACAAGGTGGTCGTCGAACCGCTGTTCCCGGGTTACCTCTTCGCCCGCTTCGATCCGATGGAATTCCAGTCCGTGATCCGCAGCACCCGGGGCGTGCTCCACCTGGTCAGCCGCGAAGGCCGGCCGGTCGACGTCGAACAAGCCGTCATCGACGAACTCAACGCCCTCGGGCCTGACGCGACGCTGTCGATGCTCGACGACGAACTGAAGGTGGGCGCGAAGGCCCGCGTGATCCGCGGCATCTTCACCGGCTCCGAAGGCGAGGTCATCCGGCTCGAGTCGCCGCAGAAACGCATCGCCCTCCTGCTCTCGATCCTCGGCTCCGACCAGCCCGTCGAACTCCCGCTCGACGACGTCGAAGGCCTCCCGGATGAATCCTAAATACCCACCCCTCCCCCTACCCCTTTCCGCATGATCGTCGACCAACTCTCCGCCTCCGCCGCTTACGAGTCGCTCCACCCGCTGTTCCCCAAGGCGTTCGCCTACCTGCGCGCCTTCGACGTGCAGACCGAGGACGGAAAATACGAGCTCCAAGGACAGGACCTCGTCGCCATCGTGCAACGCTACCGGACGGCCCCGGCGGCCGACAAGCTCTGGGAAGCCCATCAGGTCTACGGTGACATCCAGGTCGTCTATGCGGGCCTCGAGCATTGCGGACACGCGGATCAGAAGACCCTGGTCGTGACGAAACCGTATGTCGCCGAGAAGGACGTCGAGAAATACGCCGCGCCCACGACGCCGTCCGCGCTCCTGACCCTCGGTCGCGGGAATTTCGCCGTCTTCCACCCGCAGGACGGCCACCAGCCCGGCGTCCAGCTCGGCGCCCCGGCGGATATCCTGAAGGTGGTCATCAAGTTCCGGCTCAAGGCCTGAGCGGCTTGCAACTTCCCGGCCTGGGCGGTGTCCTATGGTCAACCCCATGAGAACCCTCGCCACGCTGCTCCTCGCCCTGACCTGCGCCTTCGGCTCCGCCCAGGAAGTCACCCGTACCTCCGACGTCATCTACGCCAAGCACGACGGCGTGGCCCTGACGATGGACGTCTTCACGCCGGCCAAGCCCAACGGCGCGGCGGTCATCAAGATCATCAGCGGCGGCTGGAACTCCAACCACAACGGGATCAGCGACGGCGGCTGGCCTAAATACGGCTTCACGACCTTCGTCGTCGTCCACGGCACGCAGCCGCGCTTCCACATCGACGAGATCGTCGGCGACCTCCAGCGCTCGGTCCGTTTCATCCGCGCCCACGCCGCCAGGTTCGGCATCGATCCGAACAAGATCGGCGTGACCGGCGGCAGCGCCGGCGGCCACCTCAGCCTGATGCTCGGCACCCGGGTCATCCCGGCCAACCCCAAGTCGAAGGATCCCGTCGAGCAGGTCGGCTCGGAAGTCAACGCCGTCGCCTGCTATTACCCGCCGGTCGATTTCCTCAGCTGGGCCAAGGAGGGCGACAGCAAGGAAGGCGTCGGCCCCCTGACCACCCGCGCGCCGGCGTTCGGACCGGTCGTCACCACGGCCGAAGGACGGGCCCGTGCCGGGCGCGAGCTGTCGCCGCTTTACTGGATCAGCGCCCAGACCCCGCCGACCTTCATCGTCCAAGGCGACGCGGACCCGCTCGTGCCCGACTCACAGGCCCGGCGCTACCTGGCCCGCGCGAAGGAGGTCGGCGCCAAGGCCGAAGTCCTCATCCGCCTCGGCGGCGCCCATGGCGGCTGGGTCGAGATGGCTGATGACAATGTCCGCATGGCGGAGTGGTTCAGCCTGCACCTGCTCGGCCAGCAGCCCGCCAAGCCCTTCAATTTCGACATCGCCTCGCTCCCCAGCACGCCCGTCGCGAAGAAGCCGGCGAAGAAGTAAGCGGCCCGGCCGGAAGATTTACGCTGGCGGGAAAGCCCGGCCGTTTCCATAAAGACGGCATGGCTTCGCCTTGCCGCCTCATCCTCGCCCTCGACGTAGAGACCAAGGAGGAGGCCATGGCGCTGGCCCGCCCGCTCGCCGGCAACCTCGCCTGGGTGAAGCTCGGCCTGCAGCTCTTCACGCGCCATGGACCGGGGATCGTCGACGAATTCCACGCCCTCGGTTTCAAGGTCTTCCTCGACCTGAAGTTCCACGACATCCCCAACACCGTCGCATCCGCGATCAAGAGCCTCAAGGGTCGGCCCTGCTCCTTGCTCACGATCCACGCCTGCGGCGGACCCGAGATGATCGCGCGCGCCGCCGAAGCCGCCCGGTCAGCCCTGCCCGATTGCACGGTGCTCGGCGTGACGGTCCTGACTTCGATGGATCAGGCCCAGCTCGCCGCCACAGGCGTCGCCCGGACCCCGGAGGCGCAGGTCCGCCTGCTGGGTCGCATGGCCATCGACTCCGGCATCGGCGGACTCGTCTGCTCGCCCCTCGAACTGCCCATCCTCCGCGGCGACCTCGGCGCCGGCCCGACCCTCGTGACGCCCGGCATCCGCTACCCGGATGCCGCGGGCGACGACCAGAACCGCGTGATGACCCCCGGCCAGGCCGCCGCCGCCGGCGCGAGCTTCATCGTCGTCGGCCGCCCCATCCTGAAAGCCAAGGATCCCGCCGCGGAGACGCTCCGCATCCGCCGCGAGATCGGCGAGAGCGCATGAGCGCGCCGGACGACATCCTGATCCTCCTCGCCGCCGGCTCCGCGCGGCGCATGCAATCCGTCGTCGACGACAAGATCACGGCGCTGCTCGCCGGCAAACCGGTCTTCGTCCATTCGCTCCAAGCCTTCCTGGGGACCGGTCTCATCGCCCGCGTGGTGATCACCTACCGGGACGAGGCCCAGCTCGGACGGCTCAAGGCCCAGCTGGCCGCGCACCTGCCGACCGCCCCCGCGGTGCACTTCGTCCCCGGGGGCGAATCCCGTCAGGACTCGGTCCTCGCCGCCCTCGACACCTGCGAAGGCCACGCCGGGCTCGTGCACATCCATGACGGCGCCCGTCCGCTCGTCTCGCCCGAGGCCATCCGCAAAGTCCGCGACAAGGCCAAGGAGACCGGCGCCGCCATCCTCGCGGGCCGCGCGGCCGATACGGTCAAGATCGCGAAGGCCGGTTCGACCTCGGTCGACACTTCGCCCGACCGCGGCCTGGTCTGGACCGCCGAGACGCCTCAGGTCTTCCGCACGGCGGTCGTGCTCAAGGCCTACCGCAAGGTCGCCGAACTGCAACGCAAGGTCACCGACGACAGCTCGGCCGTGGAATGCGTCGGCCAAGACGTCGCCTTGGTCGAGAATCCTTCGGTGAACCTGAAGCTGACGCGCCCGGCGGACTTCGTCCTGGCCGAGGCGATCCTGAAGACGCGCTGAGCGCTCAGTATCCGGCCTGACGCAGCGCGGCGTCCAGCTTGACCTGGAAGTCGGTGATGTCCTGCGGCGTGGGACGATAACCAGGCGTTCGTGCCGCCATGCCCGGACGCCCCTGGTGATCGATGTACCAATCGGCTTTCTCGCCGTCGGAGAAGGTGACGTTGCCGCTCACCATCGCGTGCGGCTGGGCAATCGTGTCGACCTCGACGGTCACCACGCCGGCGCCTTGGGCGGTCGGCGCCGCCGCGGCCGCGGCGGGCTCGGCCGGCGCGGCGTCCGCGACGGCTTCCTCGGCCTTCTTGGGCTCCTCCTTCTCCACCAAGGCCAGGTTCAGGTCGTCGACGAGGAAACGGACGTCCATGTAGGTCATCGATACGTCCAGCTGGGAAGAAAGCCGTTCCTGGATCTGCGAAAGCGTGGCGCCATCGGCCACCCAGGCGGAAACCTTGGAAATCTGTTCGGGAGTCAAGCGGGCCATAGGGCGGTAAAGTGTGGGAGCGTCCGCCGATTTTCAAGCGTCTCGTCGCTTATTCGTTGGAAAATGGGCCGACGACCGCCAAGTTAACCCCATGCAGTCAGAGATCCGCTGGCAAAAGCAGGGAGAGTTCGCCGACATCGTCTACGAGAAGGCCGACGGGATCGCCCGCGTGACCATCAACCGCCCCTCCCGCCGCAACGCCTTCACGCCCGACACGATCGCCGAAATGCTCAAGGCCTTCGCCGACGCCCGCGACGACGCGTCGATCGGCGTCGTGCTCCTCCGCGGGGCCAATCCGCAGCACGACGGCAAGTTCGCGTTCTGCGCCGGCGGCGACCAGAAGATCCGGGGGGACAAGAAGGGCGGCTACATGGGCAAGGACGGCGTGCCGCGCCTCAACGTCCTCGACCTCCAGCGCCTGATCCGCTCGATGCCCAAGGTCGTCATCGCGCTGGTCGCCGGCTTCGCCATCGGCGGCGGACACGTGCTCCACGTGATCTGCGACCTCACCATCGCCGCGGACAACGCGGTCTTCGGCCAGACCGGCCCGAAGGTCGGCAGCTTCGACGGCGGCTTCGGCGCCTCCTACCTCGCCCGGATCGTCGGCCAGAAGAAGGCCCGCGAGATCTGGTACCTCTGCCGTCAGTACGACGCCAAGCAGGCCCTCGAGATGGGCCTGGTCAACACGGTCGTGCCCTACGAGCAGCTCGACGCCGAAGGCGTGAAGTGGGCGCAGGAGATCCTCACGAAGAGCCCGCTCGCCATCCGCTGCCTGAAGTCGGCCTTCAACGCCGAGCTCGACGGCCAGGCCGGCATCCAGGAACTCTCCGGCAACGCCACCCTGCTCTATTATCTTTCGGAAGAGGGCGACGAAGGTCGCGCCGCTTGGAACGAGAAACGCGCTCCGAACTTCCGGAAATTCCCGTGGCTCCCGTAAACCCGGTCCGCGTCACCGAGCGCGCGCAGAAGCTCGCGACCGAGGTCCTCCGCCCCGGCGACATCGCCGTCGACGGCACCGCCGGCAAAGGCCGCGACACGGCCTGCCTCGCCCAGGCCGTCGGCCCTTCGGGCCATGTGCACGCCTTCGACATCCAGCCGGAAGCCATCGCGTCCACGCGCAACCTCCTCGAAGTCGCCGGACTCCTGGACCGCGCCTCGCTGCACCTGCGCAGCCATGCGGACCTTGCAGCCGTGCTCACGCCCGACCAGCGAGGCAAGGTCGGGGTCGCGCTCTTCAACCTCGGCTACCTGCCCGGCGGCAACCCGGACATCATCACGCAGCCGGCGTCGACCGACCGGGCGCTCCGCACGGCTTTCGCCCAGCTCCGGCCCGGCGGCCGCCTCATCTGCGTCGCCTATACGGGACACCCCGGCGGCCCGGAGGAATCGGACATCGTGCTTTCGTTGGCCGAAGAACAGGCCAAAGCCGGGCTGCACGTCGAAAAAATCGGCTATTACCCTACTCCGGGCAAACCTTGGATCCTGGTGGTGAACAAGCCGACGGCTTGAAGTCGGGGACATTCCGTTCATCCTGCGAGGATGACCACGCGCCGACGTATCATCCTGACCGGAGCCACGGGGCTCGTGGGCTCCGCCGTGGCCCGACGGCTCGTCGAACGCGGCTTCGAGGTCGTCCCCTTCCGCTCCCGGCATGACGGGCCCGGTGGCATGAACCACCTGACGGGGCAGATCGACCGCGCCGGCCTCGAAGGCGCCTACGCCGTCATCCATCTCGCGGGAGAGTCCATCGCCCAGCGTTGGAACACCGGCGCCAAGGAACGCATCCTGGCCAGCCGCCGCGACGGCACGCGCCTGCTGGCCGAGGCCTTGGCCGGCCTGCGGGAGAAACCGACGGTCTTCCTCTCGATGTCGGGCATCAGCCGCTATGGCGTCAGCCGGCGGGAGGTGGTCGACGAAACTTCGTCCGTGGCCGACGACGGCTTCCTGCCCGCCGTCGCCGCCGCGTGGGAAAACGCGACACTGCCGGCCGACCAGGGAGGCATCCGGACGGTCCTGCTGCGCACGGCCGTCGTGCTCAGCGCCCAAGGGGGCGCCCTCCGGCAGATGTTGCCCGCCTTTCGCCTCGGCCTCGGCGGACCCATCGGCGGCGGCCGTCAACGGATGAGCTGGATCGGCCTGCCCGACCTCGTCGAACTCATCCTCTGGGCGATGGAGAACCCTTCGGTCCGCGGTCCGCTCAACGCGACCGCTCCGCAGGCCGTGACCCAAGCCGAATTCGCCCGCGCCCTCGGCGCCGTCCTGCATCGCCCGAGCTTCCTTCCCGCGCCCGGCTGGGCCGTCTCGCTGCTCTTCGGCCAGATGGGGCGCGAGACCATCCTCGGCGACCTGGCCGCCCGGCCCGGCGTCGCGCTCGCGGGCGGCTTCCGCTTCGCGACACCCGACCTCGCCGCCGCCCTCCGCCAGGCCGTCGGCGGTTGATTTTGGGTTGAAGGAAGCAAGGCGGACGGAGATTGTGCGGCCATGGTTCGCGCCGCCTTCGTCCTCATGGTCCTGCTCCTCGCCGGGTGCGACGACGCTTCCCGCGCCGACTCCCGCACGCTCGACGTCGAGGACGATGATTTCCGCCAAGGGCAGAACTTCTACAAGCAAGGCGAAGTGCGCAGGGCCCTCGAGTGCTACCTCAAGGTGATCGACAAGCGCAAGGGCGCCGCCGAGTCCAATCTCGAGGCCGGCCGCATGTACCTCGAACTCCAGGACCCGCTGCCCGCCATCTACCACTTCAACCAGTACATCCGGATGAAGCCGGCTTCCGAGCAGTCGAACCTCGTCCGCCAGATGATCAAGACCGCCGAGAAGCAGTTCATGCAGCAGCTGCCCGGCCGGCCGATGGAACCCGACGCCCTCGGCGGCTCCGACCTCAACGCGAAGCTTCGCAGCCTCCAGCTCGAGAACGAGAAGCTGAAACGCGAGCTCGCGGACTACAACCGCACGCAGAAGGGCCTCGTCCTGCCTCCCAAGACCACCGGCGACAAGCCGGCGGATAAGCCGCCGACCGCCGACGACGGCAAGCCGCAACGCTATCGCCAGTACACGGTCGCGAAAGGCGACACGCTCACGAGCATCGCGCGCAAGACCTACGGCGAAGCCAGCCCGACGCGGATCTCCGCGATCTACAACGCCAACCGGGACAAGATGCCGTCGGTCAACACCCTGCCGAAGATCGGCACGGTGATCCTCCTTCCGGAGTAAGCCATGCGCCTGACGCGGATCCGGGCGGCCGACTTCCGCAACCTGACCTTCGCGGACGTCTCCACCGACGCCCCGCGCGTCTTCCTGCTCGGCGACAACGGCCAAGGCAAGACCAACCTGCTCGAGGCCGCCGCGCTGGTCTCCTCGTTCCGCTCGTTCCGGACGACCGACATCGCGCCGCTCGTCCGCTCCGGCTGCGCGGAAGCCCGCCTGCGCCTCGATGTCCGCCTTTCCCCGGAGGAACACGCCGAGATCGAGATCCGCCTGGCGAAGGGCTCGCGCAAGGCGCTGCTCAACGGCACGCCGGTCGCCTCGGTCGCCCAGCACCTCGGCCAGTTCCCGACCATCGTCTTCTGCTCCGACGACCTCCGCCTCGTGCGTGGTTCGCCTTCGAACCGCCGCCGCTGGCTTGACGCCGCCATCGGCGGCACCGACGCCGCCTACCTCGCCGCCGTCCGCGACTACGGCCGCGCGCTCGACGGCCGCAACGCCCTGCTGAAGGCGACGGTCCGCTCCGACGAGGAACTGCGCGCCTTCGAGAAGGCGATGCTCGCCCCGGCCCGGCTGATCGCATCGACCCGCGCCCGCATCCTGCCCGAACTCGCCGCGACGTTGCGCGATGCCTGCGCGCGAGCCGGCTTCCCCGACCAAGGCGCCGACCTGGTCTATCAACCCGACGTCGCCGCCGATCAGCTGGCGGACCTCTGGACGAAGACCCGCGTCGCCGACCTCGCCACGGGCACCACCCTGCGGGGACCGCAACGCGACGATTTCGGGATGCTCTTCGCCGGCAAGGACGCCGCCGATTACGCCTCCGAAGGGCAACAGCGTCTCCTGGTCCTGGCTCTCTGCCTCGCCCGGCTCCAACGCGACACCCTGCGTGCGCCCACCCCTCCGGTCATCCTGGCCGACGATGTCTTAGGCGAACTCGACGACACCCGCCGCCGGGCCTTCTGGAACGAAGTCGGCGAAAAGCATCAGGTTATCGCGACGGGCACCGTCCCCCCGCCCTCCGGCGCTTGGCTGACCTACCGGGTCGCCGGGGGTAGCTACGTGCAGGCCTGATTTTGGCGTTGTTTTATGGGAAACTGAACCCTTGGATGGGGGCATGTCGGACTTCCTTCTCTACGCTTCCGTGGTGGCCCTCTTCCTCGTCTGCATCCTCGTGGTGCTGGTGATCCTCATGCAGCGACCCAGCGCCAACGCCGGCATGGGTTCGGCCCTCGGCGGCGGAGCCGCCGAGACGGTCTTCGGCGGCGAATCCGCCAACGTCCTTTCGAAGATGACGACGACCCTCACCGTCATCCTCTTCCTCCTCAGCTTCGGCCTGTACCTGGGCTTTGTCGCCCGCGAAAAGCCGGTCACCAAGGCGCTCGACGCCAAGGCCACCGCCCCGGTCGCGGCGCCCGCGGCTCCGGCCGCTGCTGCGCCCGCCGCTCCGGCCGCTGCCGCCGCCCAGCCCCAGTCCACCCCGGCTCCGGCCGCGACGACGCCGGCGAAGCCCGCCGCCCCGGCCCCGGCCAAGTAAGCCTGAGTGAGAAACCGACTGCTCAGCCTGTCCGTCCGCTGGGTAGCGTGTCTCGCCGCACTCGGTTGCCTCGCGCAATCGCGGATTCCAGCCACCCCGACGCTAGAACAGCTCACCGCCGAGCAAGGCCAGGCTTTCCTGGCGGGCTTCCGCCAAGCCCGCCTGACGGGCGACCTCTGCCTGCGCTTCGAGATCGTCCATAAGCCGCGCAAGGGAGAATCCCACGCGCCCGTCCAAGGGACGCTGTGGGCCGCCTCCCGCGACGATACGCACCGGCTGCGCGGCGAGATCAAGGACGCCCAAGGCAAGGCCGCCTTGGCCTTCCTGACGGAAAAATCCCCCCGTGGCACCCGCGTCTGGGTCTCCCGTCAAGGCCGGCCGGCCGAGGAGATCGCCGCGACGTCTCCGTTCGTCCCGTTGTCCGCCGGGCTCATCCTCTCCCCTTTCGACCTTCAACTACCCTTCACGCACTGGCCCGCGAGCGCCTACCTGAGCACCGAAAAGCGCCGCCGCCCGGTCCATGTCTTCGACGCGCTCAACGAGGTCGGCCGCGAACCGGCCAAGGTGAACTTCGCCATCGACCACGTCTACGGGGTGCTGATCCAGGCGACCGCGTTCGACGCGCAGGGCAAGAAGACCCGCACGATGCAGGTCGAGGAATTCTCCAAGGTCGAAGACCAATGGATGCTGGCCGCGTGCAGCGTGCTCGACGAGGCTTCGCGCGACGCCGACCTGCTCCGCATCACCGAAGCCGCCCTCGACGAACGCTTCGCGCCCGCGACCTTCGAACCCGCCACGCTCGCCCAACCCGCCGCCCAGCCGGCCCGTTTCAAGAAACTGTGAAGACCCAGGTCACCGCCGCCCAGGTCGCCCGCTACTGCGATCTGCTTACCAACCGCCGGCATATCGCCGACTTCGAAGGCTCCCGCAACGGCCTGCAGCACAAGGGCGCGCGCCCGGTGCGCAAGGTCGGCGCGGCCGTCGACGCCGGCGCCGAGGTCTTCGCCGAGGCCGCCCGCCGGGGCGTCGATTTCCTGATCGTGCACCATGGCATGTACTGGCGCCCGGTCTCGCCGGAACGAGAAGTCCGCGCCTTGCGCAAGGCCGCCCTGAAGAAGACCGGCCTCTCCCTCTATTCCAGCCACCTGCCGCTCGACGCGCATCCGGCCATCGGCAACAACGCGCTCATCGCGCAGGACCTCGGCCTCAAGGTCGTCGATTGGTTCGTGGACTACGAAGGCCTGCCGATCGCCTGTCTCTGCAAAGGCGTCCCCCGCGCCACCCTCCGCCGCCGCCTGAAGGCGTCCTATCCGCAGACCTACAAGGGCATCGAGTTCGGTTCGGCGAACCCGAGGAAGATCGCCATCCTCAGCGGCAGCGGGCGCAGCGCGCTCGGCCACCTCAAGGCCGAAGGCTGCGACACGCTCATCACCGGCGAGCTGCGCGAAGAACATTTCAACGAAGCGCACGAGCAGGGCTGGAATCTCTATCCCTGCGGACACTACGCGACCGAGACCTGGGGCGTGAAGGCCCTCGCCGCCGCGGTGGCCGCCGAGTTCGGCGTGAAGTGGGAATTCATCCCCACGGGCAACCCGCTCTGATGACGCGCGGACGGCTAGCCCCGACCCCGACCGGCTATCTCCACGTCGGCCACGCCCGTACGTTCGCCCTCGCCGCCGCCCGCGCCGCCGGCGGCGCCCTGCTCTATCGCACCGAAGACCTCGACGCGGGGCGCTGCCGTCCGGAATTCGCCGCCGCGGCCATCGAAGACCTGCGCTGGCTCGGCCTGAAGTGGACGGAAGGACCCGACGTCGGCGGCCCGCACGCTCCCTACGTGCAATCGCAACGCCTGCCTTGGTTCCGCGACGTCTGGCAAGGACTGCACGCCGCGGGGGCGATCTACCCCTGCGACAAATCTCGCAAGGACGTGGAACGCAGCCTGACCGCTCCGCACGCCGAGGACGACGCCGAGCCGATCTTCCCGTCCGCGCTACGCCCGCCGCACGGCGCCGGCCGAGAGGCCCGCGAACCCGGCGCGACGAACTGGCGCTTCCGCGTCCCCGACGGCGAGGTCATCTCGTTCGTCGACGCGCTCCAGGGCCCGCAGGCGTTCGTCGCCGGACGTGATTTCGGGGACTTCCTCATCTGGCGCAAAGACGGCTTCCCCGCCTACGAATTGGCGGTCGTCGCCGATGACCATGCCATGGGCGTCACCGAAGTCGTCCGTGGCGCGGACCTGCTGCTTTCCACGGCCCGGCAACTGCTGCTCTACCGCGCCCTCGGCTGGACGCCGCCCGCCTGGGCGCACGCGCCGCTCATCGTGGACGCGGCCGGCAAGCGGCTCGCGAAGCGGTCCGCCGGGCTCTCCCTCCGCGAGCTACGCCAAAATGGCAAGACGCCGGAGGAAGTCCTCACGGCGTCCTTGAGCCAGCTGCTCAGCTGAAGGCTTACGCGCCCTTCTTGACCTCGTCGGCAGCCTTGGGGGCGGCGGTCGGTCCGGCGCTGATCTTCTCGCGATAAGCACGGAAAGACTTGGTCAGGCCCTCGTCGCCCGCCGCGGCGGCAAGCGCCTCGTCGAGATACTTCAAGGCCTGCTCCTTGGCCGTCGGATCGATCTGCAGCAGGATGCGCGCGCGGTTATAATGGTAGATCCCTTTGCGCGGCCCGGTGACGTCGGCGAAGATCGCGGACAAGGCGGATTCCGCGGCCTTGAAGTCCTTGGCCTTGATGGCCTCCTCGATCTTCTGCCCGAGCTCCCGGCTCTTGGCCGAACGATCGGCGGCCGCCTTCAGTTCCTTCGCGAGAGCCTCCCTGCCCTCGGGCGTGTTCTTGAACGAGGCCAGCTTGTCGAGATACTCCTTGGCGGTCTGACCGCCGAATCCGACCGTCTTGCCGTAGACGTCGCCGGTCTTCGCGTCGAGCAGCAGGACGGTGGGGAAGCCGGTGATGCCGAACTGCTTCGAGAGCGCGGCGTTCTTGGCCTTCAACTCGGGCGCCTGAGGCTTGTTTCGAGGGTAATCCAGTTCGACGAGGACGTACTTCGACGCGACGGCGGCGAATTCCTTGGATTCGAAGACGTTCTTGTGCAGCGCCTTGCAGGGCGGGCACCAGTCGCTGCCGGTGAAGTCGACCAGGACGGGCTTGTTCTCTTTGACGCCTTGGGCCTTGGCGGCGTCGAGGTCGGTCAGCCAGGTGAGTTCGGCGCGGGCGGTGACGCTCGCGAGCAACAGCAGGGTCAGGATGAGCTTCTTCATGGGAATTATTTCTTGTCCTTGTCGGCGGCCTGGGCGGCGGCGACCTGGGCGCGGAATTGCTTCAGTTCGCCGGTGAGTTCGGCCGGGTTGTCCGCGATGACCTCGTCGAGCACCTTGAGCACGGCGGCGTGGTCGCCCGGCTTGCAGGCCTGGACGCTGCCCACGCGGGCGTTGACGGCAAGGGTGACCTTGGCGGCGCCGGTGACGGCCTTCTCCTTGATGAACTTGGCGATCGCGGCCTCGGCGGCGGCGAGGTCCTTCTTCTCGAGATGAGGGGTGATGATCTGCTCGAGCTCTTCGCCATAGCCGCGCACGAGGATTTCGTCCTTCTTGCCCTGGGCGAACTTAGTCTTCCCCTGGGAGGTGTTGTCCTTCAACAGCGTGGCGAGATGGGCGAGGTACTTCACGGGGCCGCCGGCCTGATAGCCGGTCTGGGCGAACGGCTCGCCGTTCGAATCCATGAGGAGGATGGTCGGAAAACCCTCGATCGCGAACTTCTCGGCCCAGGCCTTGTTCTTCGCCTTCTCCGCGGCGGACTGCTTCTTCTTCTGAGGGTAGTCGAGTTCGACGAGCACGAAGTCCTTGGTGACCGCGGCGAACTCCTTCTGGTCGAAGACTTCCTTCTTGAGACGGATGCACCAGCCGCACCAGTCGCTGCCGGTGAAGTCGACCAGGATCGCCTTCTTCTCGGCCTTGGCGACCTTGATGCCTTCATCGAGGTCGGTCAGCCAACCATCGGCGGCGGAAAGGGAGAGGACGCTCAGGCAGAGAGCGGCGACGGCGAGGAAACGGCGGGGCATCCCTCAAGGAAACCCTGAGCCCGAAACGAGGCAACCCGCAATCAGCCAACCCTGCGTTGCAAATACGAAGGTTATCCCTCACTTAACCCCCATGGCCGGCACCCGCATCCTCCTCGTCGACAACGGTTCTTACGAACCCGCGGCGACCTTGGCCCTGAGGGGGCTGGCGAAGGAAGTCGGCCAACTCATCGGCCGAGAAGTCCGCCCGGTCTCGACGATGCACTCGACCAAGATCGACCCCGCCCTGCTCGGCGGTCAGCCGGCGGTCATCTTCGAGCAGGCCGTTGCGCAGGCCAAGGCCGACGGCATCGACGAAATCGTCGTTCTCCCGCTCTTCATCGGCCCCAGCCGCGCGATCACGGAATACCTCCCCAAGGTCTTCGCCGACGCCCAGCCTGGCGCGATGAAGCTGACCGTCCTCCAGCCGCTCTTCGGCGAAGATGGCGCCGAGCTGACTGGCATGCTGGCAGACAACTTGCGCGAGACCGGCTGGACCAAGGGCAGCGGAACCGTGCTGCTCTGCGACCATGGCTCGCCGATCCCCGAAGTCACCGCCTGTCGCAACGCCCTCGCCGCTTCGCTACGCCAAGAACTCGGCCTCAAGCCGGAAGAACTCATCGCCTGCTCGATGGAGCGTCGCGAGGGAGCGGAATATGATTTCAACGAGCCCCTGCTCGAACACGCCCTGCAACAGGCCAAGGGAGAAGCGGTCATCCTGATGCTCTTCCTCCTGCCCGGCCGCCATGCGGGACCTGACGGCGACGTCGCCACGATCGCCAAGGAACACGCGCCCGCCGGCCTGCGCTGGAAACTCAGCCCGCTGCTCGGCACGCACCCCGCCCTGCCGTCGCTGCTGACGATGCGTCACGACCTGCCACCCGTGAACCTGAAGGCAGCCAAGAATGTCGTCGTCGGGGCGATCATGCTCTCGCTCCTCTGGCCGGTCGCCATCAGCCTTTGCCTCCCCAAAGGCATGCTCGACCTTCCGGAAAGACTCCTCCTCTGGCTAGGCGGAGTCGCCGTCATCTTGGGCTTCGTCTACTTTTACTTCCGGGCTAAGCACCGGAAGAAGGGCTGAACTCAGGCGAACGCCGCGATGCGGCCCAACAGGCCGGCATGACGGGGCGGCGCGACGACCGCGCCGACGACCGCGATGAGCGGCGTCGGCAGCACGGAAACGTCGACCTTGCCGGAAGCGAGTTCGGTCAGCGTGGTGAGCACGTCGGACGAGCCCTCCTGCGAGACCTTGGAGAGCAGGCGGATCGGCAGATCGGCCTGAGCACCGGCGGCGATGAGCTTCGTCGCGACGGACGGCAGCGCTTTCGCTCCCATGTAAAGACAGAGCGTGGCGCCGGTCTCGACGTGCGCCTTCCAGTTCTGATCCGTGCCATCGGCGCAATGGCCGGTGAGGAATGTGACCGAAGCGGCCTTGCCGCGATGCGTCAGCGGGAAAGCGGCGTCGGCGCCGGCGGCGGTCGCGGCGGTGACGCCCGGGACGACTTCGAAAGGAATGCCATGCGCGGCGAGATGGTCCATCTCTTCGCCGAGACGTCCGAAGACGCCGGGGTCGCCGCCCTTGAGCCGCACGATGAGACCTCCCTGACGTGATTCTCGCACGAGCACGGCGTTGATCTCGTCCTGGGTCATCGAATGCACGCCGCAACGCTTGCCGACCGGCACGATCTTGGTCGTGGCCGGGATCTCTTCCAACAGGGCATCACCCGGGAGGGCGTCATGGATGACGACATCCGCCTGCTTGAGCAGACGCAGCCCCCTCACGGTGATCAGGTCCGGGGCGCCCGGTCCTGCACCGACGAAGGCCACCCGGCCGATGTCGCAATTTACCATTTATTTAAACTTGACCCCTATTTATGTAATCCTAACTCATCTTATCAAGTATTAAATCATGGACCCTATCTCTGGCAAACCTCTGGCAAAAAACGAGCTCCTGAAGGCGGATAAACCCGATCTTTCGGGCACCATTCGCGAAACCCTCGCCAACCCCGAGGCCGATCGTTTCAGCGGCGACGACGAACAGTTCATCAAGTTCCACGGCATCTACCAGCAGGACGACCGCGACAAGCGCAAGACGGGCAAGGAATACTCCGTCATGGTGCGCACGCGCCAGACCGGCGGCATCGTGCCGGCCGCGCAGTACCTCGTGTACGACGAGCTCTCCGGTCGCTTCGCCAACGGCACCCTCCGCATCACTTCGCGCCAGACCTTCCAGTTCCACGGCGTGCTGCAGAAAGGCATCGGCCCGCTGATCAAGTCGATCAACGAAGCGCTCTCTTCCACGCTCGCCACCTGCGGCGACGTGAACCGCAACGTCACCGCTCCGTCCAACCCGCCCGTCGACGCCGTCGCCGTGCAGGTCGACGAAGACGCGTTCACGCTGACCCGCGCCCTCCTCCCTCGCACCACCGCCTACCATTCCATCTGGGTGGACGGCGTGCAGGTCGACCTCGGTCTCGGCGAGAAGATCGCCAAGGCCCGCGCCTCCGTCGACCAGGCCAATCCGTACATGCCGCCGCCCGCCGACACGGACGACTCCGGCGCCCCCGTGGATCCGCTCTACGGCAAGACCTACCTGCCGCGTAAGTTCAAGACCGGCTTCGCCATCCCGCCGAACAACGACACCGACATCTTCACCAACGACATGGGCTTCGTGGCCATCGTCGAGAACGGCAAGCTCCTCGGCTACAACCTGCTCGTCGGCGGCGGTCTCGGCACCTCCCACGGCAACAAGGCCACCTACCCTCGCCTCGCCGACGTCATCGGCTTCCTCACCCGCGAACAGGTCGTCGAAGTCGGCGCCGCCGTCGTCGCCATCCACCGCGACTGGGGTGACCGCACCGACCGCAAGCACGCCCGCATCAAGTACGTCCTCCAGGAAAAGGGCGTCGAATGGTTCCGCGCCGAACTCGGCAAGCGCCTCGGCGCCCCGCTCCCGGCCGCCAAGCCCTTCCTCTTCCGCGGCCAGGGCGACGCCTTCGGCTGGTTCAAGCAGCTCGACGGCAACTGGTTCCTCGGCCTCTTCGTCGAGACCGGCCGCGTCAAGGACGCCGACGGTTACAAGCTGAAGACCGCCCTCCGCACGATCGCGGAGAAGTTCGGCCCGACCTTCCGCCTGACGGCCACGCAGAACCTCATCCTCTCCGACATCAAGGAAGCCGACAAGGCCGCCATCGAGAAGCTGCTGCATGACCATGGCTGCGCGATCGTCTTCAACCCCGGCCTGATCAAGGGACGCGGCATGGCCTGCCCGGCTCTCCCGACCTGCGGACTCGCCCTCGCGGAATCCGAACGCTTCTTCCCGAAGTTCCTCGCCAAGATCGAGGACGGCCAGGCCGCCGCGGGCATCGCCGGCGAAGAACTCGTCGTCCGCATGACCGGCTGCCCGAACGGTTGCGCCCGTCCTTACAACGCCGAGATCGGCCTCGTGGGCAAAGCCCCGGGCAAGTACAACATCATGCTCGGCGGCAACCGCGAAGGCACCCGCCTCGCCCGCCTCTGGAAGGAAGCCGCCCTCGCCGACGAAATCCCGGTCCTCATCGGCGAACTCTTCAAGCAGTACGCCAAGGAACGCAAAGCCGGTCAGGCCTTCGGCGACTGGGTCGACCAGGCGCAGGTCTGGCCCGCCGCTCCCGCCGCCTAAGCCCGTCGATGGCCGACCTCGACCCAGCCCGCATCCCGGAACTCGACGCCCGTCTCTCGACGCTGGCGCCGGTGGACCGTCTGCGCTGGGCCTACGAGACCTTCGGCGCCCGCGCCGGCATCGGCACGAGTTTCCAGCCCGCCGGCGTGGTCATCCTGCACCTCGCGAAGACCGCCGGCATCCCCATCCAAGCCTTCACGCTGAACACCGGCCTGCTCTTCCCCGAGACCCTTGAATTCAAGGCGAAGCTCGAAGCCCACCTCGGCATCAAGGTCGAGGAAGTCCTCCCCGCCCAGACCGTCGAACAGCAGGCCGCCCAATACGGCGCCGAACTCTGGAAGCGCGACCCGGAGAAGTGCTGCGAGCTCCGCAAGGTCGACTCGCTCGGCAAGAAGCTCTTCGACCTCGACCTGTGGATCACCGGCATGCGTCGCGACCAGAGCGCCGAGCGTTCCGTGACGCCGTTGCTCTCGCTCGCCGCCCGCCCCGACAATTCCGACGTCTGGAAGCTCAACCCGCTCGTCGACTGGAGCCGCGACCAGGTCTGGGCCTACCTCAAGGAACACGGCCTGCCCCACAACGTCCTGCACGACCGCGGCTACCGCTCGATCGGCTGCCTACCCTGCACCCTGCCCACCTCCGGCGGCGACGAACGCGGCGGCCGCTGGCCCGGCTTCGAGAAGAAGGAATGCGGCCTCCACACGCGCACCAAGAAGTAAGCCCCGTCCTTCATCGCCCATCTGTCTTTCAATCCCTCCTCTGCCTTTCTTCAGCCAATGTCCCGCAACGCCCAAAACGACCACCTCACGCGCCTCGAACAGACGTCGATCCACGTCTTCCGCGAGGCCTTCGCCAACTTCCGCTCCGTCTGCATGCCCTGGTCCATGGGCAAGGACTCCAACGTCCTCATCTGGCTCGCCCGCAAGGCGTTCTGCGGCAAGATCCCCTTCCCGCTCCTGCACATCGACACGACCTACGAGTTCCCGGAGATGTATGAGTTCCGCGAGAAGGCCAAGGTCATCCATGGCATCGACCTGATCGTCCGCGTCAACGAGGACGCCATCCGTCGCGGCATCGGCTACGCCACGCACGACCCCGTCACCGTCACGCACGAGCTCAAGACCGTCCCCTTCAAGGCCGCGATCGACGAGTTCAAGTGGGACGCCCTCGTCACCGGCATCCGCCGCGACGAAGATCCGACCCGCGCCAAGGAGCGCTGGTTCTCCCCTCGCTCCGCCGAAGGCAACTGGGACTACAAGGACCAGCCCCCGGAATTCTGGGGCCAGTTCGCCAGCTCCGCCCCCGAAGGCGGCCACGTCCGCGTGCAGCCGCTCCTCGAATGGACCGAGCTCGACATCTGGGAGTACATCCGCCGCGAGAACATCCCGAACCCGACCCTCTATTTCGCCCGCAACGGCAAGCGCTTCCGGTCGCTCGGCTGCCATCCGATCACGCACCCGGTCGACAGCCCGGCCAGCAACATCGACGAGGTCATCGAGGAACTGAAGCTCACCAAGACCAGCGAACGCGCCGGCCGCGCCCAGGACCACGTCGGCCGTAACTCGATGCAGGAACTCCGCGCCAAAGGCTTCATGTGAGCCGCCCGAAAAGATGAACACCCGATCCCTTTCCCAACCCGTGAGCACCCCCCTTCCCACCGTCGAAGACCATCGCAAGATGCACGTCGTCGTCGTCGGCCACGTCGACCATGGCAAGTCCACCTTCGTCGGCCGCCTCCTCCATGACACCGACTCCCTGCCCAACGGCAAGATGGAGCAGGTCCGCAAGAACTGCGCGATCGAGGGCATGGAGTTCGAATACGCCTTCCTCCTCGACGCCCTGATCGAGGAGCAGGAACAGAACATCACCATCGACACCACGCGCATCTTCTTCCGCACGAAGCAGCGCGCCTACGCGATCATCGACGCCCCGGGCCACAAGGAGTTCCTCAAGAACATGGTGACCGGCGCCGCCAGCGCCTCCGCCGCCCTCCTGCTCATCGACGCGAAGGAAGGCGTGATGGACCAGTCCCGCCGCCACGCGTTCCTGCTCTCCCTCCTCGGCGTGAAGCAGCTCGTCGTGCTCGTGAACAAGATGGACCTCGTCGACCATTCCGAGTCCACCTACCGGAAGATCGTCGCCGAATACTCGGCCTTCCTGAAGACCCTCGGCCTCAACGCCGTCCACTTCATCCCGATCGCCGCCAAGCATGGCGAGAACGTCGTCCAGCGCTCGGCCAAGATGGCCTGGTGGCAGGGCCCGACGGTCACCGAAGCCCTCGACGCCTTCTCGCACGAGGACGACCTCACCGGCCTGCCCCTGCGCCTGCCGGTCTCCGACATCTACCGCTTCGACCACCGTCGCATCATCGCCGGCCGCGTCGAAGCCGGCGCCATCCGCCCCGGTGACGAGCTCATCTTCCAGCCCGGCGGCCGGCGCAGCACGGTCCGCACCTTCGAAGACTGGCCGGGGCCCGAGTCCCGCCCGGTCGTCGGCACCGGCGGCTCCGCCAGCGTGACGCTCTCCGAACAGATCTTCGTGGAACGCGGCCAGGTCGCGTCCCACCCGTCCAACCAGCCCCGCGTCGGCCGCGAGTTCCGCGCCCGCATCTTCTGGCTCGGCAAGGAACCGCTCGTCCCGAACAAGACCTACCGCCTCCGCCTGCTCACCCAGAACGTCGACGCGGTCATCGCCAAGATCATCAAGGTCACCGACGCCTCCACGCTCGAGTCCAAGGAAGCCGCCAGCGTCCCCCGCGACTCGATCTGCGAGGTGATCGTCCGCGCCACGCGCAACATCGCCTACGACCTGCATCACGAGTGTCCGATCACCGGCCGCTTCGCGCTCGAAGAAGGCGGCCGCATCCATGGCGGCGGCATCATCCTCGACGCGGTCGCGAAGTCCGAAGCCCCGTCCGGCAAGGTCACCGCCTCCGAACGCGGCGCCCGCGCCGGCCACCCGCCCGCGGTCATCTGGTTCACGGGCCTCTCCGGCTCGGGCAAGTCGACCATCGCCGAAGCCGTCGAGCGTCGTCTGTTCGACGCCGGCCGCAACGTCATCCGCGTGGACGGCGACGACCTCCGCGTCTCGCTCAACCGCGACCTGGGCTTCTCCGCCGCCGACCGCGCCGAAAGCGTGCGTCGGGCCTCCGCCGTCGCCGGACTCTTCGCCGGCACGGGCCACATCACGCTCGTCACCTTGATCGCCCCGTTGGCCGCCGACCGCGCCAAGGCCCGCGCCGCCCTCGCGAACCACACGTTCATCGAGGTCTTCGTGGACGCCCCGCTCGCCGTCTGCGAGTCCCGTGACGTGAAGGGTCTCTACGCCAAGGCCCGCCGTGGCGAGATCGCCGAGTTCACCGGCATCTCCTCCCCGTATGAGGCCCCCGAAGCTCCGGAGGTCCACATCAAGACCGACAAGACCTCCCAGGAAGAAGCCGTCGACCTCGTGCTCAGCGCGATCGACAAGGTCCTCCAGGGCAAGGGTGACGATTGGGAAGTGTAAGCGAAGAATAAGCGGGCACGTGGGCAAGGTGACACGTGGGCAAGGAAGTGCAGCCATGGCTATTTAGTCTTCGGTTACCTACCCCTACCCCCACCCCTGCCCCTATCCCTGATCTTGCTCCCTTGCCCACGTGCCCCCTTGTCCCCTAAATGGGTCCCATGCGCCTGACCCCAGCCCTCCTCCTCCTCGCGTGCGTCTCCGTCTTCGCGGCCGAGACCCGTAAGAACGTCCTGCTGCTCGTCTCCGATGATTGCGGCACCCGCATGGGCACCTACGGCGGACCGGCGCTGACGCCGAACATCGACGCCCTGGCCCGCGAAGGGGTGCGCTTCGACCGTGCCTACTGCCAATACGCGCTCTGCAACCCGAGCCGGACGTCCTTCCTCACCGGCCTCCGCCCAGACACCACCGGCGTCTACGATAACGCGAAGGAATTCCGCAAGGTGATCCCGGACATGGTCACGTTGCCGCAGATGTTCAAGAACAACGGGTACACGGTCGGCCGCATCGGCAAGCTCTACCACTACGGCGTGCCCAAGGAGATCGGCACCAACGGCCTCGATGACCCGCAGTCCTGGGAGCAGGTCTGGAATCCCCGCGGCCGCGACTGCGACGACGAGGACAAGATCTTCTCGATCGGCGTCGGCGCCGGAACGTCCGCCGACAAAGCCAAAGGCAAGCAGGGACAGGTGCTGGTGGGCACCGGCAACTACGGCGGCACGTTGAGCTGGCTCGCCGCCGAGGGCACCGATGCCGAACAGACCGACGGCAAGATCGCCGCCCAGGCCGTCTCGTTCCTCCGGGAAAAGCGCGCCAAGCCCTTCTTCCTGGCCGTGGGCTTCTTCCGTCCCCACACGCCTTACGTGTCCCCCAAGAAGTATTTCGAGTCGTACCCCAAGGATAAGGTCGAACTCGTCCCCGACCCCGCCGCCGACCGCGCCGCGAAGCCCCAGGTGGCCCTCTCCAACACGGCCATCGCCAACTATGGCATGTCCGAGGACACGCAGCGCACGGCCAAGCAGGCCTACCTGGCTTCGATGACCTTCATGGACGCCCAGTTCGGCCTCGTGCTCGCGGAACTCAAGAAGCAGGGCCTGGACAAGAACACGCTGGTCGTCTTCATCAGCGACCACGGCTACAACCTCGGCGAGCACGGCCTGTGGCAGAAGCGCTCGCTCTACGAGGATTCCGCCCGGGTGCCGTTCATCATCCGCGATCCGGACAACAAGACCAACGGCCAGTCGACGAAACGTGTCGCCGAACTGCTCGACCTTTATCCCACCGTCGCCGACCTCTGCGGCCTCGCCCCCGACAAGCGCGCCCAAGGCAAGAGCCTCCGGCCCCTCCTCGAGGACCCGAACCGTCCGTGGGGCCACGTCGCCTACACGCAGGTCGATTTCGGGGCCGCCAACAGGGACGCCACGTTCTCGGGCGGCAAACAGAAGAACGCCCCGGCCCGCAAGGTCGGGCGCTCCGTGCGCACCGAACGCTTCCGCTACACCGAATGGAACGGCGGCGAGACGGCCGTCGAACTCTACGACCACGAGAAGGATCCGAAGGAGCTGACGAACGTCGCCAAGGACCCCGCCTACGCCCAGTTCGTGACGGAACTCAAGGCGACGCTGGCCAAGGGCACGAACTGAGAGGATACGATAAGGTAGGGTCGGGACCGCGTCACGACCTAGGGCAATGAGGACAGCACGTGGTGCTGTCCCTGCCTCGTTGCTTCCGCCCTACCCTTTGACTTCCCCGCAAGAGCGGATACCTTGTGAAAATGAAAGTCCTGCACATCGACGCCTCTCCCCGCACGGTCCGCTCCGTGACCCGGAAGCTTTCCGCCGCCTTCATCCAGAACCTTCGCTTGAAAGTCCCCGGACTGCAGGTCACCCACCGCGACGTCGGGCACCACCCCCCGCCCTTCATCTCCGATGCCTGGGTCGGCGCGGCCTTCGCCCCGGCGGACCACGACGATCCGGCGATGAAAGGCGTGCTGCACCACTCCGACGCCCTCACGGCCGAGCTCCTCGGCTGCGATACGCTGCTCATCGCGACGCCGATGCACAATTTCTCCATCCCGGCCTCGCTCAAGGCCTGGATCGACCAGGTGGTGCGCACGGACATGACCTTCAAGCTGACCGAGGAAGGCGTCGTGCCGCTCGTCAAAGGCAAGAAGGCGCTCGTCATCACCTCCCGCGGCGGCTTCGTGGCCGGTACCGATTACGACTTCCAGGAACCCTATCTGCGCAAGATCCTCGGCTTCATCGGCATCACCGATGTCACGTTCGTCCACGCCGAAGGCGTCAACAACGGCGAGAAGGAACGCGAAGCGGCCATGACCGACGCCGCCGCCAAGCTCATCGAGCTGGCGAAGAGCTGGTGAGGTAGGGACAGCACGTGGTGCTGCCCCTGCCCCTATCCCTACCCCTAACTTAGCTATACTTCAGCTCGACGCGCTTCCCCGTCTTAATCGACTCGTAGATGCCGTCGATGATGACCATGTCGCGACGACCGAGCTCGCCGGAGCAGCTCACGGGCTTTTCGTCGCGGAAGGCGGCGGCGACGCCGTCCATGTGACGCTGCTGCTGGCGGAAGACGCCGAAATCGAGCTTCCCTTTGGCGGAGGTCGAGATGTTGAGGTTGCGATAGCTGAAGACCGGGCGCTCGCCCTTGAACCAGCCCTTCTCGGCTTCGGCCAGGAACTCGGCGCGGTTGGCGTCATAGCCCGTCCAGACGTCCGCCACGGCGCCGTTGGCGAACTCCAGGCGGAACTCCATGGCCTGCTCGACCTCGGTGAAGAATTCCGGCTGGGTCTTCGGCAGCTCCTTGGCGGTCACCGCGACCGGATTCGCGTCGGTCGCCATGCAGCAGGCGTGGATCGAATAGATGCCCATGTCGAGCAACGCGCCGCCGCCGGCGAGCTTCTTGTCGATGCGCCAGGCCTTGCGGCGGAGCGTGAAGCCGTTGGCGGTCTTGATCTTCATGAACGGACCGAACTCCTGGGTCTTGGCGAGGCGGACCAGCTCCTGGTGATACGGGTCGAAGTGGAGGCGATAGCCGATCGCGAGGCGCTTGCCGGCCTTCTTGCCCGCGGCGATCATCGTGTCGCACTCGGCGGCGGACGTGGCCATCGGCTTCTCGCAGATGACGTGCTTGCCGGCGCCGAAGGCGGCGATGACGTTCTGGGCGTGGATGCCGGGAGGCGTCACCACGTAGACGATGTCGATCGCCTTGTTCGCGGCGACCTTGTCCCACTGGTCATAGGAATAGATGTTGGCTTCGTCGAAGCCGTGGAGCTTCGCGAGCTTCACGCCCTTCTCGCGCGTGCCGGTGATCGCGGCGACGAGCTTCACGTTCTTGGTCTCCAGCAACGCCGGCGAGAGCTCGCCGTTCGAATAATTACCCAGGCCGCAGAGCGCGAGACCGAGGGGCTTGCCGCCGGCTTCCGCCGCGCGCAGGGCCGGAGCAAGGGCATAACCGGCGGCCAGGCCGCCGAGGGTACCGAGGAAGTCACGACGAGTAGGGCTCATAGGGTTAGGCCATTTCTACCCCGCGCGCACCCCGGCGCAAGCCCGATGGGGCCAAGACGTCGGCCCTCCGCAAGCCGAGCCGCCGGATGCTATTTGGCCGGCGGACCGGCGAAAGCCTTCCGATAAAAGTCCCAGTTATCATCCCCCAGGGCCCCGAACACCCGGTCGGGCTCATGACCGACGCCGGGAATCACGGTCCAGCCGTGCGGGATACCGACCGATTCAAGGTGACGATGAAAATCAAAGTTATTGGCGAAGGTCTCGTCCTTCTCGCCGATGACCATGCGGACCAACGATTCCTGCGCGATCGTCCGGGCGTTCCGCTCGGCCAGTTTCCGCGGGCTCACCGAGCGGAAGATCGCCTGGTCTCCCCCATAGGCACGCTTCAGCAGGTCCTCGGCCTGGATGCGGCTGGCCCGCGGGGTGCTTTTGAGTTCGGACTGCATGGGTCCGGCGCCGACGATCGAGACCGCCCGGAACAGCTCAGGATACTTGAAGCCGAGACGCGCGGCGCCGTAGCCGCCCATGCTGAAGCCATCGAGGAGGCGACCCTCCCGTTTCGCGATCGTCCGATAAGTCGCATCCACCTGCGGCAGGAGGTCGCGGATGATCATCGATTCGACCGGAGCGGAACCATCCGCCCAGTCGACATACATCCCCATTTCCAAGCCGTTCACGAAGACCACCAGGCAGGGTGGCAACTTGCCCGCCTCGATGGCCGCGTCGAAACGACGGGCGACGCTGGGGATGCCCGGCAAGCCGCCGCCGGACCCATGCAGCCAATACACGACCGGGAAACGCCGGCCACCGTCGGCATCATAGGCAGCGGGTCGGTAGAGGTGATAGCTTACCTCGGCTTGGGCGGACTTGCTGTTGAAGACATGATGCGAGACCCTTGGCGCGGATACCGCCTTCGTGACCCAAAGGGGCGAGGCCGAAGCCGCGTGCGGCTGGCTCCTGCTTTCAACGGCCTCGGCCCCCTGCGTGGGCGAGGCACACCCGCAAGCCAGCAGGGCGCAGCACAGGGACGTCGGGTTGAACATGAACATCTTAGGATTCCCTTTGTAGAAAACCGGGATGATCGAAAAGTTCCCCTCGAACAGAATTGATCCACGCCGCGCCTAAGCACTCGCGATCGTTCCTTGGGCCGAGACCTACGCCCTCCCCTTCTCGACATACTCGAGCATCCACCCTGCGCGACGGCGGATCAGCGTATCGGAAGATTCCGCCAGTTTGCCCAGGTCGGCGACCATCTCCTTGCACCCCAGCCGGGCCGCCAGCTGGCAATACTGCCGGAACTCCACCGAGCGCGCCTTTTCGACCGCCATCACCGCCACCTTGCGCAGGCGCCGCTGATGGTCGCCGCTGAGCTCGGCCCGCTTGAGACGGCGGAGCAACTGGGCCTTGTCATAGCCGGATCGGAAATACGACGGGTCGGCCTCGAGGAAAACCACGGCGTTCTCGCGCCACTCCCCGTCATGCTCCGCGATTTCCTTCAGTTTGTCGGGCCAGATCGCAAAGATTCGGTAGATGCCGACATGCTCCGCGCCCGGGACGTAGCGTCGGGGATAAGCGGCGACATCGGCTTGTTCAAGTCGCAGGATGTCTTTGGCTGAAATCCTCATCTTCTTCGGAGGAGCCCTACTTCCTCTCGGCGACCATCAGGCGCGTCCACGGCCCGTCGTTCACGTTGTAATAGATACGGAGACCATCGGCGCTGAAGACCGGATGGGGATGGTTACGCCGCCAGGACCGGGCACCTTGGGTATTGTCGAAGACATCCACGACCACGTATTCGTCGCGTCGCGTGGAACCCACGCCGATCGCCCAGGCTCCGGGCCGACCAAACGGACGCTTGCTGACGTCGGCATCGGTGACGAAAGCCTGACCGTCCGGCGACATGACCGGATGATCCGAAAAACAGGAAGGCGCGAAACGCGGCAAGGGCTTGGTCGCGGCGGGAGCCTGCAGGTAATTCCCTTTCTCGAAGATGGCTGCCGAATCGGGCGACCAGGAGGGATGGCCCCACTGGTCGATGACCCCCAGGAATTCCTTCCGGACAAGATCGTAGACCATCTTGCCTTCGCGCTTGCTGACGGACATGCCACGGAAGCTCTGCCCTCCGCCCGGCACGCAGGGCTTGAAGAAGACCTTCGTCTCGTCGGGACTCATCACGGGAAAAAAGACCGTCAGGTCGCGCGAGCCGAGCTTACGCTCGATCCAGTCGCCGTACCGGCCGACGGCCTCCGCGGCCGTGACGGCGACGGTCAGGCGGCCGCTGACCACGTCGATCAGTTCCAGGTCGCGATGCGGCCCCGGATTCCAGTGGCATCCGTAGACCGGGGCCAGCCTTCCGCGGGCGGAACCGAAGCCGAGCTGCCGATCCCAGACGAGGACGCGATCCTGCCCCGTGGCCAGCTCGACGGCATGGACGGACCAACGACCGTCCCGCAGATTGTGGTACAGGACAAATTTTCCGTCCACCGACCACTGCTGACAAGCCGCACGGTGCGCGTCTTCCACCTTGAGGTCTCGGGCGATGACCTGCTCGCGTCCCGTAGCGCGTTCGAGCACGCGCAGCTCTCCCGATTCACCATCGGCGGCATCGGAGCTATAATACAGCACATGTCGGCCGTCGGGACTCTCCGGGCAGGCGTTGAAGTATGCGTGGATAGAATGCCGCGCGGCATCGGGAGCGACCGGGTGCTTCGTGGCGCCCTGCCAGCCGGCCAGCCCGTCGGCGTAATCGGCGCCCTTGAGCAACCCGCCGAAGGTTAAAAACAGGAAAGAGATGACGAATGACCTCACGGCGTGCGCTCACTTCTCCCCTTTGAGGTATGCCAACAGGTTCGCGAGCTGCTGCTTACCCAGGCCTGCTTCAAGCCCGGTCGGCATCAGTGAGCCGGGCAAGGCCTCGAGCTTGGCGAGGTCGCCACGCAGGAGCGTCGCCTCGACGCCCAAGGGACCGCGCAGGGTGATCGAGGTGGGCGTGTCGCCGACGAGGATGCCGCTCAGCACACGCCCGTCCTTGGCCTCGGCGAGATAAGCGGTGAAAGCCGGCGCGATCTCGGCGTCGGGGTTCACGATATGGAAGAG
Source organism: uncultured Klebsiella sp. (assembly GCA_964643215.1). Classification (GTDB taxonomy): domain Bacteria; phylum Verrucomicrobiota; class Verrucomicrobiia; order Opitutales; family UBA953; genus UBA953. The sequence continues at coordinate 10,115 of CAZXSI010000011.1, read as the reverse complement.
GATGTTCTCCTTGGTCTGGCGGCGGATGTCGAAGAGGTCGGGGCCGACGGCGTGCCCTTCCCTGTCCAAGCGGTGGCAGCTGGCGCAGACCGCGTTGAAGACGGACCGGCCTTCGGACGGCAGGGGCTTCAGCACCAAGGCCTTGCTGGCTTCGGCCAAGGCCTCCGGACGGGCGGAGACGGTCAAGAGGCGCTCCGCGAGGGCTTTCACGGCGGGATCCTTGGCGGCGAGCACCTGACGTCGGCGGACGCCCGTAAAGGCGCTCGCGGGCAGGCGCTTGGCCTCCACGGCGGCCAGCACGGACTTCACATGGAACGGATTGCCCAGCAAGGCGCCGAGCACCGCCTCTCGTCGGGCGGGGGTATAACGCGGCCAACCGGCGAGCAGCGAAGCGGCGACCTCCTCCTTGGGATAGGCGACCACGGCCTTGAGCGCCGCCGCGGCGAGTTCGGGCTGGGCGTCATCCAGGGCCAGCGTCAGCAAGGCCGCCCCGGCTCGTTCCCAAGGCAGGCGCGCCATGAGCTTCACGGCGACGTTCCGCGCTTCGGAGGTCTTGGACTTGTCCGCGGCGACGTCGGGCGACGCATCGAGAAGCGATTGGAAAGAAGCCGGCAGGCCTGCCGGCTTTCGCGGCGAAAGATACCCGGACAAGAGGGCGAGCCGGATGGCCTCCGGGGCCGCCCCGGCGATCTCGAGTTCAGCCGGCTTCGTCATCGAGCCTCCGAGGTAGCCCAAGATCTCCGCCATGCCGGCGCCGACCTTGGCGTCGGCCGGCATGGCCGCCAAGAGGGACCGCAGAAACGCCGTTTCCCGCCCGCCGACGCCGCTCAGCACGCCGTTACGCATCCACTTGTCCTCGGAAAAGTCCCAGGCGTGACGTGCCAACGCCTGCGTCGCAGCCTCGGAAGGGTCATCCCCATGCTTGATGACGCGTGACAGTCCGGTGTCAGGCGTCATCGGCAGGACCGCCATGGCCGTCCTGACGTCGTCCGCCCGACGCTCGCCCCGGATGCGCCAGATGCGGCCCATCGTCTTGCCGGTCTCGAAGTCGGTATGCTTGCGCACTTCTTCCGGCAGGTAGTCGGGGTGTTCGATGACCTTACGATACATGTCCGCGACATACATCGCGCCCTCCGGACCCTTGGCCAGGAAGACCGGCCGGAACCAGTCGTCGCGCGAGGCGAGGAATTCGCGTCCGGCGTAAAGCGGCGAAGCGACGAAGGTCGCGCCTTGGGCGACGAGCCGATCGGCATGGATCAGGTTCCCGGTGGGATCACACGAGAAGACGGCGCCCGCGCACTCCGGGGTGAGCAGCGACTTGCCTTGCCAGACCTTGACCCCGCAGGCCGCGCTGAACGATCCGGCATGGCCGTCGGCGGTGGTGATGTTCGAGCTGATCGGGAAAAGCCGGACGCCATCATGCCCGCCGTTGATGCCGTTGAAGGCGTCGCGCGCGTTGCAATCCTGGACGGTCTCGCTGAACGCCAGGCGCGGATTACGCTTGAGCCACTTCGAATCGAAGACGACGTGCTGGACCGGCACCCGGTTCATGCAGATGAAGCGATTGCCGAAGAGATCGAAGCTCATCCCGTACTGGGACTTCCCGTCCACGAGCTCGACCTCGAGGGTCTCGGGATGGAAACGGACATCTGACGTCATCTTAAGCGGCGGACGCCCGGGGTGCCCGGGACAGGTCACCGTGCCGCCGCTCAGGCCGGCCGCGAGGTAGATCCACCCGTCGGGTCCGATGGTCGGCGCGTTGACGCGCAGCTGCGTGCTGCCGGTCGTGGCGAAGCCGGTGAGCAGGACCTTCCGCTCGTCGGCGACGCCGTCGCCGTCGTTATCTTTGAGGAACAAGACATCCGGGGCGCAGGTGACGATGAGCCCGCCGCCCCAAGGCAGCACGCCGTTCGGGAAGGTCAGCCCATCCGCGAAGACGGTGCGCTTGTCCATCCGACCATCGCCATCGGCATCCTCCAGCAGCGCGATCACGCCCGCCGGCTTCTCCCCTGCCTTCGGTCCGATCGGGTAACCGCGGTTCTCGGCCACGAAGAGCCGGCCCTGGGAGTCGAAGGCGATGGCGCACGGCGAAGCCACCAATGGCTCGGCGGCGACGAGTTCGACGCGTAGCCCCGGGGCCACTTCGAAAGCCTTCAGGGCTTCCGCCGGGGGGAGCGGACTCTGGACCGGAGCGGCCGCGAGAAGAATGGAGGCGAGCCAGCTCACTTCAGCTGGGGCGGTTGGTTGCCGTAGAGCCAGGGCTTGCCGGCAGGAGCGTTGGGACGCTCGGGGAGCTTGGCGGGCTTCATCTTCGCGGCGAGCTCCAGGCCCACGTTCATGAACTGCGTGCCCGCGGTGATGTCCAGGTTGCTGTAGCTCGTCAGGCGCGTCTCGTAACCGCCGCCGTTCGGCCCGAAGGCCTCCTCGTCCGGCACATAGCCGACGCATCCATTCGCAAGTTCGACCGGGAAGGTCATCGGGAAACCGCTGCGCTTCTTGAGCTGCAGGCCGTAGGAGACGAAATATTCCGCCGGATTGGAAAGGCAGACCACCGGGCCGACCTGGATGGCCTGCACCTCGACTTCGACGGCGCGTTTCTTGGCGATCAAGGCATCCAACAAAAGGGTCTCCTTGGCCCAGACCCAGTCGGGGTGCGCCACCGGGCCTTTGACGCGTTCCCGCGCTTCCGCGACGCGCTCGGGCGCAGGCAGACGACGGGGAATCTCCCAGACCTTATGATCGGCGGCCAACGGCACCTCGGCGGTGCGGGTCTGCGACATGCTCAGCAGGACCTTCAGCGCTTCGGCGCCCACGCGACCGCCGACGAACTGCGACCAGTCGTCGGACGCGGGGTTGGCCTTGGGGTCGAGGTTGTTGACCTGGGTCACGTCGCCGCAGGCGCCCTGCAGGAAGACGACCTTGGTGTCCGCGCCATAATACCCGCGGATGACCTTCTCGGTGTAGTAGATCCAGTTCGCGCCGATGCCGTCGGAATTCGTGGTGGCGTGGCAGGAGAAGTTGACGACGCACCCGGTCAGCTTGCCGTCGGCGCCCCAGACGCCGATCACGCCGACTTCGTCGTCGGTCGGATTGGCGAACTCGACCACGTCGGGGTTGTTCTTGCCCGGATGCGAGAAGGTCAGGCCGTTCTTCATGCGCAGGCGGCGATTGAAGGCCACTTGGCTCTCATGGCCGACGCCGTAACCGACCGTGACCGCGGCCTTGGCCTGGTCGGCGGCGACGATCGCCTCGACCGTGGCGGCGATGGCCTTCTTCAGGTAGCCGGCATCGGCGCAGGAGGACTTCTGATAAGCCAATTCCTGGATCTCGGCCGAAGCGTGATCGAACTCGCCCGGCAGGATCATCCCGATCGGACCGGAGGAATGCGAATGCGAGGCGCCGATCATCACGTCGGCGATGCCGGTCGCGGCCTTCGCCAAGGCGCGGATCTCCAACACCGTCTCCCGGCGGATCAACAAGGCGTCGATGCCCACGAGCGCCACCCGCTTCTGGCCGTCGTCGAACACGCTCGCGCGGACCTTGCAGGGGTCGTGGATCTTCTTCGAGTAGACCTTCCCGTAGTTGCCCGGGACTTCCATGCCGATCTCCGGCGTGATGTCCCTTTCGGCGAAGCCCACGCGGACGCCGGGCTTGGCCGGCGGCGCGGCGAAGAGCGCGACACAGGACAGCACCAGCAAGGCATGGCGGAAACCGAGTCGGGGAGAACTCATGGGGATATGAGCAGGTATGTCGGGGAAAGGTTCCCGGGACAAGCCCGCGAGTACGGGGTCAGACCGCTTCGTTTCCCCAGGTAGGGCCGGCCATCCTTGGCCGGCCGCGGCCGAGCAAGGGTGCTCGGCCCTACCAAAGGCAGTCACTCGTGAAACCGAATCCGCGGCTTGGGGCCGTCTTTCACCTTCGGTAAACGCTCGGGGTCGGTCAGCGAGGCGCCGGACTGCAGCTCGGACTTGCCTTTCCATTCCCGCTCGAAGCCGGTGCTGGCGAGGCGCACGGCATCGCGGCCGAGCTTATGGTTCAAGGCGTCGACGGCCTTCATGAGTCGATCCTTGTTCGGGTCGGCCTCTCCGCCCATGCCGGGCAAGGAGGGTTGCACGACGTCGGCCGGCGTCAGGCCCAGCAGCATCACGCCGGCCCGTTTATAAAGATAGCCGTCGCGACGCACCCGGGCCAGCGCCCGCGAAGCCGCGGCGCAGATCGCCCGGGCGTCGTCGGTCGGCGGATCGAGCGGCTCCGCTTCGTCGCCCCGATACTGTTCCTGATCGATGCGATGCTGGTTCGTCCGGATGAAGACCACGATCGATGAAGCGACGAGCCCGTCTTCGCGCAGCTTCTCGGCGCCGCGGGCGGCGTGCGAGGCGATGGCCTCGGAAAGTTCATGCGCGTCGGTGATCGGCCGGCCGAAGGAACGGGACACCAGCACGCTCTTCCGCGGACCGGCGTCCTCGACGATGTCATGGCAGGAGATGCCGCGCAGTTCGAGCGCGAGGCGCTCGCCGACCACGCCGGCGATGCGACGGACGAAGCCCGGATCGGCCTCCGCGAGGTCGATGGCCGAGAGGATGCCATGCGAGCGCAGGCGGGCGGCCAGGCCGGGACCGACACCCCAGACGTCTTCCGCCTCGACGCCGCGCAGGAAGGCCGTGCGGCCGGCAGCATCGGCCGGCACCACGACCACGCCGCCGCTCGTCTTGTCGGCCTTGGCGCGCTCATTGGCCAGCTTGCACAGCACCTTCGTCGGGGCCATCCCGAGCGAGATCGGGATGCCCGTGCGTTGCAGCACGTCGGCCCGGATACGCAAGCCGAGCGCCCGGGCGTCGGCATCCGGCATGTCGGGAAAACCGAGGAAGGCCTCGTCGACCGAATAGACCTCGAGGTCGCGCGCCTGCTCGCCGAGCACGCCCATGACGCGTTCGGAGAAATCGCCGTAGACCTCGAAGTTGGACGAAAAGATGCGCACGCCATGGGCTTCGCAGGTACGGCGCACCTCGAAATACGGCGCGCCCATCGGGATGCCCAGCGCCTTGGCTTCGGACGAACGGGCGACCACGCAGCCGTCGTTGTTCGAGAGCACCACGATCGGCACGCCGATCAGCGACGGATCCAACGCGCGCTCGCAGGAGGCGTAGAAGTTATTGCAGTCGGCGAGGGCGCGGAGCATGGCGTCAGCAGCGGCGCACGACGGCGACCACCGTCCCCCAGATACGGCATTCCGGCGTGAAAGGCAACGACCAGCCCGGCCAGCGCGGGCTGTCAGCCCGCAGGCTCCAGGCGCCGGCGGCGTCGCGCTCGAGGTGTTTCACGGTGAACTCGCCGCCGACCTCGGCGACCACGATCGTGCCCGCCCGCGCCGCCGGGGCCTTGTCGACCACGATGAGGTCGCCGGGGAGGATGCCGGCGCCCGACATCGAATCGCCGTCGACGCGCAGGAAGAACGTCGAGAGCGGATTGCGGACGAGGTGCTCGTTGAGGTCGAGGCGACGCTCCATATGGTCGTCGGCCGGCGACGGGAAACCCGCGACCGCCCGGGAGCCGAGCAGCGGCAAGGCCAACGGCCGCCGGGCCTCGAACCCCTGCAAGGTACGCATGTCCAACATAAGTGAACGGATGTTCACTTATCAGGGAAAGGCTTCAAGGAGAAACTACCAGGTAGGGACGCGACGACGTCGCGTCCGTTCGCATGCTGACGGAGGAGTCGTTGCACCTGGCGATCGTAAGGCCTCACGGGTCGGCGGATGCGATGTCATCGCATCCCTACCCCAACAAAAAGGCCCGGGTCTCGCGACACAGGCCTTCGGGATGAACCAGGACCTCGGCTTACGAGGCGGTCAGCGCGGTGACTTCGGCGCGCACCTTCTCGGCCAGGGCGGTCGAGAGGTAGCGCTCGGAGGGCGAGCAGGCGATCGTGACGATGCGCTTGCCGGCGAACTCCGGACGCTTGGCGAGCTGGAGGGCGGCCCAGATGTTGGCGCCCGAGGAGATGCCGACGGCGAGGCCTTCGCGGACGGAGACTTCCTGCGCGGTGGCGAAGGCGTCTTCGTTGGAGACCTGGATCACCTCGTCGATCAGGGAGATGTCGCAGTTCTTCGGGACGAAGCCGGCGCCGATGCCCTGGATCTTATGAGGAGCGGGCTGGACGGGCTGGCCGGACATCGTCTGCGTGATGACCGGAGAAGAGACCGGCTCGACGGCGATGGCGCGGAACTTCGGGTTCTTGCCCTTGATCACGGAAGCGACGCCGGTGATGGTGCCGCCGGTACCGACGCCGGCGACGATGGCATCGACCTTGCCTTCGGTGTCTTCCCAGATCTCGACCGCGGTGGTGCGACGATGCACCTCGGGGTTGGCCGGGTTGTCGAACTGCATCGGCATGAAAGCGTTCGCGCCGATCTCGTCACGGAGCTGCGAAGCCCGCTCGATGGCGCCGCGCATGCCTTTCGCGCCCGGGGTCAGGACGATCTCCGCGCCGAGGAGGCGGAGAAGGACGCGGCGCTCGACGGACATCGTCTCCGGCATCGTGAGGATGCAGCGGTAACCGCGGGCGGCGGCGACGAAGGCGAGGGCGATGCCGGTGTTGCCGGAGGTCGGCTCGACGATGGTGCCACCCGGCTTCAGGCGGCCGTCACGCTCGGCGGCGTCGATCATGGCGCGACCGATGCGGTCCTTGACGCTCGAGAGAGGGTTGAAGAATTCAAGCTTCACCAAGACTTCGGCGTGAAGACCTTCGGTGACCTTGTTCAGTCGCACGAGGGGCGTGTGACCGATGGTATCGAGAACGCTGTTGTAGATGGCCATGGGGGTTAATGCTTAGTAGTTGAGTAATGATTAATGGATTAGGGACCGCGGCCTTGCAATAAAAAAACCCGTATGAACGGGTTTCCTTGAAATCAATAACGACGCTTAGGCGGGGGGCCGAGCGGGCGCGGAGCCGAATCCCTGAGGCGGAAGATGATCCGGGCCTGGGTCAGGTCGGCCGGGCTCATCTCGACCTTCACGCGGTCGCCGGGGTTGATGCGGATGAAGTTCTTACGGAGGCGGCCGGAGATGCGTCCCAGCACCACGTGCTTATTGGGGAGCTCGATCCGGAACATGGTGCCAGGAAGCACCTGCAGGATTTTGCCTTCGAGTTCGATAACGGGTTCTTCAGCCATGCCTTATGACCGCAGTGCATCCCGAACCGGGGGCATAGTCAATCACTGTAGTGAGGCCCGCCTCCCCTCTTGCCACCCGCCCCGGAGGGGCAATCCTGCCCGCATGGAAGGCGACGCCGCGACCCCCCGCCCCGGGCTGATCTGCCCGTTCGAGAAGATGCGTCCGTCCCAGCTGAACCGAGACGACGCCTTCTACATGGCCCTGGCCTTCAACCTGGCGGTGGACGCCTGGCGCATCGACGAGGTCCCGATCGGGGCGATCATCGAGCGCGGCGGCGAGATCATCGCGGCGGCGCATAACGAGGTCGAACGCGCCAACGACCCGACCGCCCATGCGGAGATGCTGGCGATCACCCAGGCGGCGAAGAAGATCGGCGACTGGCGCCTCAACGAGTGCAATCTTTACGTCACCAAGGAGCCCTGCCCGATGTGCTCCGGCGCCACGATCATGAGCCGGCTCAACCGCGTGGTCTACGCCTGGGGCGACCCCAAGATGGGCTGCATGGGCGGCGCGGTCGAACTCCACAGCCTCCCGAAGCTCAACCACCGCGTCGCAGTGACCTCCGGCGTGCTCGAAGAGCCCTGCCGCGAGATCTTGCAGGCCTACTTCAACATGAAGCGGGGCCGCGATTCCACCGCCTCGGCTTGACCCCCGCCGCAATTCGCCAACCTGTGCGTCGGTCGCCCGTCAGTTCGTCCTATACTCCAAACTCGTTACTCCATACTCTCCACCCATGAACCGACGCGACTTCATCGGCAAAGCTTCCCTCGCCGCCGCCGCCCTCGGAGCCACTTCTCTTTCCGCCCAAACCTCTTCCACCAAAACCATGAGCTACACCCTCGCCCCCCTGCCCTATCCTCACGCCGCCCTCGAGCCGCACATCGACCAGGCGACGATGGAGATCCACCACGGCAAGCACCACAATGCTTACGTGACCAACCTAAACGCCGCCCTCGCCAAGGAAGCCGGCTTCGCCGCTCCGGCCGACGTGAACGCCCTCATCGCCGACCTCTCCAAGGTCCCCGAGTCCATCCGCACCGCGGTCCGCAACAACGCCGGCGGCCACGCCAACCACACCTTCTTCTGGAACATCCTTTCCCCGAACGGCGGCGGCGAACCCGTCGGCGCCCTCGGCGAAGCCATCCAGAAGGCCTTCGGTGGCCTCGAAGGCGAGAAGGGCCTCAAGGCCGCGTTCAAGACCGCCGCGACCACCCGCTTCGGCTCCGGCTGGGCCTGGCTCATCGTCAAGGCCGACAAGTCCATCGCCGTGACCTCCACGCCGAACCAGGACAGCCCCCTCATGAAGGGCGTCGCCGACGTGAACGGCACCCCGGTCCTCGCCCTCGACGTCTGGGAACACGCCTACTACCTCAAGTACCAGAACCGCCGCCCCGACTACGTGGACGCGTTCTGGAAGGTCGTCGACTGGAAGAAGGCCAACGAGATCTACGTCAAGGCCATCGCCTGAGGCGCCAGCACATATCGGTCTTAAGAAGCGGCCCCTCGGCCGCTTCTTTGTTTGGCACCTCCGCCGAGGTATGCTGTCCTAGCCTCACCCCGATGCGCTTCCTCACGCTCCTCCTCCTGGCCTTGGCGACCACCGCCGACGCCGCCGAAACCGTCCTGCCGCTCTGGCCCGAAGGCGTCCCGGGCAAGCGCGTCGCGCCATCGAAGTCGGTGCTCGACCGCATCGGACCGAAAGGCAGCTACGCCGGCCACGAGACCTTCATCGATGAGCCGTCGCTCACGGTCTACCCGGCCGCCAACCCGAACGGCGCCGCGGTCATCGTCTGCCCGGGCGGCGGCTACTGGTTCCTCTCGACCAAGAACGAAGGCACGGGCGTCTGCGAATGGCTCAACAGCATCGGCGTCACGGGCATCCTGCTCCGCTACCGCACCCCGACGGCGGACGAGACGCTGCCGCACAGCTATCCCGTCCAGGATCTGCAACGCTCGCTCGGCCTCGTCCGCGCCCGCGCCAAGGAGTGGAACATCGACCCGAAGCGCGTCGGCGTGATCGGCTTCTCCGCGGGCGCCAACCTCGTCGGCCACGCCTCGTGGGACCGCACGCCCCGCACCTACGAGCAGAAACCCGGCGTCGACGACCCGCGCGGACCGGACTTCACGATCTTCGTCTACGGCGGCGGCTTCCTCGAGAAGGAGGACAAGACCAGGTTCCGCGAAGGCTTCTCCGTCCCGGCCGACGCCCCGCCCTGCTTCTTCGTCGTGGCTCATAACGACGGCGCCAACCCGCTCGAGGCCGCGAAGCTCTACATCGAATACAAGCGCCAGAACCTCCCGGCGGAGATCCACGTCTACTCCAAGGGCGGCCACGGCTTCGGGACTCGCCAGACGAAATTCCCGGTCGACGGCTGGACCAAGACCGCCGGCGAATGGATGGGCGCCGAAGGCTTCCTCAAATCCGCCAAGTAAGCCCATGCGTCCCCTGCTCGCGTTGCTGGCATTCACGGCCGTCCTCTCGGCCCAGACGCTCGTCGGCGACGGGCAGGCGGACGACACCGCCGCGCTGCAGAAGCTCGTCGATGCGGGCGGGAGCGTGTCGCTCCCCAAAGGACGCTACCGCCTGACGAAGACGGTCACGGTCGACCTCGCCCAGCTCGGCGCCGCCGGCATTTCGTCCGACGGCACCGCCACCCTCATCATGGCGGGCCCGGGACCGGCCCTGAAGATCGTCGGCACGCACGGCGGCACCGCCGCCCCCAAATCCTTCAAGCCGGCGACATGGGCGCAACGCACCCCGGCCGTCGCCGGCCTGGAGATCCTCGGCGCGCACGCGGAAGCGGACGGCATCGAGGCCACGGGCACGATGCAGCTCACCCTCTCGCGCCTGACCATCCGGGAATGCCGCCACGGCATCCGTCTCACGGAGCGCAACCGTAACGTCGTCATCACCGACTGCCATCTCTACCGCAACCGCGGCGTCG
>CAZXSI010000010.1:0-45156 GCA_964643215.1 uncultured Klebsiella sp. | reverse complement strand
GTTCCCGAGTGCAAACGTGCAAAAGGCGCACAAGGGGTAGGGGTAGGGATGGGGGCAGGGGTGGGTAAGGACCGAGGGTCTCCACTGCCCCAACCCCTACCCCTGTCCCTATCCCTGCGTCGCCTTAGGCGACGCTCACTTCTTCGCCCCGAAATCCTGCTGCTTGTAGACGTGGCGTTCGAGCAGCTGCTGCTTGAGCTGGAGTTCGCTGTCGCCGGAGCAACGGCGGACGTCGTGGAGGATGATGTAGGCCATCAGCGAGAGCAGGAGCCCCATGAACGTGTATTGCAGGATGATGACCGCCTTGTTGCTCAGGACGCCCTTGGTGAAGCGCTGGATCGTGGCGATGAGCATGTGGCCGCCGTCGAGGACGGGAATCGGCAGCAGGTTGAGGACCGCGAGGTTCAGGTTGATGAGCACCGTGAACCAGAGCACGCGGCGGATGTCCTCGGAAAGGTTGTAGTAGGTCTTCGTGATCGAGATCACCGAGGCCAGCTGTTTCACCTGGATGTCGGAGCCGCGGTCGAAGAGGCGGCCCAGCGTGGTGAAGGTCGACTTCACGATGCCCGCGCAGGTCTCCCACGGGTTGCGGTGGGCGAGCTCGGGCTTCGTGACGAAATAGGCGCCGATCTGGGCGTGTTCGACCGGCTTGCCGCGGCGGACCTGCGCGTTGCGCAGCGTCAGGTTGCCGGCGTCGCCGTTGGCGCGTTTCCAATAGACGGTGAGGTCCCGCGGGGCGCCCGCGCCGGCCTTTTCCAGGTCATCGAGCGAGCGGACCGAGACGATCTGCGAGCGGCCGTCCACCTTGTCGATGACCGTGCCGATCTTGAGCGTCTCGGCGAGGGCCGGGTCTTCGGGCGAGAAGCCGAGGACCATCAGCTGGTCGCGTTCGGCGGCGGGGTCGTTGGTGAGCAGGTCGCGGGTGGCGGGCAGGACGACGAGCTGACGGCGGTTCTTCTCTTCGCCATAGGCGATGATGCTGACCGGGTTGACCGTGGTGTTCACCTGCGGGGTGATGACGAGCTTGAGGCTGACGCCCCCTTCGCGTTCGACGAGCAGCGTGCGGGGCTTCGCGCCGCCCTTGCGGAGCAGTTCGCGGAATTCGACGGTGTTGTTCAGCGGCTGGCCGTCGATGGAAAGCACGCGGTCGCCGGCCTTCAGTCCGGCCTTCTCGGCGGGCGAGCCGGCGGCGGGCGTGCCGATGATCACCTCGGTGCGGGGTTGCAGCCCGGCCATGCGCACCTTGTCGCCGGACTTCGCGTTGAGCTCGATGCGGGCGGGCTGCACGACGAATTCCAGGACCTTGCCGTCGCGCTCGACCTTGAAGGTCGCGGTCGGGTTGCCTTGCGAGTCCTTGCGGTTGCCCAGCATCACCGCCTCGGTGATCTGGTGGAAGTTGGTGACCGTGGCGTCGTCGACGGAGAGCACCTTGTCGCCCGAACGCAGGCCGGCCTTGTGGGCCGGGCCGGGGACCGTGTTGCCCAGGCCGAGTTCGGCGAGGTGACCGGAGCTGGTCACGACCTGCTCGGGGACGTAGCCGATGACGGTGCTCGACGTGCCTTCGGCGACCGGCATGCCGGTGAACCAGAGGACGCAGGCGAGGAGGAAGGCGAAGATGACGTTGAAGACCGCGCCCATGACCGAGACGATCATCTTGTCGGCGTACGAGATCTTCGGGAGCCTCGCGGCCTCCTCGCTGCTGGCGCCTTCGATGCCTTCCATCTCGGCGAGCTGGGGCAGGGCGACGTAGCCGCCGAGCGGGATGATCGAGACGCGGTAGTCGACGCCGTCCTTGCCGGTCCAGCCGAAGAGGCGCGGGCCGAAGCCGATCGAGAAGCGCTCGATCTTCAGGCCGCGCCTGCGGGCGGCGAGGAAGTGGCCGAGCTCGTGGACGAAGATCGAGCCGCCGAAGAAGACGGCCACGAGGGCGATGCCCCAGAGGGAGCCGAGGAGGTCGCCGAAAGAAAGGTTGTCCATGGAAGAAAGGGGAGGGAGGGGTTATCTCAACCGGCGAGGTCCAGGGCGAGCCTGGACGCGACGACCCGGGTTTCGGCGTCGGCGGCGAGGACTTCGTCCAGATGACCCGGTTCGCGGGCGGAAACGGCGGCCAAGGTGCGGCCGACGAGTTCGGCGATGCCGGTGAAGGGCAGTTTCCCGGCGACGAACTCGGCCACGGCGACCTCGTTGGCCGCGTTGAAGACCGCCGGGGCGGTGCCGCCGGCGGTGGCCGCCGCGCGCGCCAGGCCGAGGCAAGGGTAGCGGGCGGGGTCCGGCGGGGTCATGCCCAGCGTGAGCGCCTGGGCGAGGTCGAGGCGCGGGGCGGGGCAGGGCAGGCGATCCGGGAAGAGCAGGCAGTCCTGGATCGGGTACGCCATCGAGGGCGGCGAGAGCAGCGCCTGCAGGCTGCCGTCGGCCAGCGTCACCAGCGAATGGATGATGCTCTGCGGGTGCACCACGACGTCGATGCGGTCGGCCGGGACGTCGAAGAGCCAGCGCGCTTCGATGACCTCGAGGCCTTTGTTGGCCATCGTCGCCGAATCGATCGTGACCTTCGGGCCCATGCTCCAGTTGGGATGCTTGAGCGCCTGGGCGAGCGTGACGCGTCGGAGGTCGGCGAGCGGCGTGTCGCGGAAGGCGCCGCCCGAGGCCGTGAGTACCAGGCGGGCGATGTCGCCCTTGGGCTTGCCGCGCAGCAGCTGGTGGATCGCGTTGTGCTCGCTGTCGACCGGCAGCAGGCGCGCGCCGGAGAGGCGGGCGGCTTCGGTGACGAACTTGCCGGCGAGCACGAGCAGTTCCTTGCTCGCCAGGGCGACGTCCTTCTTCGCCCTCAGGGCGGCGAGCGTCGGCGCGAGGCCGGCGGTGCCGACGACGGCGGAGACGACCATCGAGACCTCGGGGAGGCAGGCGATCTCGGTCAGGCCGGCGGTGCCTTCGAGGATGCGCGTGCCGGCGGGGAAGGCGCCGGAGGCGCGGGCTTCGGCGGCGGCGGCCGGATCGGCCAGGGCGATGACGCCCACGCCGAACTCCTGCGCCGGGGCGACGAGTTCGCGCCAGCGCGCCTGGGCGGCGAGGCCGGCGACGCGGAGACGGGACGGATGGGCCCGGACGACGTTGAGGGTGGTCGTGCCGATGGAGCCGGTGGCTCCGAGGATGGCGATGGCCCGGACGTGCATGCGGCGAGGGTCCCTCCGAGGCAACCGCGGCGACGGCATGAGGCAAGCAGTTTGGGGCGGGCCAGGCCTTTCGCCGTTCGACGCTTGTCTCTTTCGCCGGGATTGGTTGCCTGTCCGCATGGCCACTCAGCCTCAGGACCTCAGCGGGCTCTCCCACCTCGGGAACACCCAGAACAAGCCCCAGCAGACGCTGGAGACCTTCCCGAACCGCAACGCGGGCCGTAACTACGTCGTCGAGCTCTCGACCGAGGAGTTCACGTGCCTGTGTCCGGCGACCGGCCAGCCCGACTTCGCCAAGATCACGATCCGCTACGTGCCGGGCCCGCGCATCGTGGAGTCGAAGTCCCTCAAGCTCTACTACTGGAGCTACCGCCAGCAGGGCATGTTCCACGAGCACCTGACGAACAAGATCCTCGACGACCTCGTCGCGGCCCTCGATCCGGTGTGGTGCGAGGTCACCGGCGCCTTCGGCGTCCGCGGCGGCATCGGCATCACGGTGCGCGCCACGCACGGCAAGCAGCCGCACCCGTGAAGCGTCGCCCCGTCCAGTCGGACGACGGGGAGCCGACGGATTGGCCGGGTTCGGCCCAGGTGTCCGATTTCCTGACGCGGCAGCTGGCCGGCCGCCGGCTGGCCGCCCGTTCGTGCCTGACCTACGGGCGGTCGCTCAAGGGCTTCGCGCTGTGGATGAAGTCCAACGGCGGCTGGGACGGCGACTGGTCGAAGCTGACCGCGCGCCACCTCCGCGACTTCGTCATCGAGCGGCAGGGCACGCACAACCGCCGTTCCGTGCATAACCAGGTCTCGGCCCTGCGCGCGTTCCTCGCCGACCTGCGCGAGCGCGGCGGCATCGCCACCACGCCGGCCGCCGGCCTCGTGCTGCCCAAGCTCCCGAAGTCCCTGCCGAAGTTCCTCACCGAGGCGCAGACCGATTCGCTGATGGACGTCGCGGAGGATTCCGCGAAGGACGACCCGCAGGAGGCCGCGCGCGACCTGGCGATCCTCGAGCTGCTGTACGGCGGCGGCCTGCGCGTGTCCGAACTCTGCGGCATCGACGGCGGCGACCTCGACCTCGGCACCGGCCTGGTGAAGCTGATGGGCAAAGGCTCGAAGGAGCGCGTCGTGCCCGTGGGCGACAGCGCCGTGCGGGCCGTGAAGGATTACCTCGCCCTGCGCGGCGCGCCCGCCCGCGGGGAACCGCTGCTGCTCGCCGCGCGCGGCGGCCGCCTGCACCCGCGCGCCGTGCAGCTCATGCTGAAGCGCAAGCTCGCGCTCGCGGGCCTGCCCGCGGACCTCACGCCGCACAAGCTGCGCCACGCGTGCGCGACGCACCTGCTTTCCAACGGCGCGGACCTCCGCCTCGTGCAGGAGCAGCTCGGCCACGCCTCGCTCTCGACCACGCAGATCTACACGCACCTGAGCGTCGCCAAGCTGCGCGAGGTGCATCGGAAGTCCCATCCCCGCGCCTGACATGCTGACCCAAGCCGCGCCCGCCAAGCTGAACCTCTCGCTCGCCGTCACCGGTCGGCGCGCGGACGGCTTCCACGAGCTCGTCAGCCTCGTCGCCTCGGTGAAACTGTTCGATCGCCTCGATTTCACGCCGGGCGGCCCTTGGCGCCTCACATGCGACGACCCCGCCATGCCGGTCGACGGCACGAACCTCGTGCTCAAGGCCGCCGAAGCGTTTCGCCGTCACCGACCGGAAGTCGTGTCCGGGCATTTCCATCTCCATAAGCGCATTCCGAGCGGGGCCGGGTTGGGCGGGGGCAGTTCGGATGCCGCCGCGGCGTTGCGCGCCCTCGATCTCTCGCTGGAAGAGAATTTCCTCGGACTCGAAGGCCTGGAAACCATCGCCGCCGAAGTCGGGTCCGACTGCCCTTTTTTCATCCGCGGTATCCCGGCCGTCATGCGGGGCAGGGGAGAGCGGCTGGAGTCCCTTCCTGATCCTGCGCGGCGGGCGTTGTTCGGCCGCCGGGTCTTCCTCGCCAAGCCGCCTTTCGGCGTGCCCACCCCGGAAGCCTACGGACTCCTGATCAAGTCCGGGCGCTACGCCGATCCTGTCGGCGCCGAGGCCGAATTGGCCGCCTGGAGGCGGGAGCCCGCCCGCGACCCTTCGGCCTTGGGCAATACCTTGGAGGCTCCGGTCTTCGCGAAGTACCTCGCTTTGCCCGCCGCCCTCGGGGCCGTCGCGCAGCTCCATGGGGTCGGCTTCCGCATGACCGGCAGTGGCAGCGCCTGTTTCGCCTTCCCCGACGAAGGGGTCGATCCGGAGGCCATCCGCCGGACCTTGGTCCGTTGCTGGGGCCCTGGAACCTGGTTTTGCGATACCCGACTTTCGCCGTAGTTTCGGCTTTACTGAGGGCCGACCCCTCGCCTAGATGCACCCCTACCAACCATGGGAAGCCTCAAGAAAAAGCGTCGTCTCAAGATGAACAAGCACAAGCGCCGCAAGCGCTCGAAGGAAAATCGCCATAAGAAGCGTCTCTGGGGCTGATTGACCCCTCCTTCGGTACGAACCGGGCGGCCCAAAAGGCCGCCCGGCTCTTTTTCGGGCTTGCTCCGCCCGAGGCCGTTCCCAAACCTCAACCTTCCAACCGACAAAAACCATGGCTCGCGAAATCGTTATCATTGAATGCACCGAAGCCCGCAAGGAGGGCAAGCGCCCTTCCCGTTACATGACCACCCGTAACAAGAAGCTTTCCCAGGAGAAGGTGGAGCTCAAGAAGTACAACCCCTCCATGCGCCGTCACACGCTGCATAAGGAGATCAAGGGCTAAGCTCCTTTCCGCCTCATGCCAGAAGGGCCGGCCGCAGCGATGCGTGCCGGCCCTTCCGTTTGGGGAGGCGGCGGGCGGTCTCAGGCCGCCTTGCCCGTGCGCCGCAGCTGGCGCCAGCGGGCCCGGTGGTGGCGGGTCCAGTCGATCAGCGCGCGCTCGAAGCCGATGTCGCGGCCGGCCTTCTCGGACTCGATCCACTTATGGCGGAGGATCTCTTCGCGCTCGGCGAGGAACTCGGCGTACAGGGACGAGCGGGCCGCCAGGTCGGCGTCGGTCTTCGGCTCCGGATGGGCGTCGCTCATTCTCAGGGGGAGATTGGGGAAAATATGACGAACTTGCAAGCCGTAGGCGACGGCCAGGTTACGCCTGTTTTTCGAGCCCTTGGAGCACCGTCAGGCCGACGGAACGGAAGACGCGGGCCGGATTGCTGTCCGGATGGCTGATGACGACGGGGATGCCGTGGTCGCCGCCTTGGCGGATGGTCTGGTCGAGGGGGACTTCGCCGAGGAGCACCGTCTGCAGGGCCGTGGCGACCTTCAGGCCGCCGCCTTGGCCGAACAGGTATTGCCGGGCGCCGTCGGCGCCCTCGAGGAAACTCATGTTCTCGGCCACGCCGAGGATCGGCACGCCGACCTTCGCGAACATCGCCGCGCCGCGGAGCGCGACCGCGACCGCCGCCGTCTGGGGGGTCGTCACGATGATCGCGCCGCTGAGGGCCATCGACTGGGCGATGGAAAGCTGGGCGTCGCCCGTGCCGGGAGGGAGGTCGATGAGCAGCACGTCCAGTGCGCCCCAGCGGACGTTGGTGGCGAACTGCGAGATCGTCTTCATGATCATCGGGCCGCGCCAGACCACCGGGGCGTCGGCGTCGATGAGCAGGCCCATCGACATCACCTTGACGCCGAAGTTCTCGAGGGGCAGGAGGGTGTCGCCGTCGAGCAGCGGTCGGCCGTTGACGCCGATCATCAGGGGGACCGAAGGGCCGTAGATGTCGCAGTCCATCAGGCCGACCTTGCCGGGCCGTCCTTGGTCGGAGAGGGCGCGGGCGAGGGCGCAGGCGAGGTTGACCGCGAAGGTGGACTTCCCGACGCCGCCTTTGCCGCTGGCGACCGCGATGATGTGCTTCACCTGCCCCACGCCGGCGTCGGCGGGGAGCTTGGGGGTGGCGGCCGGGGCGCCGGGCGCGGGCGGAGCACCCTTGGGGACCGTCACGGTGATGGCGATCTCGGGGTTCCGCGCGCCGAGGGCCTTCAGGGCCGCTTCGATGTCGGCGTAGAGCTTCTTCGGCACCTCCGGGTCGGCGCTCGTGACCGCCAGCCCCACGCTGACCTTGCCCTCGAGGGTGACCTCGATGCCCTTGACCAGGCCGAAGGAGACGATGTCGCGGCTGTAGCCGGGGTACCGGACCTGACCGAGGGCCTTCTGGACGGATTCCTTATCGAGCGACATCAGCGGGATTGAACTCCCTGCCCAACCTAGGTCAAACTGCTAACCTCAAAACAACTCCGCTCGATGCGCCTCCTTTCCCTTTTCGCCGTCTGCCTCGCCGCCCCCCTCTTCGCCCAGGGCAACATCAAGGTCGACACCGACATCGACGGTTCCATCAACCGCAAGATCATGCCGGTCGCGATCGTCTCGGACGACCCGGTGCTCGGCGGTCTCGTGCAGTTCGCGCTTTCGACCCACGGCGCGATCGAGATCTCGCCCGGCTCCTCCGTCAAGGTGCGCATCGGCCGCTCCGGCACCGCCGCCGTGGTCTCGTGCGACAGCCCGCTCGGCGCCTTCTCGACGAACGTCGAGGGCAAGGACGAGCACCAGCTCGCGCTCAGGGTCGCGGACGCCGCCCTCGTGGGCCTCGGCCGCCGCTGGCAGCTCAAGCCGCTCTTCGCGGACACCAAGGTCGCCTTCGTCTCGCGGCGCACCGGCAAGGCCGAGGTCTACGTCACGAACCTCGCCCGTTCCAAGACGCTGCAGCTGACGAATTACGGCAGCACCTCGATCGGTCCGCGCTGGTCGGCCGACGGCTCGCGCGTCTTCTTCATCTCCTCGTTCCGGTCGAACTGGCCGGAGATCTTCTCGACCAACGGCATCGGCGAGGCCGCCAAGGTGATCACCAACGTGCGCGGCGCCCTCGGCGCGGCCAGCAGCGGGCCGGACGGACGCATCGCCTTCGCCTCCTCGAACAAAGGCACCATGGACATCTTCGTCGCCGGTCCGCAGGGCCAGGCGCCGACCCGCGTGATCAAGGCCCCGCGCATGGAGTGGGTGAACACCGATCCTTCCTGGTCGCCCGACGGCACCCGCTTCGCGCTCACCGCCGGGCCGACCGGCAGCCCGGGCATCCACCTCGCGAGCACCGAAGGCGGCGCCTTGCAGCGCGTCACCACCGGTTACGGCTACAGCACCGAGCCGCGCTGGAACCCCGTGGTGCCGAACCAGCTCGTCTTCACCTTCCAGGGCGGCGGCGCGCTCCGCCTCGGCGTCATCGACCTCGCCGCCGGCACCGTCACCCCGATCGAGACCCGCAGCGGCGCCTCCGTCGCGCACGCCTCGTGGTGCGCCGACGGCCGCCACCTCGTGGCCGCCCAGGGCGGCTGGCTGGTCGTGGTGGACAGCGTCACCGGCAAGGCCACGCGCCTCACGCCGTCGCAGCTGGGCGACTGCTCCGAGCCGGACTGCTGGACGCGCCGCGCGAACTGAGCCGCGTCACTCGACGTACAGGCCGTCGGGACGGACCGATTCTTCGGGTCCCAGGTAGAGGTCGAATCTCGCGAGCTCGGCCGGCGTGAGCTTCGCGCCCTTGGCGGCGAGGGCGAAGGTCTTGTCGTCGACGAGCGCGTAGACCGCGTCCTTGTCGTTGTCGCGGGCGAGCACGAGGTAGCGCCACTGCGGCGAGGCGCGCGTGTAGACGAAGCGATGCGTGGCGGTCTGGAGGGTCGCGTAGTAGGTGCGTCCGCCCGCGACGACCTTGTCGACGACCTGGTAGCGTTCGCGGTCGATCAGGAAGGCCTTGGCCATGGGTTCGCTCGACCAGCGGCCCGTCCCGAGGTGCCGGGAATTCCAGGGCAGGTAGACCGTGTCGCCGGCGAGGCGGACGCTGACGATCACCTGGCTCAGCGCGTCGGCGTTGATGCCCTGGACCGACGGGACGACGAACGTGCCGTCGGGATTCAGCGGCACCTCCTTGGCGCCGCTGGTCAGCATCCAGGCGGCGAGTTCCGCGCCCGGGCCGGCGTTGAATTCGCTCCAGCGTTGGCGGCGGGCGGCAGGGGCGGTGAGGGCGAGGACCTTCGCCTGCAGCGCCTTCAGGCTCGCGGAGAAGACGGCGAGCTGGGCCGACCAGGCTTTCTGCGCCGACTGCGTGCCGGCGGCCTGCGCGCGGAAATCGACGCGGTCGATGAAGATCTTCAGCCCGCTCATGCGCAGGCCCTCGGCTTCGGCGCGGAGCCGGCCGGCCTCGGGGAAGCCCGCGGCGGGGAACGTGGTCATCACCTCGGCGAAGAGCTGGGCGAAGCCGGCCTCGTCGAGCGCGGGCGCGAGGACTTCGTCGAGCATCGCCGCCTGCGCGTTCAGGAGTTCGGTCGTGCGCGGCGGCGGGGCGTCGCGCAGGACGATCACGCGCCGGTCCGCGTCGATCCGCAAGCCCCAGGCGGCGGCCTTCTTCGCCAGCGCCGCCGTGTCCGCCTGGCCGCGCAGCTGGAACGAGGTGTAAGGGTCGATGCGCAGCCGGTTGGCGATCACGTTGAAGCCGGGCGAGCCGCCGGGCGGCTTCTGGAAGACCGCGCGCTGGGCGCGGGCCTTGATCTCGCCGAACTGGCTGAGCTCGCTGCGCAGGATCAGGAGGCTCGTCTTCGCGTTGACCTCCTCCGGGACCATCGGGTCGGCCAGCAGGGCGAGGAGGTCGCCGCCGGGCCCCCGCGACAGGCCGAGGGCGACGCCGCCGCCGAGCAGCGCGAGGAACGCGATGACCCCGACGAGGCCGTGGCGCCGGTTCACCGACCGGACCCGCTGCTCATGGTCCGCGAGCGCCAGCATGCCCTGGACCTGCGTGAAGGTGTCGACGCTGGCCGGTTCGGCCAGGCCGTAGAGCAGGAGCCGCCGGCGGACCTCGGGGTCGAGGCGGGTGGCCGCGACCTCCTCCTCGGCTTCGGTGGAGACGGATTTCGTCCGCCTCAGCTTCAGGCCGGCGCCGAACTTGAAATGATCGGAGAGGGGGGTCCACTCCGTCGAGCCCTCGGGCGCGCAGAGGGTGTCGGCCGTGAGCGAGCCTTCGGCGATCATCGCCGTGATTTCCTCCTCGGTCAGCGGTCCGCGGGTTTCGTTGCCGATCAGGAGTGAGAAGTGGCGCATGCGGGCGGAGTCCTTGCCTCGTCGGCTTTTTCCAAGTCTGCTTGGAGCCGAAGGTTACGCAAGACGAATGGGCCCGGCGATACCTTTTGCAAAACGCCTCGGAACCCGCTTTGCTCGGCCTTGTTCGATGGGCAACCCAGGCATCAATCAATCGCAGAAGCAGGTCCAAGGCCTCGTCCTGACGCCGCAGCTTCGCCAGTCGCTCCGCATCCTCCAGGTGCCCGCGGCCGAGCTCCTGCGCGAGATCTCCGAGGAGATGGCGGCCAACCCCTTGCTGGAGGAGGTCGAGCCGGTCGGCAATGAAAGCCTCGACGCGCCGCGTCCGGCGGAGGAAGCCGAGGAGGAAGGCCCGCGCGAGCTGTCCTTGGGCGACGACGACTTCGACGCGCTGAAGCGCATGAAGGAGGATTGGGACGAGAGCTACTACGAGGAGATCCGCTCCCAGGGCTACACCCAGGAAGACGAGGAGCGCCGCCGTCACATGATGGAGTCCGCCACGGGCGAGGCGTCCCTTTCCGAGCACCTCGCGGACCAGGCCCGCACGGCCTCCGACGACCCCGCCGTGCAGGAGGCGCTCAGGCTCCTGATCGCCTCGCTCGACGAGCGCGGCTTCGTCGAGGAAGACCTTTCGTCCATCGCCCTGCGCTCCGGCCAGCCTTACGAGGCGGTCATGACGGCGCACACGTTGCTGATGGCCTTCGATCCGCCCGGCATCGGCGCCCGCGACCTCCGCGAGTGCTTCCTCGCCCAGCTTCGGCTCCGCGGCCGCGGCCTTTCGACCGCGGCCCGCCTGATCACCGACTGCTGGGAGCCCATGATGGGCCGCCGCCTCGAGGAATGCGCCCGCGTGCTCGACGTCGAGCTCGACGACATCCGCGAGGCCCTCGCCGAGCTCGCCAAGCTCGAGACCGTCCCCGCCCGGCGTTTCGCCCGCGACGACAACCGCGTGGTCACGCCCGACGCGACGGTCGAGCTGGGCGAGGACGGCAGATGGAAGGTGAGCATGGACGACCGCCACGTGCCGCGCCTGCGCCTCGTGCCCGCCTACAAGGACATGCTCGCCGGCCAGGCCCTCGGCGACAAGGAGCGCGCCTACATCCTCGAGCGCATGCGGCAGGGCAAGTTCCTCATCGGCGCGATCGAGGAGCGTCAGCGCACCATCGAGAAGCTCGCCCACATCATCGTCGAGCGGCAGGCCGATTTCTTCGAGCACGGGCCCGCCAAGCTCCGTCCGCTGACCATGACCGACGTCGCCAAGGAGATGGGCGTGCACGAGACCACCGTCGGCCGCGCCGCCGCCAACAAGTGGATGCTGACGCCGCACGGCCTCCGCGAATTCCGCTGGTTCTTCACGTCCGGCGTCGCGACGGCCGACGGGGGCACCGTCGCCCAGGAGGGCGTCCAGGAGCTGATCGCCGACATCCTCGCCCGCGAGAACCCCGCCGAGCCGCTCGCCGACGAGGCGATCACCGCCGAGCTGCGCAAGCGCGGCGTCCAGATCGCCCGCCGCACCGTCGCGAAGTACCGCGAGGCGCTCGGCCAGCCTTCGGCGCACATGCGCCGCAAGCGGCTCTGATCAGCCGAGCCGGCCGAGGACGGAGTCCCAGCCGAAGTTCGCCATGTCGGGGAAGAGGAACTGCACGCCGGCCGTCAGGCCGTCCGGCAACCGCGCCGGCGCGACGACGAGGGGCAGGCCGGCCAGCGAGGCCGGCGCGTTGAGCGCGAGCAGGCGCCGGCGATGCGTCGCGTCGGCCTCGGCCTTGCGGACCGCGCCGCCGCAGGTCGCGGGCAAGGCGATGAAGTGGTGGCGGCGGAAGACCGTGCGGAAAGCGTCGGCCACGCGGGCCCGGACGGCCTCGGCGGCGCGCAGTTCCTCGTAGGTCCGGCGCCGGCCGGCGTCGAGCCGTTCCCAGACGACCGGATCGTAGTCGGCGCGCCGGCGTTCGAGCCAGGCGGCGTGCACGCGCGCGGCGGCATGGCCGCCGAGCACCGGGTAGGCGTCGGCCGCCTCGGCCAGCGCCAGCTTCAGCAGCAGGGCGGCGGCGGCGTCCTCCTGGGCGCCGGCGCGCATCGCCGTCGCGCGCATGGCCGCGAGGTCGTCCGGCGGGATGCCCAGCCCGAGGTCGCCGGCCCAGAGGCCCGCGCCGGCGGGAGGCGCCTCGCCGAGCACCGCGGCGGAGACCTGCCGGAGGTCCTTGGCGGAACGCGCGATCCACCCTTGGGTGTCGTAGCCGGGCGCGAGCGGGAAGATGTCGCCGACGGGCGCGACGTCGGGGGAGAGTCGCAGGCCCCAGACGCCGCAGTAGCCGCAGGGCACCCGGATCGAGCCGGCCGTGTCGGTCGCGAGCGCGAACGGCACGAGTCCGCGCGCGACGGCGAAGGCCGAGCCGGAACTCGAGCCGCCGGCGAGCCGCTCCGGGCGTTCCGGGTGCGGGCAGTCGCCGGAGTGCGGGTTCTCGCCCGTCAGGCCGAAGGCGAACTCGTTGAGCTGGGTGCGGCCGCATTCGATCGCGCCGGCATCCTGCTCGAAGGCCTCCGGCAACGACGACGACGTCCGGGGCGCGCCGATCTCCTCGGGCAGGAAGGTCGAGCCGGCGTACGTCGGTTCGCCGGCCCGGAAGTAGAGGTCCTTCGTCAGGAAGGGCACGCCGCCGAGGGCCGCTTCGCGCCGCGGCCAGGCGGCCTCGAAGCGCCGCGTCAGCGTGGCGACGTCGGGCAGGCCGCAGAGCGCCGCGCGTTGTTCGTCCCCGCCCAGGGCGCCCAGCTTGATGAGGAAAGCCTCCGCCGCCATGCGAGGACCGCGCGTGAGGGTGAACTCACGCCAGTCTTCGACGGACTGCGGCAGCAGGCTCACAGCTCCAGGGGGACGCCGGGTTCGGGGTCGTGCACGCGCGTGCCCGGCATCGCGGCGGCGAGGGTCTCCTTCATCCACGCGCGGGCGGGCGGGTCGCCGTGGGTCAGGACGATGTCCTTCGGGGCGAGGGCCTGCGCGAAGTCGACGAGTTCCTCGCGGTCGGCATGGCCGCTGAGGTGGAAACGTTCGACCTTCGCGCGCAAGGTCGAGGTGTGGTCGAGGGACTTGAACTTGAATTCGCCGCCGGGATTGAGGCCGATGAGCTCGCCGCCCGGGGTCTCCGGGTCGCAGTAGCCCACGAAGAACACCGCGTTCTCCTCGTGGTCGAGCATGTTGGCCGCGACGCGCCAGGCCGGGGTCTTCTCGACGAGCATGCCGCTCGAGAGGAGGTAGATGCCGCGTTCGGGCATGTTCTTCCCGGGCTGCGTGTACTTGCGGGAGAGCGGCAGGATGCCGAGGTCGCGGAGGACCTGCCGGCTGAACTTCACCTGCTTCGTCTTCTTGCTGGCCGCGTCGAGGTAGTCGCAGAGGTCCATGCCGAGGCCGGAGCAGAAGATCGGCACGTCGGCGAGGTCGCCCGCGTCGGCGGCTTCCTGGAGCAGCAGCAGGATCTCCTGCATGCGGCCGAAGGCGAAGGCCGGCAGCAGCACCGAGCCGCCTTCGTCGCAGACCTCGTTGATGGCCTTGATGAGCCGCTGTTCCTCGCGGCCCCGCTGGAAGCCGGGGACCGTGGTCGTCGCGCCGCGCGTGCATTCCATGACGAGGGTGTCGACCGGCGTGCGCGGGAAATTGGCGCCGACGACGGTGCGTTGGGCCTGGAAGTGGACGTCGCCGGTGAAGAAGTGCTTCTTGCGGCGGTGTTCGACCAGGCAGCCGACGGCGCCGGCCACGTGGCCCGCGAGGTGCATGGTGAGGGCGACCTCCTCGCCGCCGCGGCCGATGACGCGCGGGTTGGCGAGCGGGACGGCGGCCAGGGCGTGCTCGACGCGTTCGACGTCGGTCTCGACGTACAGGGGGTAGTCCTGGTTGCCGGTCTCCTCGCGCTGGCGCTTCATCACCTGGATGGAGTTCGACAGCAGGCGGCGGACGAAGAGGGTGGTCGCGGCCGAGGCGTAGACGCGCGCCGACGGGTGCTGCTTCAGCAGGAGCGGGAGCGAGCCCAGGTGGTCGAGGTGGCAGTGCGTCAGGATCACGCCGTCGACATGGCCTTGGATCTTGTCGAGCTGGGGCAAGGCCTTGCGGCCGTCCAGCTTGGGGTGGAGGCCGCAGTCGATCACCAGCCGCAGGCCGCCGAATTCGGCGAGCATGCAGTTGGCGCCGATCTCACGGCCGGAGTTCAGGTCGGTAAGTCGCATCAGGAAGGGTCGGGAGGAGGGGTCATGGCGAAGACCGGGATGCGCGTGAAGACGCGCTCGCCGCCCAGGGTCGTGCCGTGGAAGGAGCCCTCGGCCGTGGTCGGGCCGCCGGCGAGGTGGTAGCTGTTGTAGGAGAACTTCTCGCCCGGGGGCAGGGTGGGGGTCTCGCCCACGATGCCGTCGCCTTCGACGATCTCGATCGTGCCGTCCGGGGAGCGCATGATCCATTTCCGTCCGAGCAGCTTCACCGTCTCCTGGGAGAGGTTGCTGATCGTCAGGAAATACACGAAGGCGTGCGGGGTCTCCGCGGGGAAGTTCGCATCCCGATGGTGGACCACCTTGTCGACGGTGACCCTGAGGCCTGGGAGTTCCTTTCCGGTGGGTTGCACGTAGGCCAAGACAAGTGGGGATGGCCCCGCTACGGAAGCCATAAATCGGCCAATCGTGCGGTATTTGCCCTTCCCGTCTTGCTCCGCAGGGCCGACGACCTTTGATGAGGGTCGGATGCCTACCTCAGCCGAGCGCAAGCGCAACCTCCGGCGAGTCCCGGGGCGGTGGTGGCTGGTTTCCGTGTATCTGGCGCTCCTCGCGCTCTCGGCCGCCTTCCCGTTCTTCAGCGCCATCGAGACGATCGCCGAGGGCGAACCGATCCAGGTGCCCGCCTTCGACTACGTGGGCGACAAAGTGAAGCGTCTGGACGTCACCATCCCCGTCCGCGCCCGGCTCCATGGCGTCCTCGGCGCGGAGGAGGCCCAGACCTACGTCCAGCCGCGCTTCCGCAAGAACGTCATCGTCTACCTGCATCGGATCCCGTGGGACGACCGCGGTTCGCAGCTCTGCGAGGAGCTCGCGCGCGACCCGGAGGTCTCGGTCATCGAGCCCTTCATGCCCGGGTTCCGCAGCACGCCCGGCGACGTCCCCAGCCACTCGATGGAAGCCAACGCGGAGGTCGTCGCCGCCCTCGTCGAGCACTACGGCATCAGGCAATACCACGTGATCGGACAGGGTTACGGCGGCGTCGCGGCCCTCGAGCTCGCCTCGGCCCACCCCGCCCGCGTGCGTTCGCTCACGCTCATCTCCTCGCCCGGGGCCCAGGAATTCGAGCTGCTCGGCAATCCGCTGGTCAACAAGATCGTCTACGGCTTCCAGGGCGCGGGCTTCTGGGTCTTCACCCGGCTCACGCCGTCCTTCGGCGCCGTCGACCTGCTGCCGCTGGACCGCAACTACGCCAAGACCGTCTTCGACACCGACATGACGGACTCGAAGAAGATCCTCAGCCAATGGACGAAGCCGCTGCTGCTCATCCATGGCGACGACGACTGGCTGACGCCGTTGGACGCCGCCCGTTACACCGCCAAGCTCGCGCCGCAGGCGAAGCTGGAGGTCCTCTCCGGCGGTCGCGACGTGGCCTTCCAGGCGATCCCCGAGGTCGCCGGCAAGGTCAGGGATTTCCACGCCGAGATCCCCCGCGGGCCCGGCCCGCGGCCGACGCCGCCCGCCAAGGAATACCCGCCGATCCCGCACGCCAGCGGTTCGCGCTACTGGATCCTGCTGCTGATCATCCTCCTCTGCACCTTCGTCGCCGAGGATCCGACCTGCCTGGCCTCCGGCCTGATGGTCTCCGTCGGCATCATCGATTTCTGGTCCGCGGCCGCGGCCTGCACCGCCGGGATCTTCATCGGCGACACGGTGCTCTATTCCGTCGGGCGGTTCCTCGGGCGGAAGGCCATCCGCAAGCCGCCGTTGAAATGGTTCATCAAGGAGCATAAGGTCAACCAATGGGCGGGCTGGTTCTCGACGCCGAAGGGCATGCTCGTCGTGGTCAGTTCCCGCTTCATCCCCGCCAGCCGCGTGCCCACGTTCGTCACCGCCGGCATCATGAAGCTGAACGCGTTCCGCCTCGGCCTGCTGCTCCTGGTGGCGGCCCTGATCTGGACGCCCCCGCTGATGTGGCTGGGCTACACCTACGGCGCCGCGGCGATGGACATCCTGTACCGCTTCAAGAGCAACGCGCTCTGGGTGATCGTCGGATTCCTCTGCCTGCTGCACTTCGTCACCCATTGGATGGTGCCGGCGCTGACCTGGCGCGGTCGCCGGCAGATCGTCATGAAGGTCCGCGGCTTCCTGCAGCCTTCGCTCTGGCCCGCCGCGGTCCTGTACCTGCCGATCCGCCTCGGCATCCTTTGGCTCTGCCTCCGTTACCGCCGCCTGACCGCCTTCGCCTCCGCCAACCCGGCCTTCGGCCGCGTGGGCGGCTTCATCGGCGACTCCAAGTCGCTCCTGCTGCGCCCGTTCCAGCGCGATTCCCGCTGCTGCCCGACCCTCGCCTTGTCCCTCGAGGATGCCAAGGAAGAGCGCGTCAAGGAGGCCGCCGCCTTCGCCGCCTGCCACGGCCTCCCGGTGGTCTTCAAGCCCGAGGTCGCCGAGGACGGCGCCGGCCTGCGCTTCGTGCACAGCCAGGAGCAGCTCGAGCGGCTCGTGCGTTCGGCCAAGGAGGATTTCCTGCTGCAGAAGTTCATCCCGGGCTTCGAGTTCGAGGTCGTCTGGCGTCGCAACCCCGGCAAGGACGACGGCCGCATCATGGCCATCGTGCAGAAGCGCGACGTCACCGTGCGCGGCGACGGCGAGCAGACGCTCGAGGAGCTCATCTGGCTCGACGAGGTCGCGGTCTCGCGCGGCGAGCTGTTCATCCAGTGCCACGCGCGCGACCTCAACCGGGTCATCCCCGCCGGCCAGAAGGTGACCCTCAACCTCACGGGCAGCTACGGGCACGGCGCGCGCTGCCTGCACCGCCACGACCTGGTCACCGTCGAGCTGGACGCCGCCATGACGACCTTCGCCAAGCGTTTCCCGGGCCTGCACTTCGCGCGCTTCGACCTCCGCGCCGTCTCGCTCGAAGACCTCAAGGCCGGCCGTTTCATCGTGACCGAGGTCGGCGGCTGCTGCCACGTCTCAAGCCTCCTGCGCGACGAGTCGCTGCGCTTCGCGCGTTCCTACGCCGTCGTCTGGAGCCAGATCAAGGCCTGCCTCGAGGCGGGCGCCTACAACCTTTCCCAGAACGTCCGCCCCGTGCCGGTCGACGAGCTCATGGCCCGCTGGAGCCAGGCCCGCGGCCGGCATGACGAGTTCGCGGTCAGCGAGGAGCTCTGATCAGCCGCGCGCGGTGAAGGCGTGGCAGAGCGCCGCCGCCGCGGCGTCGGATTCGTCGAGCGCGAGCTCCGTCGCGAGCCCGAGGACGGACCGGACCATGCGGCCGACCTGCTCCTTCTTCGCCGCGCCGTGCCCGGCCACCGCGAGCTTGATGCGCGTGGGCGCGTATTCGCCGACCTTGACCCCGAGGCGGGCCAGCACGCTGAGGGCGGCGCCGCGCGAGGCGCCCATCGCCTGGGCGGTGCGGAAGTTCTGGACGTAGATCGTCTCCTCGATGGCGGCGTGCGTGACGGCGTGTTCGCGGGCGAGCTTCTCCACCGCGTCGGCGATGCGGCCGAGGCATTCGTACGGCGCCAGCTTGGCGCCGAGCCTCACCGTGACGCTGGCCAGCAGGCGCATCGGCTCGGCGCGGGCGTCGATCACCGCGAGGCCGGTGCCGCGCAGGGAAGGGTCGATGCCGAGGATGACCGCGCGGCAACCGCGGCCGGCCGGGCTCGGCGCGGCCTTCCGGGCGCGGGGCTTCCGGGCGCCGGCGGGATGCGCCGCGACGCCGCGGAGCTTGTCCGTCCAGAGCGAACGCGAGGAAGGGCGGGCCATGGCGAGAGGATGGGAGGTCGTGACCTGATTTCGACAGCAAAAGCGCCGACGACGGATTGCCAAACCGACCGCCGGGGTTACCTTGGCCGGATGCGGTTCCCGCTCCACCTCGCTTGCCTGACCTGGGCTGCCTTCGGCTGGGGCGCGGAGCCGGACGTCATCCGCCGGGAGGTGCCGGAGATGCCCGCCCTCGACCTGAGGACCACCGGCAAGCTGAACCTGAAGCTCGTGCCCGAGTGCTCCGCGCTCTGGGCGAGTCCCGCGCATCCGGGCGTCTTCTGGACGCTGGCCGATTCCGGCGCCAAGCCGACGCTCGTGCCGGTCCGGGCCGACGGCTCGATGGTCCCGGTCGGGAAAAGCTTCTGGGGCGCCGTCACGCTCAAGGGCGCCACGAACACCGACTGGGAAGCCATCGCGGGCGACGCCGCGGGCAACCTGGTCGTCGGCGACGTCGGCAACAACGTGTCGCGGCGCAAGGAACTCGCGCTCTATCTCTTCAAG
Source organism: uncultured Klebsiella sp. (assembly GCA_964643215.1). GTDB lineage: Bacteria > Verrucomicrobiota > Verrucomicrobiia > Opitutales > UBA953 > UBA953. The sequence goes on along the minus strand of CAZXSI010000010.1, from coordinate 26,399 downwards.
GAGCCCGCCGCCGGCGTCACCGAGGTCGCGGAAGTCCGCCGGGTCGCCTTCGCCTGGCCGGATCAGACGGCATTCCCGGATCCCGACCTCGCGCACGACTGCGAGGCGATGTTCCTCCTGCGCGGCAAGCTCTACCTCCTCACCAAACACCGCCGCGACACCCTCACGGACCTCTGGCGGGCGGACCTCCCGGCGACCGGCGATCGCGCGACCCTGACCAAGCTCGCGCGCTTCGATGTCGGCGGCATGGTCACCGACGCCTGCGTCTCGCCCGACCAGAAGCGGCTCGCCGTCCTGACCTATCGCAACGTCTGGGTCTTCGACCTCCCGGCGACCGGCGAGGATTTCTTCCGGGCGCCGGCCTTGCACGCCCCGATCGCGCCCCCGATGCTTTCGTTCCAGGTCGAAGGCTGCGCGTGGCTCGACGCCGGTCATCTGCTCCTCGGCTCGGAGCAGGGCGACCTGTTCCGGGTCGCCCTGACGGACCTCCGCGCCGTCAAGTGAAGGCAGGAAACAGGAAGACCGGCGGCCTGACGGCGCCGGTCTTCGGGGCGAGGGCCGGCGGGTCGCTCAGAGCGCCTTGGCGGCGGCGACGACGGCTTCCTTCGTGATGCCGAGCTCCTTCATGACCACGTCGCCCGGGGCGGAGAGGCCGAAGGTGTCGGTGCCGATGGCCTTGCCGGCGGTGCCGACGTAGCGGCCCCACGAGATCGTCACGCCGGCTTCGATGCTGACGCGCTTGGCGCAGGAGGAGGGAAGGACTTCTTCCTGGTAGGCCTTCGGCTGGCGCGCGAAGATTTCCATCGAGGGCATCGAGACCACGCGGACGCCCGCGCCGAGTTCTTCGCCGGCCGCCAGGGCGAGCGCGAGTTCGCTGCCGGTGCCGATGAGGATGTGGGTGAGGGGAGCGGTCTCCTTGCGCAGGACGTAGCCGCCCTTCAGCACGCCTTGGCGGCGCGTGGCGACGGGGATGGCGTCGAGGGACGGGACGTTCTGGCGGGAGAGGATGAGGGCGACGGGTCCGTCCTTGCGGGCCACGGCGTGGGCGAAGGCGGCGGCCGTCTCTTCGGCGTCGCCCGGGCGGACGACGTCCAGGTTCGGGATGCAGCGCAGGGCGCTGACGGTCTCGACCGGCTGGTGGGTGGGACCGTCTTCGCCGACGCCGACGGAGTCGTGCGTGAAGATGTAGAAGGCCTGGAGCTTCGCCAGCGCGGCGACGCGGATCGAGGGGCGGAGGTAGTCGGAGAACGTCAGGAACGTCGCGCCGGAGCCCTTGAACACGCCGTGGTAGGCGATGCCGTTGAGGATCGCGCCCATGACGTGCTCACGGATGCCGAAGTAGAGGTTGCGGCCGGCCGGGGTCGCGACGTCGAAGTCGCCCACGTCCTTGATGTAGTTCTTGGTCGAGCCGTGGAGGTCGGCCGAACCGGACAGCACGAGGGGCGAAGCCTTGGCGACGGCGTTGATGCAGGCCTCGCCGGAGACGCGGGTCGCGAGCGCGTTCTTGCCGAACTCCGGGATGGCGGCGAGGAGGGACTGGACGTCGCCGTGGTCGCCCTGCCGGGCCTTGGCGAGGAGGGCGGCCTTCTCGGGGTTGGCCTTGGACCAGGCGGCGAAGGTCTTCTGCCATTCGGCGTGCGCGGCGGCCTGCTGGGCCTTGCGGGCGGCGAAGTAGGCGCGGGTCTCGGGCGAGACGTAGAACTTCTCTTCCGGCAGGCCGAGGGCCTTGCGGGAGGCGTCGACGAACTTCACGCCGGCTTCGCCGTGGCCCTTGGAGGTGCCCTGGACTTCGGCGATGCCCTTGCCGATGACGGTCTTGCAGATGATCAGCTTCGGCTTGCCGTTCTTGCTGGCGCGGGCCTGGTCGAGGGCCTCGGCGATCGGCGCGAGCTGGTTGCCTTCCTTGACCGTGAAGACCTCCCAGTTGGCGGCTTCGTAGCGCTTGGCGGTGTCCTCGTTCTGCGTCTTGGAAGCCATCGCGTCGAGGGTGACGTCATTGGAGTCGTAGAGCATGATGAGGTTATCGAGGCCGAAGCGGCCGGCGAAGGAGGCGGCTTCCTGCGAGATGCCTTCCTGGAGGCAGCCGTCGCCGGCGAGGCCGACCACGAGGTGGTCGAAGATCCGGTGCTCCGGGGTGTTGAAGTGGGCGGCGGCCATCTTCGCGGCCACGGCCATGCCGACGATGTTGCCGGTACCCTGGCCGAGCGGGCCGGTGGTGGCTTCGACGCCGACGGTCTCGCCGAACTCAGGGTGGCCCGGGGTCTTGGAGTGGAGCTTGCGGAAGTTCTTCACTTCCTGGAGCGGGAGGTCGAAGCCGGCGAGGTGGATCCAGGCGTAGACGAACATCGAGCCGTGGCCGGCCGAGAGCACGAAGCGGTCGCGGTTGATCCAGGCCGGCGCGGCGGGGTCGTGGCGGAGGAAGCTGCCGTAGAGCACCGCGCCGATCTCGGCGGCGCCCAGCGGCAGGCCGAGGTGGCCCGAATGGCAGGCGGCCACGGCGTCCATGGCGAGGCCTCGCGCTTCGGTGGCGGCGCGGGAAAGGTCGGCGGAATGGTTGAGCGACATAGGGCTAATGCGTAAGGGATAAACAGGCGGGGTTTCCAGCCTTGAATGAGGTAGCGAACCCCTTCAAAACGGAATCATGTCCGACCAAGAACTCGAAGAAGGCGGCGCGCTTCGCCTGGATTTCAAGAAACTGCGTAAAATCGCTTCCGGCGAGGCCGACGTGATTCCCGCCGTCGCCCAGGACGCCCGGACGGGCGAGGTCCTGATCCTCGGCTACGTCAACGAGCTCGCCCTGCGGACGGCCCTCCGTGAAAAGAAAGCCACCTTCTGGAGCACGTCGCGCAACGAGCTCTGGATCAAGGGACTGACCTCGGGCGATTTCCTCGAGCTCCTCGAGGTGCGCGTCAACTGCGAGCAGAACTCGATCCTCTACAAGGTCCGTCCGGCGGGGCAGGGCGCGTGCCACACGAAGGAGAACGGCAAGGCCCGCTCGGGTTGCTACTACCGCCGGCTCAAGGCGGACGGCACGCTGGAGAAGGCCTGAGCCCTAGCGGCGCCCGAGCGCCTGCAGGACGAGGTCCGTCTCGATGTCGAGGCGCACCACGAGCAGCTTCGTCTGGCGCGTGATGCGGCCGGTCCCCGGTCGCGCGGCGAAGCCGAGCGCGTCGTAGTCGCCCTGCTTCGTCGTGAGGAGGTCGAGCGCCGCCTCGGCCTCGTCGCCGGTGCGATAGGCGAACGCGATCGTCGCGACGAGGAAGGCGCCGTCGTCGCTTTCGCCGACGGCGATGGTCGCGGTCTCGGCCTGCGCGCCGGCCTCGAGCAGCGCGCGTCCGAGCCAGCGCCGGCGGGCGGCGGTCTCGAGCAGGGCTTGCGCCGGCGCGGCGTGGACGAGCAGGTAGCCGCGAGGGACGCCGCCGAGCTGCACGCGCGCGAGACCCGGGATCGTCTTGCCGCCGACGTCGACCTCGGGCGGGTCGGCGCTGAGCTCGGCGGCCTGTCCGGGGATGAAGCCGACCGTCGTGCGCCCGGCCTCGGTCCCGGCGGGACCGGCCAGGCCGGCGCGCAGGGCCGCGCGGTGTTCGGGCGGGGCGAGCTCGGCGAGCGCCCGGAGCACGACGGCGGAGGTCCGGAGCCCTTGGGCTTCGCGCGGCAGGAGGAGCGCGACCTCGCGGCTACGCGGGTCGACGCGGAGCCGCAGGTCGCCGGGATGGGTCCATCGCCAGGCCAGCCCGCACGCCGTCGCGAGCAGGGCGAGCAGCAGCAGCGGACGGCGCATGGCTTATTTGGCCGCCGGTTTCGCCAGCCCCTTCTCGGCGGTCCGCCTGACCGCCTGCGCCATCTTCTCCGCCGGGTAATCGAGCGCGAGGGTCACCTGCCGGCCTTCGCCGCCGAGGCGGATCTTCTGCACCATGTCGGAGAGCAGCGCCATGGTCTCCTTCTCTTCGGCCGACTTGCCGTCGTCGTTCGCGAGCCCGATCATCGCGAAGGCCTGCAGGCCTTGCAGCTGCTTGAGCGTGGCCGCGGCCTTCTCGGGGCTCACGAAACGGGCCCCCGTCGCGAGCTGCACGTCGGTGGCGTTCTCTCCCAGCACGACGGAGATGTCCTCCGCCCCGACGTCCTGCTTCGCCTTCGGCATCTTGGTCGCGTCGGCGTAGAGGTAGAGCCAGCCCCGCTGGGCGGAGGCGAAGCTCGCCGCGACCTCGGCGGGCAGCTGCGCGGACTTCTCGCCGCGGTCGGCGGCCGCGAGGGCGCGTTCGAGGAACGCGGCGCCGGCGACGATCACGAGTTTTTCGGAATGGGCGACGACGAAGGCTTCATCGGCGTTCTCCTTGGCCTTCTGGCCCGAAAGCTTCTCGATGAACGCGGCCGCTTCCCAGGCGCGGTGCTTGCCGACGGCGCGGACGGGGAGCCCGTGCTTCTCGCCGAAGGCGTCGATGGTCGCGGGCAGGAACTTGCCCCGGATGAGCACGATGCCGGAGGCGTTCTTCTCGGCGATCTTGCCGTCGGCGCCCGGGTAGGCCGCCACGACGAAGCCGCTGAGGTCGACCTCGGGGTCGATGCCGAGCTGCTCGCGGAATTTGCGGGATACTTCCAGGTTGCCGGCCTTCATGTCGGCGAGCTGCTCGATGGCCTGACCGAGCTTGGTCGCCCGGAAGGCGGCGAGGTCGAAGCCCACGACGGCCGCGGCGCCGCCAGGCAGTCCTTCCGTGTTGAGTTCGGCCCGGGCGGAGGCCCCGGCGAGGCAGAGGATCAGGGCGAGCAGCGGACGCATGGCGAAGGCCGATTAAGCCGGACGGTCGGCCGGGGACAAGCGGATAGGCCCTTTTCCCGAGGAACCCGGCTGTTCCGGGCACAAAAAAGGGCGCCGAAAGGCGCCCTTGGTAGGAGGGGTTAATCCGAGGATTAGTAGCCGCCACGGTCGCCGCCGCCGAAGCCGCCGGAGCGACGTTCGCCGCCGCCGAAGCCGCCGCGAGAGCCGCCGCCGAAGCCGCCACGAGAGCCGCCTCCGCCGAAGCCACCACGGTCGCCGCCGCCGAAGCCGCCGCGACGTTCGCCACCACCGAAGCCGCCGGAGCGGGGACGGTCACCGCCGAAGGACGGGCGCTCTTCGCGAGGACGAGCGACGTTGACCTTCAGGGGGCGACCCATGAAGTCGATGTTTTCGGTCTTAGCGATCGCATCCTGAGCCTGCTGGGCGTTGCCCATGGTCACGAAGGCGAAGCCGCGGGGACGACCCGTGAACTTGTCCATCATGACTTCCACGGAGACCACTTCGCCAGCCTGGGAGAAGTGAGCGCGGATGTCGGATTCGGTTGCGGCCCAGGGCAGATTGCCCACGAACAGTTTGTTTTCCATATCTTTTGTTTTGCTTGGTTTACCTACACCGCATTGCCCGTTTCCGACCTTCGGATTTCGATTTGCCGTCTTAACGACCGTCAACTCACCGGATTATTGCGGGGCTTGTCTCTTACTTTGGTTATTTTCCGAGACAAACCTGACCGCTTATAAGGCAGTTAAGGAAGGCTACGGCAAGTTTATTCACAATAGGGGTCTTCTTTCAGCCCTGCGTTGACTCCGATTAACGCCTGAAACAGGCTCTTTTCATGAGCGTAGCTTTGACTCCAAGCCAGATCCAGGCGGCCCTGCGGTCGTTGGATGGTTGGGTCGTCGAGCAGGGCAAGTTGTTGAAGGTCTTCAAGTTAAAGGATTTCAAGTCCGCCTTGGCTTTCATCAATCAGGTGGGCGCGGTCGCCGAGGGGCTGAACCACCACCCCGAGATCCATAATAATTGGAACCGGGTGACCCTCCGCCTTTGCACCCATGACGCCGGCGATCAGATCACGGAGAAAGATTTGACCCTCGCCCGCGCCCTCGAATCCCTCTCCCCGTGATCGAAGACCCCGCAGAGGCCTTGGATATCCTGCTCGAGGAGCTCCGCCGCCAGAAGGCCGCCGGGGTGCGACGCGTCAGCGTCTCGGACGATGCCTTGGCCGCCTTGAAGGCCCTGGCGGGAGCCGCGCCGGTCGCCGCGCCGGCGCCCGCCGCCCGCCCGGCCGGACCATCGACGCCGGTCGCGCCTAAGCCGGCCGTCGTCGCGGCCGCCCCGCTTGTCCCCGACCCGCCGATCTTCACTTTGCCCGCCGGCACCAAGGCCGCGCGCATGCAGGCCCTGCGTCAGCTCGTCGACGCGTGCGCCGAGACGAAGAAGCATCTCGTCGCTCCGCAGCGTCCCTTGCTCGGCCACGGTTCCTTGGACGCCAAGGTCGTGTTCGTCGGCGAAGCGCCGTCGCTCGAGGAGATGGAGGCCGGCCAGGCCTTCGCGGGCGCCTCCGGCGAGCTGCTCCAGAAGATCCTCGGCGCCGCCGCGATCGGCCCCGCCGACTGCTACCTCGCGCCCGTCATGGTCTGGCGCCCGGAGCCGCCGACCCGGTACGGCAAGCGCCCGCCCACCGCGCGCGAACTCGCCTTCAACCTTCCGTACCTCCGCGCGCAGGTCGACATCGTCGCCCCGCGCATCGTGGTCGCGCTCGGCGCCCAGGCGTTCGAGGCGCTGCATGGCCGGACGCCGAGCATCACGCAGGCGCGCGGCCGGTGGTTCGACCTCGGCGGCGTGCCGCTGATGCCGACCTATCACCCGAACTACCTGCTGCACAACCCGAGCGCGTCCGCCAAGCGGGCCGTCTGGGAGGACTTCCTGCTGGCGATGGAGAAGCTCGGGCTGCCGATCAGCGAGAAGCAGCGCGGCTTCTTCGCGGCGGGCTGAGCCCTCAGCGCACCGAATCGCTCAGGCGGCTGAGGGGGAACGCGAGCACCTGCGAGTTGCGGCCGCTTTCCTTGAGCGCCTTGCGGCGTTCGGCGGGCAGGTCCGTCAGCGCGCCCGGCACGAAGCCGCAGGCCGACTGGAAGAAGCCCTGCGTCTGCGTGGTGAGCGCGATGAGCTTCTTCGCGCCGAGCTTCTTGGCCTGGCGCTTGGCGAACTCGACGAGTTTGCTGCCGACGCCGCGGCCATGGTAGAAGGGCTGCACGTAGACCGCGCCGAGCTCCATCGCCTTGCCGCCGGGGAACGGGCGCAGCGCCGCGCAGCCGATGATGCTGTCGTCGATCTCGTAGACGTAGAACTCGGCGTAGGCCTGCTCGATCTGCTGGCGCGTCCGGGCGACGAGCGCGTCGGTCTTGGCGCCGTGCTTGGCGAGGTTGTAGAGGGCCTGGGCGTCCTTCTTCTTGGCCTGGCGGATGCGGTCGTAGTCGTTGGCGTGCACCATCGTGCCGAGCCCGACCTTGTCGAAGATCTCGGTGAGCAGGCAGCCGAAGACGCGGCCGTCGAGGATGTGGGCGCGGGGGACGTCGTTGTCGAGGGCCTTGGCGGCCTGCACGGCCTTGCTCCGGATGCGCGGGTCCAGCTTCGCGGACTTGTCCGCGAGGAGGCGCTTGAGGTCGTCTTCCGGCAGGTTGAGCTGCACGACGCCGTTCACCTGCAGGCCGCTGAAGGGCGTGAGGTAGATGAGCTTCGAGGCGCCGAGCGCGACCGCGAGCTCCATGGCGAGGTGGTCGCTGTTGACGCGCAGGGACTGGCCTTCGCGGTCGCACACGATCGGGGTGACGAGCGGGAGGATGTCCTGCGAGAGCATGGACTTCAGGATGGCCGCGTCGACCTTCTCGACCTTGCCGGTGTAGAGGTGGTCCACGCCCTTGAGCCGGCCGATCTTGGTCGAGCGGACGGCGTTGGTGATGGCGCAGCGCAGGCCGGCCTGGGAGAGGTTCTCGAGGACGGACTGCGAGACGAGGGCCGAGGCCTCGCGCGCGAGCGACATGGTCGACACGTCGGTGGGCCCTTCGCCCTGGATGTCGGAGAGCGCGATGTTGTGCTCGCCGGCGAGGCCGACGAGCTGCTGGCCGATGCCGTGCACGAGGACGACCTTGATCGAGAGGCTGCGGAGGACGGCGATGTCGGTGACGATGTTCGCGAAGTTCTCGTGGGACACGATCGAGCCGTCGACCGCGATGACGAACACGTGGTCGCGGAACATCGGGACATACCGGAGGATTCCCCGGAGGTCGGTCGGCTTCATGGCGCGCTCACGCTGGCTGGACATGCTCAATCCTTATGGACTCCCCGGGGGTCGGGGCAATACTGATGACGCATGCCGAAGCCGCCCCGAGTCCGCCGTGAGCCGGTGCCGCCCGACCTGAGGGAGCCGGTGGACGCGTTCCTGGCCCATCTCTCCCTCGAACGCGGCGCCGCGAAGCTGACGACGGAGGCCTACGAGTCCGACCTGGTCCGTTTCGCCGCCCATTGCGGCCGGGCCGGCCGGACGAACTGGACGCAGGTCACGCTCGCCGACGTCGACGCCTGGACGCGCGCGCTCGACCGCAAGGGGCACGCCGCCGCCTCGCTCGCCCGCCGCCTTTCCGCCGTCCGTTCCTTCTCCGCCCACCTGGTGCGCAGCGGCCTGCGCCGCGACGACTTCACGGAGCTCGCCCGCGGGCCGAAGCTCCGCCGCAAGCTGCCGGGCATGATCAGCGCGGCGGAGGCCGCCCTGGTCGTCTCCGCGCCCGACACCGGCACGCCGCAAGGCCTGCGCGACCGCGCGATGCTCGAGATGATGTACGGCTCCGGCCTGCGCATCTCCGAGCTCTGCGCGCTCGAGATCCAGGCCGTCGACGCCGAGTCGGCCCTCGTGCGCGTCACCGGCAAGGGCTCCAAGGACCGGGTCGTGCCCGTCGGCGAGACCGCCCTCGTCGCCCTGCAGGCGTACCTGAAGGCCGGCCGGCCCAAGCTCGTGCGCCCCAAGACCGGCAGCGCGCTCTTCCTGAGCGCCCGGGGCGTGGCCATCTCCCGCAAGACCTTCTGGCTCGGCGTGAAGCAGGCCGCGCGTCGCGCCGGCGTCTCCGTCCCCGTGAAGCCGCACCTGCTGCGCCACGCCTTCGCGACGCACCTGCTGGAAGGCGGCGCCGACCTGCGTTCGATCCAGGAGATGCTCGGCCACGCCGACATCGCCACGACGCAGATCTACACGTCGGTCGACCGGACGGCGCTGTCGGCCGCCCACCGTCGCCACCACCCCCGCGGGCGGGGCAAGGGGCGTTAGCCGCCGAAGAGCACGAACAGGCCGCCGAGGATCGAGGTCGCGGTGAGCGCGCCGATCAGGAAGCGGGTGCCGAAGGAGAGTTCCAGCGGCGCCAGCTCCTCGTCGTCCTCGGTCGGCCGGACGACCGCCTCGCGGAGGATCGAGAAGTAGTAATGGATGCTGATCGCGACGCCGAGCAGGGCGGCGCCGAGGATCCACCAGAGCTTGGCGGCGACGAGCAGCGCCAGCACCAGCAGCTTGGCGATGAAGCCCACCGAAGGCGGCACCCCGGCGAGCGAGCCGATGCCGAAGCCGAGCGAGCTGGCGAGGAGCGGCGAACGGCGCAGCAGGCCGCGCAGGGCGAGCTGCGGGCGGCGGTGGTCCTCGACGGCGGGGAGCGAGACGAGCGCCTGCGCGGCGAGGAAGGTGCCGACCACGTAGGCGAGCAGGTAGATGACGACGACCTGTTCGACGTCGTAGCCGAAGGCGGTCACGCCGGGCAGGACGAGCGCGGCCGTCACGGCGGCGAGGACGAAGCCCGCGTGCGAGACGCCGGAAAGCGCGAGCGTGCGCTTCACGTCGGTCGTCGCGAGGGCGCCGAGGTTGCCGGCGAGCAGCGTCAGGACGGCGGCCCCGCCGAGGAGCGGCGCCAGCTTGGCCGCGATCGGCGCGAAGGGTCCGGTCGCGAGGAGGATGAGCGTGAACGCGCCGGCGGCCTTGGAGGCCGTGCCGAGGAAGGCGGTCGTCGGCGTCGGGGCGCCCTGGTAGACGTCGGGGATCCAGGCGTGGAACGGGAAGGCGCCGAGCTTGAACGCGACGCCGCCCAGGATCAGGGCGATGCCGGTGAGCGTGAGGGGCGAGACGGCGTGCGCGGCCGCCTGCGCGGCGAGCGCCTTGCCGACCTGGGTGAAGTTGAGCGAGTCGGCCACGCCGGCCGCGCCGAGCGCCCCGTAGACGAGCACCATGCCCATCAGGAGGAGCGCCGAGCTGAGGCCGCCGGCGACGAGGTATTTCACGCCCGCCTCGAGCGAGGCTTCGCTGCGGCGCAGGTAGCCGACGAGCACGTAGAGGCCGACGGCGGCCGTCTCGAGCGACACGAAGAACGTGACGAAATGGTTCGACTGGGCGAGGAGCATGAACGCGGCGGTGACCACCAGCAGCACGTGATGGTAGTCGGCGACGGCGGCGTCGCGCTCGCGGAGGAAGCGCTCGGCGAGGAAGCTGGTCAGCAGCGCCGAGAGCAGGAAGACCATGCGCACCCCTTCGGTCGGCAGGTTCTGGCGGAGCAGGCCGGCGAACGAGGCCACGTCGGCGGGCTGGACCCAAGGTCCGTCGAACAGCGCCATCACCGCGACGAGCACCAGGCCGGCCCGCGCGGTGTTCGGAATCAGGAAGCGCAGCGCCTTGGGCAGGAGCATCGCCTGCAGCAGGCAGAGGAGGGAGAGGCCGGCGACGGCGATCTCCGGCAGGATGCTCTGCCAGTCGGCCGTGCGCGGGGCGAGGGCCTTGAAGAGCGGGTCGATGTCGGCGAGGAAAGGAATCATCGTGCGGAGAGCTTAGCGTTGGGCGGGCTTCGCCGGGGCGGCCTTGGCGGGGGCCTTGGCGTTATGCTGCGAGAAGGTGGTGAGGCCGGCGGCGACGGGGTTGACGGACTTCGTCACGAGCGAAGGCGCGAAGCCGATCGCCAGCGAGGCGCCGAGCAGGACGAAGGCGGCGAAGCGCTCGGCCCAGCCGAGGTCGCCGAAGGGCGCGGCGGCGAAGCGCTTCTCGAGCGCCTCGGAGGCCGGGCCGAAGAACGTGGAGGCCACCGCGCGGAGCGCGTAGACGGCCGAGATCACGACCGTCGAGGCCACGAGCGCCTGCAGCCACAGCGGCTGGGCGCGGAGCGCGAGGAAGACGCCGACTTCGCCCCAGAAATTGCCGAAGCCCGGGAGGCCGATGGAGGCCATCGACGCGGCGACGAAGAGCGCGGCGAGCACCGGCGTGCGCGCGGCCAGGCCGCCCAGCTCGTCGAGCCGGTAGGTGCCGGCGCGGGCGCGGACGGCGTTGGCGAGGAGGAAGAGCGCGGCGCAGGAGAGGCCGTGCGCGACCATGAGGAAGGCGGCGGCGTCGAGGCCGTCGGCCTGGCCGGACACGCCGCAGACCCAGATGCCGAGGAAGATCGGGCCCATGTGGGCGACGGAGCTCCAGGAGAGCAGCTGCTTGAGGTCGCGCTGCGCGAGGCAGATCAGCCCGACGAGCACGACGTTGGCGACGGCGAACCAGAGGAACCAGGCGCCGAGCCTGCCGCCGGTGATGTCGAGGCTGCTCAGGCCGAGGAGGATGATGCCGTAGAGGCCGAACTTCTTGAGGGCGCCGGCGTGGAGCATCGACACCGGGGTCGGGGCGGCGGAGTAGCCGGGCGCCGCCCAGGAGTGGAAGGGGAAGAGCGAGGCGAGGGTGCCGAGGCCGAAGAGCACCAGCGCGCCCGTGGCGCCCGGGATGCGCGGCGCGTCCTGCAGGCCTTGGGCGACGTTCTCGAACGTGGCCGCGCCGTACTCGACGCCCGCGGCGTCGACGGCGATGAGGATGCCCGCGAGGGAAGCCATGGCGCCGGCGGTGAGGTAGATCGCCATCTGCATGGCGGCCGGACGACGGCCTTCGCCGCCCCAGAAGAGCGTCAGGACGAAGGTCGGGATCAGCGCGAACTCGTGGAAGAAGTAGCAGCCGACGAGATGGTTGGTGCCGAACACGCCGAGCGTGCCGCCGAGCATGAACAGGATCAGGCCGAGGTAGGTGTTCCGGCCTTCGACTTCCTGCGTGAGCGCCTTGACGCCCGCGGCGAAGCCGACGAGCGCGGTCATCGCGAGGAGCGGCGCGCCGAGGCCGTTGAGCGCGAACCCGAAGCCCCAGAAGCCGGCGGACTGGAACTGCGCGGGCGTGGTGGCGGGGTCGGACCAGAGGACGAGGAGCCAGGGAGCGAGCACGGCCGGGAGCGCGAAGCCGCCGAGGGCGAGCCCCGAGGCGAAGCTGCGCGGGAGGTCGCGGCCGGCGAGCAGGATCAGGCCGACGACGATCGGGGCCGTGACGGCGAGTTGGAGCAACGTGGCGGGAGAAGGGTCCATGAGATCAGCGGGCGAGGAGGAACCAGACCAGGAGGAGGGAGCCGACGACGATCCAGAGCGCGTAGGCGCGCGTCTGGCCGCGGTGGAAGGAACGGCCGGTCAGGTAGCCCAGCACCGCCGGGACGCCGCCGCCGAGCCAGCGCACGGCGACGCCGTTGACGAGCAGCAGGTCCAGGAAGGCGACGAACTCGGCGAGGCGGCGCTGCACGGCGTCGACGTACCAGCGGTACAGGCCGTCCATCCAGCGGTGCTCGAGGAGGTGGTAGGCGCGGGGCGAGAGGACCCGGAGGGCGTCGGCGCCGCGGACGGCGCCGTAGAACTTCAGCGCGCCGAGGAAGCCGACGACGAGCGAGAACAGGCCGACGATCGTCGAGGGTGCGGTGAGGTGGAAGGCGACCTCGCCGAGGGCCTTGCCGATCGGCTGCAACGAGCCGGCGGGGATGAGCGCGGGGGCCAGGAAGCCGCCGCCGACGGAGTAGACGAGGCCGAGCACGACCAGCGGCAGGGTCATCGTCCACGGCGACTCGTGGGCGTGGGAAGCTTCCTCGGAGTTGGCATCGCCCAGGAAGACCAGGCGGATCATGCGGCCGCTGTAGAGGCAGGTCGCGAGCGCGGCCAAGGACAGGAACGCGAAGATCGCCAGGTGCCCGCCGTGGAAGGCCGCCTCGATGATGGCGTCCTTGGAGTACCAGCCGGCGAGGAACGGCACGGCGCAGTTCGAGAGCGTCGCGGCGATGAACGTCGCGGCGGTGAGGGGCATCTTCCTCAGCAGGCCGCCCATCTTGAGCATGTCCTGCTCGTGGTGGCAGCCGTGGATGACGGAGCCGGCGCCGAGGAACAGCGTGGCCTTGAAGAAGGCGTGCATCGCCATGTGCATCAGGGCGAGGTCCGGCCGCCCGAGGCCGAGGGCGCAGCCCATGATGCCGAGGTGCGCGAGGGTCGAGTAGGCGAGGGACTTCTTGATGTCCGTCTGCGCCAGGGCGCAGAGGCCGGCGAGCGCGGCCATGCCGGCGCCGGAGATCGCGATGAAGCCCAGGACTTCCGGGGCGAGCAGGAAGCTCACGCGGGCCATGAAGTAGACGCCGGCGGCGACCATCGTCGCGGCGTGGATGAGCGCGGAGACCGGCGTCGGGCCGGCCATGGCGTCGGTGAGCCAGACGTGCAGCGGGAACTGGGCGGACTTGCCGAGGAAGCCGCACATGAGCAGCGCGCCGACGGCGACGGGGACGGCCTTGGCGGCGGCCGCATGGTCCTTGAGCGCGGCGAAGTCGAGCGTGCCGTAGAGCGACAGGCACATCGCGATGCCGAGGATGAAGCCGAGGTCGCCGACGCGGTTGACGATGAAGGCCTTCTTCGAGGCGGCGGCGGCGAAATCCTTGTCGAAGTAGTGCGCGATCAGCATGTACGAGCTGAAGCCCACGAGCTCCCAGAAGACGAACGTCATGAGCAGGTTGTCGGCGACGACGATGCCCAGGATGGAGAACATGAAGATCGAGAGGCCGGCGAAGAAGCGGCCGCGGGCCGCGTCCTCCTTCATGTAGCCGACGGAGAAGAGGTGGATCCACGCGGCGACGAACGACACCACGAAGAGCATCAGGCGGGCGTTCGCGTCGACGAGGTAGCCGAAGCCGAGGCTCACGCCGCCCAATTTCGCGAGTTCGACGTGCCAGCGGACGTCGCCGCCCCGGAGGAGCAGGGCGAGCGCGAGCCCGGCGATCCCGAAGGCGACCGCGGTCGACAGCCAGGCGGCGAAACCGCCCGCGCGGCGCAGGAAGAAGGCCGAGAACGCGGCCGCGCCCAGCGGCAGGAAGAGGATCCAGTGGACCAGGGACGAGAGGTCGGAAGGCATCGGGAAGGCTTAGTCGCGGAGGGTGGTGAGCGCGTCGGACTGCACGGTGCCGCGCTTGCGGAACAGGGCGACGATGAGGGCGAGGCCGACGGCGACCTCGGCGGCCGCGACGGTGATGACGAAGAAGACGAGGACGGCTCCGTCCATGGTGCGGTTGAAGCGCGAGAACGCGACGAGCGCCAGCGTGGCGGCGGCGAGCATGAGCTCGAGGCACATGTACACGACGAGCAGGTTGCGGCGCAGGAGCACGCCGGTCAGGCCCAGGACGAAGAGGAGGCCCGCCAGGATGAGGTGGTGAGCGAGGGAGGTGTTTTCCATGGCGGAAAGGTCAGGCTTGGGACTCGGGGTTGTCCTTGCTCAGCGACACGACGCCGACGAGGGCGACGAGGAGCAGGAAGCCGGCGATTTCCAGCGGCAGGAGATACTTGCTGTAGAGCAGGCGGCCGAACGCCTTGGCGGCGGTGACGAACTCCGCCGGGTTCGCGGAGAGCTCGGGCGGGGTCGCGCCGGCCTTCGCGGCGGAGACGGCGCCGGACCAGTGGAAGAGCCAGAGCACGCCGGCGGCCAGGAGGAAGAAGGTCGCGAGACCGAGGGCGGCCGTCTTCCACGGGTACGCGCCCGTCGGGTCCTCGGTGTCGAGGAGCATGATGATGAACAGGAAGAGCACCATCACGGCGCCGGCGTAGACGAGGACCTGCAGCACGCCGAGGAAGTAGGCGTCCAAGAGGAAGAACTCGGCGGCCACCCCGACCAAGGCGAGGATCATCCCCATGGCGGAGGTCACGGCGTTGCGGCTCAGGACCAGGAGGAGGGCAGCCCCGAGGGTCAGTGCTGCGAAGAAAATAAACAGGCCGTCCGGCATGGGTCGGAACCTAGGGTGGGGGGAGGTATTGGAAAGGAGAAAACGCCCCTAAAAGCCCTTTTTTGGCACTTTATGGGGGTCATAAGCCCCCGGTCACCTCAGACCCCTTGATTATGACTGAAACCAATCAATACCTCAAAGCGGCCGGTGTCGGCGCATCTCGCAGGCGGGGTGCCGGGCGATGACCTCGCCGGCGTCGAACTTGCCGGTCCAGTCAGGGAAAAAAGCGTCCGCCGCGGGCTCCATCTCCACATGGGTGAGGATCAGTTCGGCGCACCAGGGCAGGGCTTCGGCATACAACGCGGCGCCGCCGGCGAGGAAAAGGGTCTTGGTCGGCTCGACGCGCGCCGCCTCCTGCCAGTCCTTGGCGACGATCACGCCGGGAGCGCTGAAGCCGGAACGGCTGAGCACGACGGTCGTGCGGCCGGGCAGCGGCCGGCCGATGGACTCGTACGTCTTGCGGCCCATCAGGAGCACCTGGCCCATGGTGGTCGCCTTGAAGAACGCGAAGTCTTCCGGGATGCGCCACGGGAGCTTGTTGTTCAGGCCGATGCCGCGGTTGCGCGCGACGGCGGCGATGGCGATGAGCGGGCGACCGAGGTCCACGACGTCAGATGGCGACCGGCGCCTTGATCGCCGGATGCGGGTCGTAGCCTTCGATCGCGATGTCCTCGAACTTGAACGCGAAGAGGTCCTTCACGTCGGGGTTCAGCACCAGGCGGGGCAGGGCGCGCGGCTCGCGCGAGAGCTGCAGTTCGACCTGCTCCACGTGGTTGGAATAGATGTGCGCGTCGCCGAAGGTGTGGACGAAATGGCCCGGTTTCAGGCCCGTGACCTGCGCGATCATGTGCGTGAGCATCGCGTAGCTCGCGATGTTGAACGGCACGCCGAGGAAGAGGTCCGCGCTGCGCTGGTAGAGCTGGCAGCTGAGCCGTCCGTCGGTCGAGACGTAGAACTGGAACAGCGTGTGGCAAGGGGGCAGGGCGACCTGGTCGGCCTCGAGCGGATTCCAGCCGGTGACGATCAGGCGGCGGCTCGAGGGGTTGCGCCTGATCTCCTCGACGACGCGCCGGATCTGGTCGACGCCGTCGTGCGCGAACGTGCCGTCGGGCCGCTTCGTCGCGCCGAAGTTGCGCCACTGGTGGCCGTAGACGGGGCCAAGGTCGCCTTCCTGGCGGCCGAACTTCGCGCACTGCTCGGCGGTGGCCCACTCGTTCCAGATGCTCACGCCGCGTTCGGTGAGCCAGGCGTTCTGGGTGCTGCCGGACAGGAACCACAGCAGTTCGTGCGTGATGGACTTCACGTGGACCTTCTTGGTGGTCAGCAACGGGAAGCCTTCGGCGAGGTCGAAGCGGAGCTGCGCCCCGAAGATGCCGATCGTGCCCGTGCCCGTGCGGTCGCCCCGGATTTCTCCGTGCTGCCGGACGTGGCGAAGCAGGTCGAGATAGGCCTTCATGGGTCTCGGTTATTCGCCGGAAAGCCCCCGCCGCAACACGGAAAGCCGAACCTTTCGCCCTTGCCTCCCCGCCCTCCGGGAGACACCCCTTTGGGGTAGCCAACATGAGCGAAAAGCCCGACCTCAACGCCATCTCCCACGACCTGCATGCGGTCCGCAAGGAGAAGCTCGCCCAGCTCCGCGCCGCGGGCGAAGACCCCTTCCGCGCCGAGTGGAACCAGACCCATGTCTCGGCCGAATGCCCGGCGCTCCTGCCCGAAGGCGTCGAGGAAGGTCCCGAGGTCTCCGTCGCCGGCCGCATCGTCGCCCTGCGCGTGATGGGCAAGGCGAGCTTCGTCAAGATCCTCGACCGCGGCGGCGTCATCCAGACCTACTTCACCCGCGACGCCCTGGGCGACGCGTACGACGCCCATTTCAAGAAGCTGGTCGACTCCGGCGACTTCGTCGGCGTCCGCGGCAGGCTCTTCCGCACGAAGACCGGCGAGGTCACGGTCCGCGTGGCCGAATACAAGCTCGTCGCGAAGTCCCTCCGCCCGCTGCCCGAGAAGTGGGCCGGCCTGACCGACGCCGAGAAGATCTACCGCCAGCGCTACCTCGACCTCGTCGTCAACGAGGAGTCCCGCCGCCGCCTCTTCATCCGCAGCCGCGTGGTCGAATCGATCCGCCGCTTCCTCTGGAGCCGCCAGTTCACCGAGGTCGAGACCCCGGCCCTCCACGCCATCGCCGGCGGCGCCGCGGCCCGCCCGTTCGAGACGCACTCCAACGCCCTCGACTGCGACTTCTACCTGCGCATCGCCCTCGAGCTCCACCTCAAGCGCTGCCTCGTCGGCGGCATGGACCGCGTCTTCGAGATCGGCCGCGTCTTCCGCAACGAAGGCGTCTCGGTCAAGCACAGCCCCGAGTTCACGATGCTCGAGGCCTACCAGGCCTACACCGACTACCGCGGCATGATGGAGCTCGTCCGCTCGATGATCCAGAAGGTCTGCGCCGAGGTCCTCGGCACGACCACCGTCGTCCGTCCGGACGGCGTGGCGATCGAGCTCGGCGGCCAGTGGCGCGAGGCGAAGTACAAGGACCTCATCCTCGAACGCACGGGCGACCCGCGGTGGTTCTCGCGCACGAAGGACGAGAAGATCGCCGCGTGCAAGGCCCTCGGCCTCCATGAGCCGCGCGCCGACTGGGAGGACTACGAGGTCACCAACGAGGTGTTCGGCAAGCTCATCGAGCCGGGCCTCATCCAGCCGACCTTCGTCACGCACATCCCCAAGGAGCTCTGCCCGCTCGCCAAGGTCACCGTCGGCGACGACTCGACCATCGACGTCTTCGAGCTCTGCATCAACGGCCAGGAGATCGCCCCGGCCTACTCCGAGCAGAACGACCCCGGCGTGCAGCGCAGGATGCTGGAGATCCAGGCCGGCGCCGAGACCCAGAAGATCGACGAGGACTTCCTCCTCGCGCTCGAGCACGGCATGCCCCCCGCGGGCGGCCTCGGCATCGGCATCGACCGCCTGGTGATCCTGCTGACCGGCGCGGCCAACATCCGCGACGTCATCCTGTTCCCGACGCTCGCGCCCGAAGCGCAGGCCTGAGCCCTCTCCCTTGCCCTGGTTCCTCCATCTCGCCCTCCGCCAGCTCTTCCCGCCCGGTAAGCGCTTCCCGGCGTTCGCGACGGTCTCGATCCTCGGCGTCGGCCTCGGCGTCGCCTCGCTGCTCGTCGTGCAGACGGTGATGAACGGCTTCGGCGAGGAGCATCGCCTGCGCATCCGCGAATCGTTCGGCGACTGCCAGGTGCTCGCCGCCGCGCCGCTCGAGCGGCCCGAGGCGCTCGCGAAGCAGCTCGCCGCCCGGCCCGAGGTCGCCGCGGCCTCGCCTTACGCCGAAGGCCCCGCGCTCGCGCGCCACGGCGATTTCTCCGGCATCGCCCAGGTGCGCGGCATCGACCCGACCGACCCCGCGCAGCCGGCCCGCCGGTACGTGCACGGCGGGAGCTTCGACGACCTCGACGACGGCCGCATCATCCTCGGCGCCGGCCTGGCCCGCGCCCTCCGCGTGCGCGTCGGCGACCGCGTCGAGGTCTGGTCGCCCGCGATGGCCGAGCGGGCCGAGAAGGGCAAGGCGCCCCTGCCGGCGGAGTTCGAGGTCTGCGCGGTCATCCTCACGGGCTTCACCGAGGTCGACAACGCCGCCGCGCTCATCCCGCTGCGCCGCTTCCGCGAGATCTGGAACCTCGGCCCGCGCGCCCACGGCCTCACGCTGCGCCTGAAGGAGCCGGCCTTGGCCGAGGCGACCGCCGCGCGCCTCGCGGCCGGCCATCCGGACCTCCGTTTCCGCCCCTGGCAGGACATCAAGCGGAACTTCCTCGAGGCCATCCGCTTCGAGAAGACGATGCTCTTCTTCCTGATGTTCATCATCACGCTGGTCGCGTCGTTCTCCATCGGCAGCACCTTGTTCTCCGCCGTCATCCGCCGCTCGCGCGAGGTCGGCGTGCTCGCCGCGCTCGGCGCCGCGCGCTGGCAGGTCGTCGCGCTCTTCGGCCTGCAGGGCCTGCTCATCGGCGCGCTCGGCACGTTCCTCGGCTTCGTGCTGACCTGGACGATCCTCGCCTGCCGCGACGGGATCCTCGGCGCGATCAACGGCCTGTTCGGCGACGGCGACATGGCCGCGAACATCTACCAGTTCTCGAAGGTGCCCCTCCACTACGACGCCGCCGATTTCGTCGTCGCGGCGGCCTTCACCCTGCTGACCACGGCCATCGCCGGCCTCGTGCCCGCGCTCTGGGCCGCCGGCCGCAAACCTTCGGAGGCCATGCGCGATGCCTGACGTCGTCCTCCAGGTCCGCGGCCTCGCCAAGGCCTTCGCTTCGCCCGCCGGCCCGCTGCCGGTGCTGACCGACGTCTCGCTCGAGGTGTCCGCGGGCGAGTCCGTCTCGATCCGCGGCTCCTCCGGTTCGGGCAAGACCACGCTGCTCCAGCAGCTGGGCGGACTGGACCAGCCCGACGCGGGCGAGGTCCGTGTCCTCGCGCCCGGCGCCGGGCTCGTCGCCCCGCGCGCCACGCTCGGCCGCGGCGTGGGCTTCGTCTTCCAGAACTACCAGCTGATGCCCGAGCTCACCGCGCTCGAGAACGTCGCGCTGGCCGCGCGCATCGCCGGCGTGCCGGCGGTCTCCGCGACCGCGGCCGCCCGCGCCCTGCTGATGCAGGTCGGCCTCGGCGCCCGCCTCGACCACCTGCCGGCGAAGCTTTCCGGCGGCGAATGCCAAAGGGTCGCGCTCGCCCGCGCCTTGGTCAACCGGCCTTCCCTCATCCTCGCCGACGAGCCGACCGGCAACCTCGACGAGCGCACCGGCGCCGAGATCATGGACCTGCTGCTGGGCGTCGTCGCGGACCGCGGCGCGGCCTTGGTCCTCGTCACGCACAGCCGCGAGTTCGCCGAACGGGCCGGCCGGCGTTTCGTGCTCTCCGGCGGCGTGCTTTCGCCCGCGTGATTTGACAAGCGGCGCGGGGCGGGGTTGTCTGGTGGTCCTCATGAACGCCGCCCTGACGCCCGCCCAGCTCCTTGCCTCCCTTGAATGGCGCTACGCCACCAAGGCCTTCGACACCCGCAAGCTGCCGGACGCGACCTGGGCCGCGCTCGAGGAGTCCCTCCGCCTGACGCCTTCGTCCTACGGCCTCCAGCCCTGGAAGTTCCTCGTGGTCGCCGACCCGGCCGTGCGCGCCAAGCTCCGCCCCGTCTCCTGGAACCAGTCGCAGGTCACCGACGCCTCGCACCTCGTGGTCTTCGCCCGCCGCACGGAGATCACCGAGAAGGACGTGAACGACTTCTTCCATCAGATGGTCGCCGAGCGTAACGCCGACGCGGCCAAGCTCGAACCGTACCGCCAGATGAT
This sequence comes from uncultured Klebsiella sp., assembly GCA_964643215.1. Taxonomy (GTDB): domain Bacteria; phylum Verrucomicrobiota; class Verrucomicrobiia; order Opitutales; family UBA953; genus UBA953. The sequence continues at coordinate 6,168 of CAZXSI010000010.1, read as the reverse complement.
GCTCGGGGGCGTGGTCAAGGGCAAGGACGCCGCCGGCCAGAAGGAATGGGCCGCCCGCCAGCTCTACATCGCCCTCGGCCAGCTCATGGGCGCCGCCGCGGCCCTCGCGGTCGACACGTGCGCGCTCGAAGGCATCGATCCGGCCGCTTACACCGAGATCCTCGGGCTGAAGGGCACCGGCTACGAGGTCGTCGTCGCCTGCGCCGTCGGCTATCGCTCCGCGGACGACAAGTACGCCGCGATGAAGAAGATCCGCTACCCGGCCGGCCGCGTCATCGCGCGCGTCTGATCAGCTGCGGGCGGACCAGCGGACGAACTCCTCGTCGTCGGCCAGCACCGCCGGGTCGCCGTATTCCGTCGAAAGGAGGCTGCGGTAGGCTTCGTCGGCGAAACGGCGGCAATGCAGGAGCACGCGCGCCGTGTGGCCGGGCGCGCGGACGAGGCGGCCGAGCGCCTGGTTGACCTTGCGCATGCCGGGCCGGACGTACGCCAACGCGAACGCGTCCTCGGCGCCGGCCTCGACGAACATCCGGCGGCGGGCTTCCTGGAGGGCGTTGACCTCGGGCAAGGCCGGGCCGACCACCACCGCCGAGCGGATGCGTCCGCCCAGCATGTCGACGCCTTCGCCGAGCGAGCCGCCGAGGATGAGGCAGAGGATCGTGTAGCGGTTGAGCGAATCCTCGACGAAGCGCGCGGTGCCCTCGGGGCCGAGCCCGCGCGGCTGGAGGGCGACGTCGGCCTTGGGCTCGAGGTCGCGCACTTCCTTCACCACGGCCTCGGCGTATTTGTAGGAAGGGAAGAACGCCGCGACCGCGCCCTCCTGGGAAAGGCGGAGCAACGCCGCGCCGGTGCGCGCGAGGTGGCCTTCGCGGGTCTTCAGGCGGGTGTCCACGCGTCCGTCGATCGCGACGGCGTAGGCTCCTTGGCGCCACGGCGCGAGGGCGTTGACCAGCACGAGATGGTCGGGGTCGAGGCCGCAGTCGGCCGCGAGGGAACCGCGCGGGCCCGGGGTCGCGGTCATCAGCAGCGTGTGCCCGAAGGCGCGGAGGCGTTCGCCGGTGGCCTTGGCGGCCGAAAGGCAGTCCAGGCTGAGGAGGCCGGGCTTCGGCGACCAGAGCAGCCAGCCGAGGTCGGCGGCCTCGAGGCGTTCGGACCACGTGGCGGCGTTCCAGACGGCCTGCTTGGCGGCGTCCGGGAGGTCGTCGGTGTTGAACGGGTGTTCGGCGGCGAGGACCGACATCCGTTCCGCGACGGCCATCGCCTCGATGCGGTCGTCCGGCGAGAGCGCGTCGGCCTTGGGCAGCCGATGGAGGAAGTCGGCCCACAGCTGCGCGGTCCGGCACCAGGCCTCGGGCGCGCGGAAGCGCGTGAGCGTGAAGGCGAAATCGGCGGCCGACTGCGCGTCGTCGCGCAGCGAGAGGCACTCCGCGGCGCGGTCCGGGAGGTTGTGCGCCTCGTCGACGATCAGCGCCGTGTCCGCCATGTCCCAGCCGGGCACGGTCTCGAGCGCGGCGCGGTTGCGCGGGGAGAAGACGTAGTTGTAGTCGCAGATCACCACGTCGGCGTGGGCGAGCATCGCCTTGGTGATGTCCCACGGCGGCACGCCCGCGAGGCGGCCGATCTCGCGGATGCGGCGGAGGTCGGCGGCTTCCTCCAGGAGGTGCTGCGGGTCGATCTTCGCGTTGGCCCAGTTGCGGCGGATCTGCTCGGGGTCGTCGGTGATGCCGTCGACCTCGTGTTCGGCGCGCGGGCGGAGGAGCACCGCGCGCAGCTCGTGGCTGCGGGCGAGGCGGCGGAGCTCGGTGAGCACCTGCGTCTGGCCGGTGCCCTTGCCGGTGAGGTAGAGCAGGCGGCCCGCGCGGCCGCCGCGCAGGAGGCCGAGGCCGTGGCGCAGCGCCGCGGAGGTCTTGCCGAAGCCGGTGGGCGCGACGAGCAGGCGGGTGGGCGAATCCAGGCCGGCCTGGTCGAGGTCGGCGCAGCACTGCAGCCATTCGACGCGCGGTTCCTTGAACGGCAGGCGGTCCGGCAGGTTGAGCAGGCGCGCGTGGCTGGCGCGGCGGTTCTCCGCGTGGGCGGCGAGGACCTCCGCCTGCGTGAGCAGGTCGGCCTCGGCGGAGCGGGGCAGGGCGACGGGCTGGCGCGTGCCGTCGGCGGGATCGATGAAGATCAGCTCCCCCTTCACCTCGCGGGCGCCGGAGCCGAGCCGGGCCGCGTGGCAGTAGGCCGCGAGCTGGAGGAAGTGGTGGGCGAAGCGGCCGAGGAGGAATTCGGGTTTCCGGGGCAGCTTGAGGCTGATCGTCTTGATCTCGCGGATGCGGACCTCGTCGGCCGTCTCGAGCCATTGGTCGGCGCGGCCGGCGATGGCGATCGTCCAGCCGAGGGCGCCGACCTCGCAGGCGATGCCGCGTTCGAACTGCCAGCCCTGGCCTTCGGCTTCGGCGACCTTGCGCATGGTCTCATGCCATTGGCGGCCCGCCTCGGCGCGCCACGGGGCGCCGCCGGCGCCCGCGCCGGGTCCGGGGCGGAACGTCGCGAACTCCTGCGCGCTGAGCTCGACGCGCCTGGCCTTGATGTCGATGCGCATCAGGGGAGCACGAAATGGGCCTCGCCGGCGGACCAGCGTTCGAGGTCGGTGGCGAGCGCCGCGACGGTCTCCTCGTCGGTCGTCTGCGCGTCGAGCGGCTGCCCGAGGATGGCGGCGGCGTGGGCCTGGCGGGCGCCGAGGCGCGTGAACCACTGCTCATGGACGCCCCAGCCGCCGTCCTTGAGGATGAGCCAGAGGCTCTTGAAGTAGGCGCAGTCGGCGCGGGGGCGCGCGGCCATGGCGTCGAAGGTCTCGAGGGCGATGCGGTAGCAGACCTCGGCCGATTCGGGCGGCGGCGGGTTCTTGCGGAGCATCGCGGCGAGGCGGCAGGCGCGTTCGAGCGTGCGGTGGTCGCGCGCGAGGCCGGCGCGGCGGGTGAGCAGGCGGTAGTCGCGGGCGAAGCGCGTGCCGCCGTCCTTGGCGCGTTCGAGGCTCACCTCGCCCTCGTCGAAGAGGTCCGGCAGGGTGGTGCCGTTGCCGCGGTGGGTGCGGATGAGGCAGCGCACGAGGCCTTCGGCGGGCTCGAGGAGCGTGAGCAGGGAGTGCGATTCCCCGGAGGGATCGCGACCCAGCACCAGGCAGCGGAGGCTCGACGCGGACATCCGGCCTATTCCTTGGTGTCCGGCTTGGGGACGACCGAGCCGAAGCTCATCAGCAGGCCGAGGGCTTCGCCGACGGTCAGTTTCGTCTCGCGGACTTCGTCGGGCGAAAGGTGGAGGATCACGCCGGTGGTCGGCGCGGGCGCGGCCGGGATGAAGACGTTCACGACCGGCTTGCCGAGGACTTCGCTGAAGACCGTGGGCTGCTCGTGGGTCACGAAGGCGATGGTCCACATGCCGGGGCGCGGGAATTCCACCATCACCACGCGGCGGAAGGTGTCCTTGTTGCGGCCGCTGAGCGCGTCGACCATCTGGCGGATCGTGCCGTAGAGCGCGCCGAGGCCCGGGATGCGTTCGAGCGCGGTGGCGAACCACCGGTGGAGGACCTTGCCGAAGAGGCGCTTCGAAAGGTAGCCGACGATGACGAGGATGAAGAGCATCACCAGGGCCGAGGAGAGCACCACCAGCTGGCGGTAGAGGCCGACGGTGAAGTCGGGCGGCGGCGTCTTCGCCTCGTGCCACAGCCAGCCCAGGCCGAACTCGATCGCGGGCTGGATGAACTTGCCCATGAGGTCGAGCAGCACGGACACCACGTAAAGGGTCAGCCCGATCGGCATGAGCAGGAACAGGCCGGTCAGGAAGTTATGGCCCAGGCGGGAGGCAAAGGTGGTCTTTTCGTTCGTTTCGCCCATGCCCTCAGCAAAGGAAGTCCCCCGCCCGTGGCAAGGGCGGTCGGAGGATTCGGGGTTGGAAGCCCGGGCGCAGGGGTCTTTAATGACTTTATGAAGCCCCTCCTCGCGGTTGCCCTCGCCATCCTCCTGTCGTCGGCCAGCCTGCGGGCCGTGTCCGAAGCCTACCCCCGCACCGCGCCCGGCGACCTCGAGCTCAAGACCTTGCCCGCGGCCCGCTGGATGCGCGCGGAATCGGCCAACGATTATTTCGCGGCGGACAACGGTCTCTTCATGAAGCTCTTCCGCTACATCGATTCGAACAAGATCCCGATGACGGCGCCGGTCGAGGCGGGCATCAAGCCGGGCACGATGGTGTTCTACATGGACGAGGCCTCGGCCAGGCGCGCGGACCTCGCGGAGACGCCGCAGGTGAAGCTGTCGTCGGTCCCTGAGCGGCGCGTGGCCGCCATCGGCATCCGCGGCTCCTACAGCCGCGAGAATTACGAGGAAGCGCTGGCCGAGCTGAAGGCCTGGCTGGCGAAGCGGACCGACGTCAAGGCGGCCGGCGAGCCCTACGCGGTCTACTGGAACAGCCCGTTCGTGCCCTTCTTCCTCAAGCAGTCGGAAGTGCACATCCCCGTCGCGCCGACGAAGTGATCAGGCCCAGGGGCGCTGGCGCCAGGCGAGGCCTGCGGCGACCTCGCGGGCGAGTTCCGGGCCGCGGAAGACGAGGCCGGAGTAGACCTGCACGAGGCACGCGCCTTCGTCCATGAAACGGCCGGCGTCCTTCGCCGAGAGGATGCCGCCGCAGCCGACGATCGGGATGCGGCCGTCGGCTTCCTTCGCGAGGAAACGCACGACCTGCAGGGAGCGTTCGAGGAGCGGCGCGCCGCTGAGGCCGCCGCGGCCGGGCGAGCACGCCTCGGTGCCCGCGGGGCGGGTGACGGTGGTGTTCGTGGCGATGATGCCGGCGAAGCCGCATTCGCCGACGACGCCGACGATGTCGGCCAGCTGGTGCGGGTTGAGGTCCGGGGCGATCTTGAGGAGCAGGGGCACCGGGCCGCCGGCGACGGAACGGTTCTCGCGCGCGAGGGCCGAGAGCAGCGTCACGAGCGGGGCGCGGTCCTGGAGGGCGCGCAGGCCGGCGGTGTTCGGGCTGCTGATGTTCACGGCGACGTAGTCGGCGAGGGGCGCGAGGAGCTTGAAGCAGGTGAGGTAGTCCTCATGCGCCTGCTCGTTGGCGGTGGCCTTGTTCTTGCCGATGTTGATGCCGAGCGGGCTGACGCGCCGGCCGCGGCCCGGCTGCCGGCTGAGGCGGGCGTGCAGCGCCTGGGCGCCGTCGTTCGGGAAACCGTAGGCGTTCACCACCGCGTTGAGCTCAGGGTAGCGGAAGACGCGGGGCTTCTCGTTGCCCGGCTGCGCCTTGGGGGTGACCGTGCCGACCTCGACGTGGCCGAAGCCGAGGGCCGCCGCGCCGCGCCAGCCGAGGCCGTCCTTGTCGAAGCCGGCGGCGAGGCCGATATGGTTCGGGAACTTGAGGCCGAAGGCTTCGACCGGTCGGCCGCCCTTCGGGGTCAGCGAGCGTTCCATGAGGAGCCGCAGGGGGGCGCAGGCGCCCAGGAGGCCCATCCCGCGGAGGCCGACCTGGTGGGCCGTCTCCGGGTCCAGCGAGTAGAGGGCCTTGGTGATCACCTTCTCGTACAGGAAAGACATGCCCAGCAGTTAAGGGAGGAAAGGGCGGAAGGAAAGCGGAGAAGCCCGCCATTTGGACCCGGCGCCGACCCCTCTTGACTCCCGCCCAGACATGGACACACCACCCTCCCATGGCTGTGACTACCTCAAAGCTCCTCTGGTGCACCATCCGTTTCAAGGAGAAGGAAGGCAACTGGTGGGTGAAGGAGAACTCCGATCCCAAGCATTACGAGCCGGACGGCCTGGGCATCCTCGACCCGTTCCAGTTCCCCTGGATCCTCGACATGATGGACCCCCTCCGCGAGTACGGGCTGTCCAACGAGATCCTCGAGGCCGCCTTCGTCCCGTTCCAGGCCCAGGACATCGAGAAGGACCAGACGGTCCGCCTCGTCCGCGTCGCCGAACACATCCTCGACTCCGAGGAGCAGCTCTTCGCCCTGCCCAACATCAAGGACGGCGACAAGGGCGCCTACGCCGACTTCCTCGAGCACATCATGCGCCTGCGCGTGAAGCTCATCAACGACACGATCAAGCTCGAGCAGAAGCTCACCGTCGAGGACGTGGACGAGCAGCTCAGCGAGCTGCGCAACCAGGCCATGATCGAAGGCCGCGACATCCATCC